>NZ_JBFRCK010000003.1:0-498759 GCF_040965775.1 Paraburkholderia sp. BR10954
GTGGCTGGTCGTCCTCTCAGACCAGCTACAGATCGTCGGCTTGGTAGGCCTTTACCCCACCAACTACCTAATCTGCCATCGGCCGCCCCTTGAGCGCGAGGTCCCGAAAGATCCCCCGCTTTCCTCCGCAGAGCGTATGCGGTATTAATCCGGCTTTCGCCGGGCTATCCCCCACTCCAGGACACGTTCCGATGTATTACTCACCCGTTCGCCACTCGCCACCAGACCGAAGTCCGTGCTGCCGTTCGACTTGCATGTGTAAGGCATGCCGCCAGCGTTCAATCTGAGCCAGGATCAAACTCTTCAGTTCAAACCTGTTACTGTTTTCGGGCTCTTTCGAACCCGGTCGCTCACTCAACGTACTGACGATGATCAATCCGTCTTTCGACAGATAAACCTTCCTCTAATACTGTGTGAGGCTTCTGATACTTGTGCCTTGCAGCAGATCCATACGGATCCACCGCCGCATTCCGCATCAAGCGCCCACACTTATCGGCTGTTAGTTTTTAAAGATCGATCCGCCCAACCCGCAGCACCTGAACCACCACCCGGCACCGCTTCGTTTGCGTCGCTGCGTCTGCAGCAGAGAAGCGAGATTATGGAGAGCGGTCCGCGCCGCGTCAATACCCTTCTCACAAATTATTTTAAAAAGTTGAAGAGCTTAAAAATTGAGCAGCGCCGCGTACAACTTGAATTAGTTAGGCGTCCAATTGGATTCCCCTAGGCGCCGCGTCGAGTGGAGTTGCGAAAAGCCGTTAAGCAGCTTTTCCACAGAAAATGTTCGCAAGGCTGTGGATAACCGCTCCACAACCGCGCCAAGTACTTGATCCAAAACCATTCTCGCGCGTTGCGCGCGAAGCGTCGCCGCTTGCGCGGCCACGCGTCACCGTCCTATTCAGGCGGACTTCATCGTCACCCGCGCATTCGTACGCATAAAAGCACTGCGCTCGACCATCGCGCCGAACAACAGCCCGATCGTCGTCCACATGACCACCTGCATGCCGATCGCCGCGACGCGGAACTTCCACAGCAGCACGGCCGGGAACGTGGCCGGCACTTCATTGATGACCGGCATCGACAGTTGTACGGCCGCGATGATCACGACGAATACGAGCCCCGCGACGATCGAGCCGTTCCATGCACCCAGCTTCGCCGCCGCGCGGCGCCGCACCTTCAGTGAAAACACCATCGTCGCGAGCGAAATCGCGATCATCAGAAAGAACAGGCCCGTGCGCGCGCCGATCGTGTCCGGATCACCGACCGACGGCGGATTGGCCGGATACTTGATATTCGGCACGACCACGATGGCGATGAACGCGCCAAGCGCGAGCCACGCGGACAGCGCGCGCACGCTCAACGAACCCGCGCGTCCATACGCATAAGCAAACACCAGCGAGAACAGACCGCCGAATGCCGCGCCATACGTGACCACGCCAGTCAGCAGGCCGAGGCCAGCCTGCGTCTCACGGCTCACGATTTCGGGCTCGGGCGCCTCGCCGCGCGCGGCGGCCGCTTTCTCTTCGAATGAAATCGCCTGATCGACCTGTGGTTCACCGACGATTCGCGCGAACGCGAACGTGAGCAAGCCCGCGACGATGCCCGCGAGCATCCCGCGCACCAACAATTTACCTACCATGTTGAACTCCGTTAGTGGCAGGGAAAGCCAAGCAGATGGCGGCCGTCGTGCACGAACTCATGCACGTACATGCCAGGCACGAGCGACGTCGCACCCTGTTCCGCACCAACGAAGTAAAGCGCGAACAACAGCAGCAAGCCGCCGAACACGACCCACGGCAGCAGTTCACGCAAGGGAATGGGAGTGGGCTGGACCGCCGGTTGCGCGGCGCGATCGAAAACAGCTTTGGTCATGATGGACATCTCCTGGGGTAACGCGCCCCGATAGTCGATTGCAGAGGAATGGTGCGAAGCTCAGGTCTGGCTTTCGGCTCTTGTGGATTGCAAGGCCGATTACAGTGGCGCGACCGCGCCGGGCTCTCACCGGCTTCCGTGCTTCGCAGTGTCGGTATTCTACGCGCTAAACTGCGGCTTCCGCGACGGCGAGGGCTACGCCGCAACGCGCAACGCACGCCGCGAGCCCGTCAAGCCACGCAGGCAAGTGCGAATGAGGCGCTAACGCAAAGAATGGATACGCGACTATTACTGGTGAGCCATGCGGCAACGGCCGCGCAGCGCGCGGGCCGCTTCCCCGCCGACGATCCGCTCGACGCGCGCGGCCGCGCCGAAGCCGAAGCGGCGCGCGCCCGTCTCGCGCTTCCGGCCGACGCCACCGTATTCACCAGCCCCGCCGCCAGCGCCCGCGAAACGGTCGCCGCGCTCGGTCTGAGCGCCACGCCTGCCGACGCATTGGCGGATATCGACTATGGCAAATGGCGCGGCCAGCGCCTCGCGGACATTGCCGACGAAGCCCCCCGCGAACTCGCCGCCTGGACGCGCGAGCCCGACGCAGCACCGCCCGGGGGTGAATCGTTCGATCGAGTCGTGCGGCGGGTCGGAGAGTGGCTCGACGCGCAACAGGCAGACGTACGCTCATGCAACGCGGTCAACGAAGCAGGCTTCGCGGCCTCTGCACACGGTCGAACCATCGTCGCGATCACCCACGCAACGCTTCTGCGAGCGGCAATCGTGCATGCCCTCGGCGCATCGCCAACCGTGTTCTGTCGCATCGAGATCACGCCGCTGTCGGTCGTCGATTTGCGCCACTCGCGACGCGGCTGGTCATGGTGGCCGGCCGCCACCGCCTGAACGGAACCGCCGCTTACCTGCCCGATACCACGAGCCGCAAGCGGTTCGCCCCCTCGGGAGTCAGCGTGATTTCGGTGCGTCGATCCTTCGCGCCGAGATAAAAGTGCTGACGTCCCGGCGAATTCTGATCGTGCGTTGCATCGGGCAGGCACGACGCGATGTCGGCCGCGACCGCTTCCAATGCATCCCCGTTCGAGCCCGCCGCCTGATGCGGTGTCCAAGTGCACCGGAAACTACGATGCGCGGCTGAACATTGCGCGTCGTCGCCATAGGGTTGCGCGACGCCTTTGCCGTCGTCGGGCGTCAGCGAGGTGAAGCCGTCCGGCGCCGCGGCGACGATCCGTTTGAGCGCGCCGCAAGGTCTGGGGCTGTCGTCGGCGGATGCGCCGACCGGCAGCAGCGCAACGAGCGATGCCGCGGTAAGCGTGATAGCGGAGAGTCGATAGGTTTTCATGTTGCGCGTGAAGCTTCCAGAGGGCTGCTGAAAAAAGCTCGCAGCGAGCCACCCTCAACAGCACGCTTCATGCCCATGCGCGCGAACCCCCACCACGCAGGCGGCGCAGGACGGCACACAAATTGCGTGGCGCCATACCGGCCGCAACATCACGCCGCTTCCGATCAAAGCCACTGCCGACGTCATTGCAACCATCATGTCGACTACCACCGCCGCCCCCACCCCCGCCCGCTTATTGTCGGGCATCGCAGGAATCGACGACATCCTCGGCGGTGGTCTTACGCCGAACCGCATGTACCTCGTAGAGGGTGCGCCAGGCACGGGCAAAACGACCCTGGCATTGCAATTCTTACTCAAGGGCCTCGACGAAGGGCAGACCGGTCTTTACGTCACGCTGTCCGAAACCCGTGCCGAACTGCTCGCGATCGGCGCGAGCCACGGCTGGGATCTGAGCCGCTTCAAGATACTCGAACAGCTGCCCGAAGAAGGGCTCGAACCGCAATACGAACAGAGCGTGCTGCACCCGGCCGAAGTCGAACTCGGCGAAAGCGTGCGCAACGTGATCGAACACGTCGACGAACTGAAACCCGCGCGCGTCGTGCTCGACAGCTTGTCAGAACTGCGTCTGCTGGCGGAGAACCCGTTGCGCTACCGTCGGCAGATTCTCGCGCTCAAGCACCATTTCTCGACGCGCGCATGCACGGTGCTGCTGCTCGACGACACGTCGGCCAGCGCCTCCGGCATTCAGCTTCACAGCATCGTGCACGGCGTGATCAGCCTCGACAACATTGCCCACGATTACGGCGGCAACCGCCGGCGTCTGCGCATCGCGAAGATGCGCGGCATCAAGTTCCGCGAGGGCTATCACGACTTCACGCTGAACACCGGCGGTCTGCGCGTCTATCCGCGCCTCGTCGCCGCCGAGCATCACCGCGAATTCGGCACGAGCCCGATGAGCACCGGCACGTCCGGCCTCGACGCGCTGCTCGGCGGCGGCCTCGTTCCCGGCACCAATTCGCTGATCATCGGCCCGTCGGGGGTCGGCAAAACCACCACCGTCGTGTCGTGCCTGCTTGCCGCGCTCGAACGCGGCGACCGCTGCGCGTACTACGTGTTCGACGAAACTCTCAGCACCCTGGTCACGCGCTGCGCGTCGCTCGGCATGGATCTCGCACCGCATGTCGACAGCGGCCTGCTGACGCTGCGCCAGATCGATCCCGCGGAAATTTCGCCGGGCGAGCTGTCGAGCGACGTGCGCAACGCGGTCGAAAACGAAGGTGTGCGCTATGTCGCGGTCGACAGCCTGAACGCCTATCTGCAGGCGATACCCGGCGAGCGCTTCCTGCTGCTGCACATGCACGAGCTGCTCGGCTATCTGAATCAGCAGGGCGTGGTCACGATGCTCGTGCTCGGGCAGCACGGCATCATCGGCGAGGTGCAGACCGAGGTCGACATCAGCTATCTGAGCGACGTGGTCGTGCTGTTCCGCTACTTCGAGCATCACGGCGAAGTGCTGACCGCGGTAACCGCCGTCAAGAGCCGCGCGAACGATCATGAACGCACGATCCGCCAGTTCCGCCTCGGCACCAAAGGCGTCGAGGTCGGCGAAGCGCTGCGTGACTTCGAGGGCGTGCTGTCGGGCCTGCCCTCGTATCGCGGCAGCACCGCGATGCTCGGTGCGGCGAATCTGATCGACACGTCGGGACAGTAAGCGATGGAGCAGCGCGTCCTCATCCTCGCACCGTTCGGCCGCGACGCCGAAGTGATCGCCGCTGTGCTGCACAACGACGCACGCGCCTGCGTGACCTGCGACGACGCCGACGCGCTCACCAGCGAGCTCGACGCCGGCGCGGGCACCGCGCTGCTCACCGAGGAAGCGCTCGCGAACGGCCACGGCTCGGGCCTCTTTGCGTGGCTCGAACGCCAGCCCGCATGGTCCGACTTCCCGTTCATCCTGCTCGCCGCGCGCAGCATCGGCCATCGCTCGACGCGCGGGCTCGAAGTGCTCGAACGGCTCGGCAACGTCGTCGTGCTCGAACGTCCGCTCAATTCGGAAACCTTGCGGCGCGCGGTCGCGTCATCGTTGCGCGCCCGCGGGCGGCAATATGAATCGCGACGGCTGCTTGCCGAGCGCATCGAGGCACAGGACGCGCTGGAGCAGCTGAACGATTCGCTGGAAAGCCGCATCGCCGCGCGCACGCACGAACTCGCGTCAGCCAACGACCGGCTGATGGCCGAGATCCACGAACGCGCGAAGGTGCAGGCCGTGCTCGTGCAATCGCAGAAGATGGAGGCGCTCGGCCAGCTGACTGGCGGCATCGCGCACGACTTCAACAATCTGCTGAACGTGATCATGGTGAACGCGGAACTGATCGCGCGCGTGAGCGGCGACGAACGCCTGCGCGGCATGGCCGCCACCGTCAAACGTGCGACCGAGCGCGGCGCGAAACTGACCGGCCAGCTGCTGACCTTCTCGCGCAACAGCAACCCGAATCTGAAAGCGATCGACGTGGTCGCGCTGCTGCAAGGCATGCGCGACATCATCGCGGTGTCGCTCGGCTCCAGCATCCGCTATGGCAACGACTTCGAGCGTAATGAAATGTGGACCCGGGCCGACGCGAATCAGCTCGAGCTCGCGGTGCTCAATCTCGCGATCAACGCTCGCGACGCGATGCCGGATGGCGGCCGCCTCGACATTCACGTGACCCTGCGCGATGCGCCCGACCAGACGCTGAAGCAAGGCCGCTACGTCGTGATCGAAGTCACCGATACCGGAGAAGGCATTCCGCCCGACGTCCTGTCGCGCGTGTTCGATCCGTTCTTCACGACCAAGCCTGTCGGCAAGGGCACGGGGCTCGGCCTGAGCCAGGTGTATGGCATCGCGAGGCAGGCGGGCGGCACCGCGCGCATCTTCAGCGAAGAAGGCACCGGCACCACGGTGCAGATCTGGCTGCCGATGCGCGAGCGGGTGCTCGCGCACAACGAAGCGGAGTCCGACGCGGAAGCGAACGCAGCCGGTGACAAGCACGTGCTCGTGGTCGAGGACGACAACGAGGTGCGCGCGATGCTCGTTGAATCGTTGCGCATGCTCGGCTATACGGTGACCGAGGCCGCCGACGGCCAGGCGGGCCTCGACCGCCTCGTCGACGATCATCCCGATCTGCTGATGGTCGACTTCGCGATGCCGGGCATGAACGGCATCGACGTGATCGCCGCGGCGCGCAAGCTGCGTGCCGATCTTCCGGTGATCCTCGCGACCGGTTATGCGGACGTGAACATTTCCGATCTCGCAGTCAAGCATTGCACGATCCTGCGCAAGCCGTTCCAGCTCGACGATCTGGCGCGCACGGTGCGGATCGGGCTGGTTGCGTGATTCGCACCGCAGACTGCTCCGGTTCGGCCACGATTTCCAAAATCAATAGTTTGCTAACGAATATTTTGGAAATACAATACCGGCCATGTCGAATCTCGATGCCTTGCGCCGCACCGTCAGCAGCACGCTGGTCGTCGCCGCCAGAAAGTGGCGGCGCACGAGTCACGGTGTGCTCGCGGCCTTCAACGTCTCCGAAGCGTGCGCGACACCGCTTCTGACCGCAAGCCGGCTCGGCTCGGCGGTGCGTCAGGTCACGCTCGCCGATCACATCGGCATCGAGGGGCCATCGCTCGTGCGGCTGCTCGACCAGTTGTGCGCGGCCGGCCTGATGCGCCGTGACGAAGACCCCGAAGACCGCCGCGCGAAGACCGTCGCCCTGACCGACGAAGGCCGCGCCGTCACCGCGAAGATGGAAGAAGAGCTGGTCACGCTGCGCGCGCAGGCGCTCAAAGGTGTATCGCGCGACGATCTCGAAGCCGCGCTGCGCGTGCTCGCCGCATTCACGACCGATGCCGCCGCACGTGCCGAACCAGGCGGCGGCGAGCCCGAGCCGGCCAAAGGCGAGGCGCTTGCCCGCAAGGTCAAACGGACGAGCGGCAAAAACGCGGCGAAACCGGCTGACAAATCACGCGGCACCGTCAAGGCGCGCAAGCCCACCAGACGCGGCGCGCGAGCCAGCGCGCCGCACAACGCCGATTCCGCGTAACGGCTTATGGTCTATCCCACTCTCCGCGACTGGCTGTTCTCCGTCAAGACGTTCGCCGCGGCCATGCTCGCGCTCTACATCGGCCTCGCGTTCCAACTGCCGCGGCCGTACTGGGCGATGGCCACCGTCTACATCGTGTCGAACCCGTTCGTCGGCGCGACCCGCTCGAAGGCGATCTATCGTGCGCTGGGCACGGTGCTCGGCGCGTCGGGCGCGGTGCTGCTGGTGCCGCCGTTCGTCGAATCGCCGTACCTGTTCAGCGTGATCGTCGCAGCGTGGACCGGCACGATGCTGTACCTCGCGGTATCGGACCGCACCGCTCGCAGCTACGTGTTCATGCTGGCCGCCTATACGATGCCGATCATCGCGCTGCCATCGGTGACGAATCCGACCGGCGTGTTCGATCTCGCCGTGAGCCGGACCGAGGAGATCATTCTCGGCATCGTCTGCGCGAGCATCGTCGGCAGCGCGGTGTTTCCGAGCCGGCTCGCGCCGACGATCATCGAGCGCACCGACGCATGGTTTCGCGACGCCGCGTTCTACGCGACCGAAACGCTATCGGGCCGCATCGCAAGCTCGGCGATTTCCGGCGCGCGGCAACGGCTCGCGAGCACGATCAACGGTCTCGAACTGCTGCTGAGCCAGCTCGCATACGACCACACGCGGCCCGACGTGCTCGCGCGCGCGCATGAACTGCGCGGCCGCATGCAGTTGCTGCTGCCGATCATGTCGTCGCTCGCCGATCCGCTGCTCGCGCTCTACAACAACGGCCCGCAACACTGGCCCGAAGGGCTGCAGACGCTGATCGACGACGTCATCAACTGGTTCGAGCAACCGCTGCCCGAGCCGAGCGAGGGCTATCACGCGGACGAAACCGCCAACGCGCTGCGCGCGCGCATCGCCGCGATGCGCCCGCCCGCCGCCGCGCTCGCGCATTGGGACGGCGCGCTGCTGTCGAATGCGCTGTGGCGCCTGGGGCAAGTGATCGACGTGTGGCAGGACTGCCGCTCGCTGCGCATCATCATCACGCGCGAGGAAGGTTCGTGGCGGCCGCATTTCCGTCACTGGCGGCTCGGCGGCACCGAGCGCTTCTACGATCGCGGCATGATGCTGTTCGCGTCGCTGTCGGCGGGCGCGGCCGTGGTGCTCGCGTGCGCGCTGTGGATCGGCTCGGGCTGGAACGACGGCGCGAGCGCGGTCACGCTGGCGGCAGTGGCCTGCTGCTTCTTCGCCGCGCTCGACGAGCCCGCGCCGTTCGTGTTCCGCTTCTTCGTCGCGACGGGCGTCGCCGTCGTGGCCGCGGGCCTCTATCTGTTCGTCGTGCTGCCGCAGGTGCACGACTTCGCGATGCTGGTGATCCTGTTCGCCGGGCCGTTCATTCTGGTCGGCACGCTCATTCCACGCCCGCAGTTCAACATGGTGACGGTGCTGGTCGCGGTGAACACGGCCACCTTCATCAGCATTCAGGACGCTTACGACGCGAACTTCCTGACGTTCCTGAACGCCAACCTCGCGGGCCTTTCCGGCCTGCTCTACGCCTATCTGTGGACCCGCGTGACGCGCCCGTTCGGCGCCGAGCTGGCCGCGGCGCGCCTGTTGCGCTCGAGCTGGGCCGACGTCGCGCTGACCGCATCCACGCGGCCGATCGAAGATCCGCGCAACCTCGCCGCGCGCATGCTCGACCGGTTGATGCAATTGATCCCGCGCCTCGCGGCCACCGACGATTACCGCCATCCGTCGATCGAAAGCTTCCGCGACCTGCGCATCGCGTTCAACGCGCTCGATCTGCGCCGCCTCACACGCAAGCTCGGCGGCGAAGCGGCCGGCGCGATTGAGCATGTGCTGGATGGAGTGCGTACATACTACGAGAGCTGCGTCGCTCGACGCCACCGCGAGCCGGTACCGGACAGCCTGATGTCGTTGATCGACGCGGCCGTCGCGCGCGTCACCGCGCAGGGGCTCGCCAACGCCGCGGCGCCGACCGAGACCTCGCAAACCTCGGCGCGTCAGTTGCGCGATGCGCTGCACGCGCTGGTCGGCTTGCGTCTTTCGCTGTTTCCGGCGACCCTCACGAAACCAACGCCGACCGAACCGGAGGCCGCCGCGTGATGTACCCATTCTTGCGCCACCGCTCGTACCCGCTGGCGCGCCCCGTCCCCCCTTTTCCCAGCTCCCGCGATGATCGGTGAAATCGATATTTTCGGCGTGTTCGTACCGTCCGTGCTGGTCCTGATGTTGATCGCGTATCTGATCAACCTCGGCATTCGCACCGTGCTCGATTACGCCGGGTTTTACCGCTTCGTCTGGCATCGCTCCGTCTTCGATCTCGGCATCTATGTGCTGGTGCTGGGCCTTGTCGTCGTCGTTTCGCACAGACTAATAACGTGAAAAAAACCTGGTTCTCCGTGGGTCAGATCCTGCTGACCCTGATCGTCGTGGTGGTCGCGGCATTCGTGCTGTGGAAACTCGTCAACTACTACTTGTTCGCGCCGTGGACCCGCGACGGCCACGTACGCGCCGACGTGATCCAGGTCGCCCCCGACGTGTCGGGACTGATTTCGTCGGTCGAGGTCATGGACAACCAGCAGGTCAAGCAGGGCCAGGTGCTGTTCAGGATCGACCAGGCGCGCTACACGCTCGCTTTGCGTCAGGCCGAGGCAACCGCGCAGCAGCGCCGCGCGACGCTCGATCAGGCGCGCCGCGAATATGCGCGCAACCGCCAGCTCGGCAATCTCGTGGCCGCCGAAGTGCTCGAAGAAAGCCGTTCGCGCGTCGACGCGGGCGAAGCCGCGCTGGCCGACGCGAACGTCGCGATCGACACCGCGAAGCTGAACCTCGAACGTTCGACGATCAAAAGCCCGGTCGACGGCTATCTGAACGACCGCGCGCCGCGCGCCGGCGAATTCGTCGCGGCGGGCCGCGCGGTGGTCGCGGTGGTCGACATGCATTCGTTCCGCGTCGACGGCTACTTCGAGGAGACCAAGCTGCGCGGCATCGACATCGGCCAGCCGGTCGACATCATCGTGATGGGCGAGCCGAAGCCGCTGCGCGGGCACGTGCAGAGCATCGTCGCCGGCATCGAAGACCGCGACCGCACGCAAAGCGCCAATCTGCTGCCGAACGTGAACCCGGCGTTCAGCTGGGTGCGGCTCGCGCAGCGCATTCCGGTGCGCGTCGCGCTCGATGAAGTGCCCGCTGATTTTCGCCTGATCGCGGGGCGGACCGCGACGGTGTCGGTGCGTGACCTGTCGCCGGTCAGGACCCGAGCCGTGTCGGGCACGGGCGGCGCATCTGGCTCGGTCGCCGCTTCGGCTGCGCCGGTGGCGCCGGGTTCGTCGGTGGGCTCCGGGTCGGCCGGGGCAACGGCCACCGCAGCATCGGGCGCGTCGCAATGAAGTTCGTGCGTACCTTGTCCTCGCTGGCGCCGCGCTTGCCGCTGCTGCCACTGCTGCCGTTATTGCCGCTCACCTTCGCGCTGAACGGCTGCATCAATGTCGGGCCGAACTACACGCTGCCGAAACAGGCGCTCGTCAATGCGCCGCTCGCCACCGGAGCGATCGAGGGCGCCGATCCCACGCTGACGTCGAACCTCAATACGCCGACCGTCTGGTGGAAGCTGTACGACGATCCGGTGCTGAACGGTCTGGTCGAACAGGCGTTGAAATCGAATACCGATCTGCGCGTCGCGGCCGCGAATCTCGCGCGCTCGCGCGAAGCGCTGGGCGTGGCGCAGGCGCAGGGCGGCTTCTCGGGCAACGCGTCGGTGGCGATCCAGCGCGCGCAGGAATCGGCCGAGCAATTCCTGCTGTTCGAGAAACTGCCGGTCGCCAATCTGGGTGACATGGGCATCAACGTCTCGTACGAAATCGATCTGTTCGGCAAGCTTCGCCGCGGCGTCGAAGCGGCGGCGGCGGACACCGAAGCCGTGGAAGCCGCGGGCGACCTCGCGCGCATCACCGTCGTCGCGGACGTGGTGCGCTCGTACGTCGAACAATGCTCGGCGGCGGAGGAATTGCACATCGCGCAGCAATCGCTCGCGTTGCAGAAGCAGCGCGTGGATCTGTCGCGCCGTCTGCGCGACGCGGGCCGCGGCAACCAGACCGCGGTCACGAGCGGCCAGACCCAGGTCGAGACGCTGACGGCCGACATTCCGCGCTACACCGCGCGCCGCAAGATCGCGCAATACCGGCTCGCAATGCTGCTGGCGCAGTCACCGTCCCAGTTGCCGCCGGCCGTGCTCGCGTGCGACCGGCTGCCGCAAATCCACCAGCCGATTCCGATCGGCGACGGCGCCGGGCTGCTGCGGCGGCGCCCGGATGTGCACGAAGCCGAGCGTCAGCTCGCGGCGTCGACGGCGCGCATCGGCGTCGCGACCGGCGCGCTTTACCCGAGCATCAGCATCGGCGCGTCGGCGGGCTTCACCGGCATTCTGGAAGACATTCCCACCCAGCCGACGGCGCGTTGGGGCTTCGGTCCGCTGATCAGCTGGAACTTCCCGGCCAATGGCGCGCGGCAGCGGGTCCGCGAAGCCGAAGCGTCGAGCCAGGTCGCGCTCGCGAAGTTCGACGGCGTGGTGCTGGGCGCTCTGCGTGAAACCGAGACCAACCTCGCGACCTACGCGTCCGATTACGCACGCGCCGAAGCGCTGCGCGCGGCGCTGAAGTCGGCCGCGCAATCGGCGGATGAAACGCATCGTCTGTATCGCGCGGGGCGCGAGTCGTTCATCGCCGACCTCGACGCGACGCGCACGCTGACGTCCGCGAAGTCGCAGCTCGCGGCGGCGGAAGGCCAGGTGGCGGTCGATCAGGTCAATCTGTTCCTGTCGCTGGGCGGCGGGTGGGAGGTCGGCGGGCAAAGCACGCCGGGAGAAACGCGGCCGCGGTTGCAGGCAACACCTGTGGCGGGCAAGCCGAGCGCGAAGTCGGGAGCGTCGGGCGCCGCGACTGCGAAAGCGCCTTGATCGGTCGTCTTACGATTTATTTTTGACAAGCTTTCTTTTCGCTTTCTTTTTCGGTTAAATACGTGACACCACTTCAACTACGGGGTCTCGTATGTCGCCATTCATGCAGGGCGTAGTCACATTGGGCGGATGCATCGGTATCTTCACCGCGGTGGTGACGGTGGTCGAAATGTTTGCGCGTTGAGTTGGGCGGGCGGCGCTCCGCAAGAGCGGCTCAGCTCTTGCGCGCCTTGGCCGCCGCCTGATGTATCGCCGCCCGCACCCGCGGATACGTGCCGCAACGGCACACCACCGGCGTCATCGCCTCGTCGATGTCGGCATCGGTCGGATCGGGCTTGTGCTTCAGCAACGCGCAAGCCGCCATTAATTGCGCGCTCTGGCAATAACCGCACTGCACCACATCGAGTTCGAGCCACGCGGTCTTCAGCGCCTGCGCCTCGCGTCCCTGCAAACCCTCGATCGTCGTGATCTTCTGCGTATGCAGGCTCGACATCGGCGTCTGGCAAGAGAGGCACGCGGCATCATCGAGATTGATCGTGCATGCGCCGCAGATGCCCACGCCGCAGCCGAACTTGGTGCCGGTCATGCCGAGATCGCAGCGCAGTACCCATAGCAGCGGCATGTCCGGGTCGGCATTGACCAGCACTCTGCGTCCGTTGATGTTCAGTACCGCCATGCCCGCCTCCTGAGTCGCCACGCTGCATCGCAAGCTGTTGCCTGTCCGCCGTCCGTCATGCAAGCCGCAACGGCAGCGCCCGCAAACGCTGCCCCGTCAGCGCGAACACCGCATTGCCCACCGCCGGCGCGATCGGCGGCACGCCCGGCTCGCCGACACCTTGCGGATGCAGTTGGCTCGGCATGATGTCGACTTCGATCGCCGGGCACACATTCATCCGCACGACCGGAAAGTCCACGAAGTTCTGCTGCTGCACCTGGCCGTTGACGATCGTGATCTCGTTCTGCAACGCGCTCGACAGCCCAAACACGATGCCGCCTTCCATCTGCTGACGGATCAGGTTTGGGTTCACCGGTAAGCCGCAATCGATCACGCAAACCACGCGATGCACGCGAATCTGCCGGTTCGCCCCGATCGACACCTCCGCGACCTGCGCCACGACGCTGCCGAATGCCTCGTGCAACGCGACGCCACGGGCGCAGCGCGCGCCATCGGCGGCGGGTTTGAGCGGACGCCCCCAGTCCGATAACTTCTCGACACGCTTCAGGACCGCCAGATGACGCGGATGCTGGGCGAGCAGCATCGCGCGAAACGCGATCGGGTCCTGGCCGGCCGCGGCGGCGGCTTCGTCGGTGAAGCTCTCGGTGAAGAAGGCCTGATGCGAGTGGCCGACCGAGCGCCAGAAGCCGATCGGCACCGGCAATTCGATGATCTTGTGCGACACACGCGCGGCCGGCCACTCGTACGGTTGATCGAACGCGCCTTCGCAGGTGGTCTTGTCGATCGGAATGCGGGGCATGCCGTAGTAGCGCGCGAGCGCATCCGGCACGATCGCCTGGCCCGCCGACTTCGCGTGCCACGCGACCAGCTTGCCCTGTTCGTCGAAGCCGGCCTGCAGCCATGCCGCGCACGCGGGCCGGTAGAAGTCGTGCGTGAAATCCTGCTGGCGCGACCAGATGGTCTGCACCGGACGGCCATCGGCCTCGCGCGCGATCGCCGCCGCCTGCGCGACGAAATCGAGTTCGAGGCGCCGGCCGAACGCGCCGCCCAACAACTGCGTCTGCACATCGACGAGATCGACGTCGAGGTCGAGCACTTTCGCCGCATGGTGCCGCGCGAGCCGCGGCATTTGCGTCGATACCCAGACGGTCGCCGCGCCGTCGGCGACCTGCACCGTGCAGTTCAGCGGCTCGACCGCGCCATGCGCGAGGTAGGGCGCGTGATAGACCGCTTCGATCTTGCGCGCCGCGCGGCTCATCGCGTTGTCGACGTTGCCGATGACGTAATACACGTGACCGTCCGTATGGTCGAGCGCGTCGACGAGGTGGCGATCCACCTCCGTGCTCGACAGCTTCGCGGCCTCGCCGTGATGCCAGCTCACGTTGATCGCGTCGACCGCGTTCATCGCGTGAAACGCATTGTCCGCGATCACGGCTACGCCGCCGGTGCCGCCCGCATACGGCCGCACGGCGAGCGCCTTGATGAAGCCCGGCATCTTTTGCGCGGGCGTCGCGTCGAAATGCGCGACCGTGCCGCCGAGCGTCGGGCACATCACGACGCTCGCATAGACCAGGCCGTTCGGCAGCACGTCGATGCCGAAGCGCGCCGCGCCGTCGATTTTCGACGCGGCTTCGATGCGCCGTACGGGCTGGCCGATCAGCTTGAAGTCGGCGGGCCGCTTCAGGACGACGCTGCGCGGCAGCGGCTGGCCCGAGGCCACCGACGACAACTCGCCGAACGTCGCCTTATGTCCCCGCGGATGCAGCACGTAGCCCTGTTCCGCGCGGCATTCGCGGACCGGCACGTCCCAGCGCTCGGCCGCCGCCCCGATCAGCATCACGCGCGCCGACGCGCCGGCCTCGCGCATCGGCGTCCAGAGATCGTTCATGCTCGACGAGCCGCCCGTCATCATCGTGCCGATCTCACGCACCGCCTTGCTCGTAATCCACACGGTGCCGCGCCGGATATAGCTGTCGTCGTCCGGGCGAAACGGCAGATCGTCGACGATGCTCTGCACCGCGTTGTAGATCCGGTCGATCGGCGCCTCTTCGACGTGCACCTGCGACCAGTCGGCGTCGAGCTCTTCGGCGAGCAGCATCGCAAGCCCCGTATGGATGCCCTGCCCCATCTCGGCCTTCGGCACCATGATCGTCACACGGTTATCGGTGTCGATCTTGACCCAGCCGTTCAGCGCGACCTGCGTGCCTTGCGTCGGCAGCGGCGTCGACGTCATCAGGCGCTGGCGCGGCGGCAGCACGCCCCAGCCGACCAGCAGCCCGCCCAACGCACTGGCGCCGCCAAGCAGAAAGGTTCTGCGCGTCAACATGGCATGACTCGCTCGGCTGGCTCGATGATAGGAAAGCGGCGACAGCGCTGATGCACCCGTCTTTGACTGCGAATAGTAATAAGACGAATCGGCGTGCGTGAGACTTAAATGCGCGCGTGAACCTGAAGCGGCCGTGCGGCGTGGAAAGGCGGGGACTGAAAGCGGCGGGGGAAAGTCGTGGGGTGTTTCATTAACTGCTGTCGCGCGGGCCGCGGTGTGCGAGCGTGATTAAAACCGCTGGCACACCGCGAACCTTGCGCTTTGCTTCAATCAGGCGATCATGCGACCGGATCAACGGCGGTTCGAACCCGAGACCACATCGATCCATACGGCCAGCACGAGGATGCCGCCCTTCACGATCATCTGCCAGTATGCGTCGACGTCGAGCATCGACATGCCGTTGTCGAGGCTCGCCATCACCAGCGCGCCGATCAGCGCGCCGTACACGGTGCCGGAGCCGCCGCGCATCGACGTGCCGCCGATGAAGCACGCGGCGATCGCATCGAGCTCGCCCATCGAGCCGGCCGACGGCGAACCGGCCGCGAGCCGCGCCGTGTTGACGATGCCGGCGAACGCGCACATCAGCCCCATCAGCGCGAAGATCGCAAGCTTCACGCGGTCGGTGTTGACACCCGAGAGCCGCGTCGCTTCGAGATTCGAGCCGACCGCGTAGATGCGGCGTCCGAACACGGTCTGCGTCGCGATCCACGTGAAGATGCCGAGCAGCGCGAGCAGCAGCAACACCGGCACCGGAATTCCGCCGTAGTTGTCGAGCATCGCGACGAAGCCGGCGAGAATCGCGCCCGCGCCGACCACCTTCGCGACGTCCTGCCAGAACGGCACGACGCGCAACTGATAACGCTGCCGGTTGGCGCGCTGGCGGATCGTCAGGAAGGCCAGCAGCACGAACAGCACGACGGCGAGCGTGTCCCCGGCGAGCCGCGGCAGATAGCCCTGGCCGACGAACACGAAGCTGTCTGACACCGGCGCGATCGTCGACCCGCCGGTAATACCGAGCAGAATGCCGCGATACGCAAGCATGCCGCCGAGCCCGACGATAAACGACGGCACGCGCCGATACGTCGACCACCAGCCGTTGAACAAGCCGACCACGATGCCGAGCAACAGCACGACCGGAATCGTCACGCCGATCGGCCAGTGCCGGTTCACGTCGAGAATCGCCGCGACGCCGCCGAGCAAGCCGAGGAGTGAGCCGACCGACAGGTCGATTTCACCGGCGATGATCACGAACACCATGCCGCACGCCAGCATGCCGGTAATCGACATCTGCCGCAGCAGATTCGACAGGTTGCGTGGCGTGACGAACGCGCCGTGCGTGAGCGCCGAAAAGAAAATCCAGATCACGGCCACGGCAATCAGCAGCGCGAGAATCTTGTAGCGCGCGAACAGTTGCTGGAGCCGTTGAGTGCCGCCGAATGTGTCTCGCGGCGCGGCGTTGTCGGTGCGTTGGGAAGTTACGTCGGGAGTCATGCGGCACTCGCTGCGGTTGAGTTCGTAGATAGATGCACGGGGCGGATCGCGGCGCCGAGAATGTCTTCCTGCGTGAGGCCGTCGTTGACGAAGTCGCCGCGCAACTCGCCTTCGCCGATCACCAGCACACGGTCGCTGATGCCGAGCACTTCCGGCAATTCGGACGACACCATCACGATCGACATGCCGCGATGCGCCAGCTGGAAGATCAGCTTGTAGATCTCGTACTTGGCGCCGACATCGACGCCGCGCGTCGGTTCGTCGAGGATCAGCACGGTCGGGTTGGTCAGCAGCATGCGCGTGAGCACGGCCTTCTGCTGATTGCCGCCCGACAGACTTGCAATCGATAGCATCGGATTCGCCGCGCGCACGGAAAGCCGCTTCATTTCCGTATGAATCGTGTCGAGTTCGGCTGCGGAATCGATGCGTCCGCCCGACGCGAAACGCTGCAATACCGCAAGCGTGATGTTATGGCCGACGCTCATGCCCGGCACGATGCCGTGGCGTTTGCGGTCCTCGGGCACCATCGCGATGCCGGCGCGAATCGCGTCGATCGGCGCGCGGATCTTCAGCGGCTTGCCGTCGAGCACGACATGTGCCTCGCTGATGCCCGCATACGCGCCGAAGATCGCCTGCATCAGCTCGGTGCGGCCCGCGCCGACGAGGCCGGCGACGCCGAGAATCTCGCCGCGTCGCAACGAGAACGACACGTCGTCAACGCGCTTGCGGCGCGGATTCGTCACGTCGAAACACGTGACGTTGCGGGCTTCGAAGATCACGTCGCCGATCGGATGCGGCTCGCGCGGAAACAGATTCTTGATCTCGCGGCCGACCATCAGCGCGATGATCCGCTCGGTCGTCAGCGCGTGCATCGGCTCGGTCGCGACATGGCGGCCGTCGCGAATCACGCTGATCGTGTCGCAGACTGCCGCGACTTCGTCGAGCTTGTGCGAGATATACACGCAGGCAATGCCGCGCCGTTTCAGATCGCGAACGATGTCGAGCAGAATCGCGATTTCCGAGGCGGTCAGCGACGACGACGGTTCGTCGAGAATCAGCAGCTTCGCGCGCTTGTTCAGCGCCTTCGCGATTTCGATCAGCTGTTGATGGCCGCCGCCGTAGTTCATCACGGGCTGCGCGGCGTTGATGCCGCTGATGCCGAGTTCGCGCAGCAGTTCGTCGGCGCGCTGATACATCGCCGCGTAATTCATGCGGCCGCCCGGCAGCGTGATTTCGTTGCCGAGAAAGATGTTTTCCGCGACCGACAGCTCCGGCACGAGCATCAGTTCCTGGTGGATAATGATGATGCCCGCGCGTTCGGTGTCGCGTACGCTCGCGGCCTTCAGCGTCTCGCCTTCCCAGGTTATTTCGCCATCCCAGGTTCCATGCGGATACACGCCGGACAGTACCTTCATCAGCGTCGATTTGCCGGCGCCGTTTTCGCCGCACAGGCCCACGCATTCGCCCGGCGATACGGTCAGATCGATGCCATCGAGCGCCTTCACGCCGGAAAAAGCTTTGACGATGCCGCGCATCGTCAGAAGAGGTTGCGTCATTCGCTATGCCTCGCTGCAAGTTGGGCCGATGTTCGAGCACGCTCCCGGGCGCGATGGCCCGGGAGCGTGGCGTTCACATCGCACCCGTCTCAGTGTTATTTGCTCGCGAGTTGCTCTTGCGTGTAGAAGCCGTCCTTCACGACGGTGTCGAGGTTCGCCTTCGTCAGCTTGGTCGGCTGCAGCAGCACCGTATCGACCTTCTTCTTGCCGTTGTCGTACTGCGCGTTGAACGCCGGCTTGTCACCCTTCGCCAGCGCGACCGACAGCTTCGCCGCTTCGCCCGCGATCAGCTTCAGCGGTTTGTAGACGGTCATCGTCTGCGTGCCGGCAGCCACGCGCTTCACAGCCGCGAGGTCGGCATCCTGACCCGAGATAGGTACCTTGCCCGCGAGGCCTTGCGCCGCGAGCGCCTGGATCGCGCCGCCAGCGGTGCCGTCGTTCGACGCGACGACTGCGTCGATCTTGTTGTTGTTCGCGGTCAGTGCGTCTTCCATGATGCGCAGCGCGGTCGATGCGCTCCACTCCGGCACCCACTGCTGGCCGACGACCTTGATGTCACCCTTGTCGATCGCCGGTTGCAGCACCTTCAGCTGACCCTGGCGCAGCATCTTCGCGTTGTTGTCGGTCGGTGCGCCGCCGAGCAGGAAGTAGTTGCCCTTCGGCCGCGCGTCGTAGACGCCCTGCGCCTGCATTTCGCCGACCTTCTCGTTGTCGAACGAGATGTAGGCGTCGATATCGGCGTCGAGGATCAGGCGGTCATACGACACGACCTTGATGCCCGCTTTGCGTGCTTCGGCCACCACGTTGCCGAGCGTCTTCGAGTTGAACGGCACGATCACGATTACGTCGACGCCACGCGAGATCAGATTTTCGATCTGCGAGATCTGACGCTCTTCGCTCGCATCGGCCGATTGTACGGACACCTTCGCGCCGAGCTTTTCCGCCGCGGCGACGAAATAGTCGCGATCGCGCGACCAGCGCTCGACGCGCAGATCGTCGATGCAGAAGCCGATTTCCGGATGATCCTTGCTGGCGTGCGCGAGCGGGGCGGCGAGCGACAGGCTGGCGAGTACCGCGCCGCACAGCAGCGAGCTCAGTACGTTACGACGCATTGCGAACTTCATTTTTGTCTCCTTCGTTAGTGATCGCCGGAATACCGGACGTATCGGTCTGCGCTGCGAGCCGCAGACTCGGACAAGCTACAACCCACAGCTTGCTGGTGCGCGCGGTCCACGTGGCCGCGCAATCTTTATTCAACGTCCGCTATAAATCGCCTGATTTACGATGTTTTCCATCTGTTCCTGCTGCCCGCTCACATGCCGCGGATTCAGATCGCGCGCCAGCGTGTCCTCCGCAAGCGTCGACAGCGAATACTCGCCGGACAGGATCTTGCGGCCGAATTCGCCATCCCAACCCGCGTAGCGTTGCCGCTTGAACTGTTCGAGGCGCTCGTTTTCGACCAGCACCGCCGCGCGTTCGAGGCCGAGCGCGAGGTTGTCGATCGCGCCGATGTGGCCATAAAACAGGTCTTCGGGATCGACACTCTGGCGCCGCAATTTCGCATCGAAGTTCATGCCGCCGGTCGTGAAGCCGCCGTGGCGCAGAATCTCGTAGAAGGCCAGCGTCAGTTCCTCGACGCTATTGGGGAATTGGTCGGTATCCCAACCGTTTTGCGGATCGCCACGATTCGCATCGATGCTGCCGAAGATGCCGAGCGCAAACGCGGTCGCAATTTCGTGATGGAACGAGTGGCCCGCGAGCGTCGCATGATTGGCCTCGATGTTGACGCGGATCTCCTTGTCGAGACCGTGCTGCAGCAGGAAGCCATGCACGGTTGCGACGTCGTAGTCGTATTGATGCTTGGTCGGCTCCTGCGGCTTCGGCTCGATCAGCAGGGTGCCCTTGAAACCGATCTGATGCTTGTGCTCGACCACCATGTGCAGGAAGCGCGCGAACTGCTCGCGCTCGCGCACGAGGTCGGTGTTCAGCAGCGTGTCGTAGCCTTCACGTCCGCCCCACAACACGTAGTTCTCACCGCCGAGGCGCAGCGTCGCGTCGAGCGCATGACGCACCTGGGTCGCCGCAAAGGCGAACACCTCCGGATTCGGATTGGTCGCGGCACCGGCCGCGTAACGCGGATGCGAAAACAGATTCGCGGTGCCCCACAGCAATTTGATACCGGTATCCTGCTGCTTGCGCGCAAGGTAGTCGGACACGCGCAGGAAGCTCTCGCTGTATTCCTTGACGCTCGCGCCTTCGGGCGCGACGTCGGTATCGTGGAACGTGTAGTACGGCGTGCCGAGCTTCGAGAAGAATTCGAACGCGGCGTCAGCCTTCTGAAGCGCCCGCTCCATTGCGTCGCCGGGTTGCTGCCACGGCCGCCGGAACGTGCCCTGACCGAAGATATCGACGCCCGGCCAGACGAACGAGTGCCAATAGCACACGGCGATACGCAGATGCTCCTCGAGCGTCTTGCCGAGTACCTTCCTGGTTTTGTCGTAGTGACGGTACGCGAGCGGGTTGTCCGATTGCGGGCCTTCGTAACGAATCTCGGGAATGTGTTCGAAGTAGGACATCGGCGTCTCCAGTTGGCCCGAGTTGCCGCAAAGCGACTACTCGGGTCCCATGAAAGGTTTTCTTTGCATTCTTCGCCGCGACCCGCGCGGTTTGGCCGTGCAGGCCGACGAGGTGACGCCATGCTGCCGCTTGCACGATGTGCCGGCAATTGCGAAATTTCGCAGCGCGCTTGATGTTTCTTACCGCCGGCGCGTTTGTTTACTGCCGGCGCGCGATTCGACGCCTAGAATAGCCAGACGCTTAAAAACGGAGTTGCCCCAGGCACCCGACACAATGGAGACAAAGGCGCGTGGTCCATCGTCCGCACGCCGCACACCGCCATGACCCGTCCACAAGCACCTCAGACAACCCATCGGATCGCGCTGCTGTTCAACGCGAACAAGGTCTACGATCGCGAGATCATCACGGGTATCGGCAACTACCTGCTGTCGACCCGTGTCGCATGGGATCTCTTCCTCGAAGAGGACTTCCGCTGCCGGCTCGCCGGTATCCAGCGCTTCGACGGCGACGGCATCATCGCGGACTTCGACGATCCCGCCGTCGGCGAAGCCCTGCGCGACTGCCCGCTGCCGGTGGTCGCGGTCGGTTCGTCGTACGAGGATCCGACGCAGTACCCCTCGGATTTACCCTATATCGCGACCGACAACAGCAAGCTCGTGTCGCTCGCGTACACACATCTGATCGGCGCGGGCCTCGAAAACTTCGCGCTGTACAGCCTGCCGCAGGCGCAGGAAAACCGTTGGGCGCAACAGCGCGAACTCGCCTTCGCGCATCTGCGCAGCGCGGACGGACACAGCGCGGCGCAGATCGATAGCGAAATCTATCGCGGTCTGTCGACGAGCGCGCCGTCCTGGAACCAGGCGATCGAACAGCTGACCACGTGGCTGCGGCAACTGCCCAAGCCGGTCGGCATCATCGCGGTGACCGACGCGCGTGCACGGCATTTGCTCCAGGCCTGTCTGATCGCGGGCATTCCGGTGCCCGAGGAAGTCGCGATCATCGGCATCGACAACGATCCGCTCACGCGCACGCTGACGCGCATTCCGCTGTCGTCGGTGATTCAGGGCACTGAGGAAATGGGCCGTACCGCCGCGCACCTCCTGCATCAGATGCTGCACGGCGCGCGCTTTCCGGGGCGCCGCATTCTGGTGCCGCCGGTCGGCATCAACGTGCTCGAATCGACGCGGCATCAGCCGCTCGCGAGTCCGTACGTGATGCGCGCGCGCCATTTCATCCGCCAGTACGCGTGCCAAGGCATCCGCACCGAGCAGGTGGCCGACTATGTGGGCGTTTCGCGTTCGTCGCTCGAAGAGTATTTCCGGCGCGAGCGGCAATGCACCGTGCATCAGGAGATCCTGCGCCACAAGCTCGACGTCGCGAAGTCGCTGCTGGCGAAACGCGATGCGTCGAGTGCGGAAGTCGCGATTCGTTGCGGCTTCACGTCGCTGCAATACATGTACGCGGTATTTCGCCGCGAACTCGGCTGCACGCCGCGCGAATACCAGGAGCGCGTGGGCCCGAAGACGAAAACCACTGGCTGAGCATGCTTTTCTATTTTTTCTTCGCACTGTGACCACATGATCAGCATCGCACAACTCTCTTCCGAAACGTGGGGCACGCTGCAGGGCGGCGATCGAGTCCGGCTCTATACGCTGCGTAACGCACACGGCATGAAAGTCGCCATCAGCGACCTCGGTGCGACGCTGGTTTCGTGGCACGCGCCGGATCGCGCCGGACGTCTCGGCGATATTCTGCTCGGCCACGACACGCCCGCCGAATACGTGGCGGCCTCGACCTACATGGGCGGACTGATCGGCCGCTGGGCGAATCGCATTGCGGGCGCGCGCTTTGCGCTCGACGGCATCGAGTACACGCTGGATCGCAACGAAGGTCCGAACCTGCTGCACGGCGGCACGGTCGGTTTTCATCGCGCGTTATGGGACGTCGCCGAGGACGACGGCGCGTTGCTGATGCGCCTGGAGTCGCCCGAAGGCGATGCCGGTTTCCCGGGCAACGTGACGGTGCAGGTGCGCTATTCGCTCGACGACGACGGCACGCTGACGATCGGCTACGAAGCGATCACCGACGCGCCGACGCCGCTCAATCTGACCAGCCATCCGTACTTCAACCTGACTGGGCGCGCGGGCACCGACATTCGCGGCCACGTGCTGTCGATCGACGCCGAGCGCTTTTTCGAAGTCGACGCGACGATGATTCCGTGCAAGCTCGCCGACGTCGCGGGCAACGCATTCGACTTCCGGCAGAGCGCGCCGATCGGCGGACGGCTCGACTGGCCGCACTCGCAACTCGCGCGCGCTGGCGGCTTCGATCATTGCTACGTGCTGCGCGAGGCGCCGGCAGACGCGATAAACGGCAACGATGGCCACGCGCTGCCGCTGCGCGAAGTTGCCTGCGCATACGATCCAGGCAGCGGACGCGAACTGACCGTCGCGACCGATCAGCGGGGCTTGCAGTTTTACACGGGCAACGCGTTGAACGGCAACCCGGGACGCGGGGGCGTTCGCTATCAACGGCACGCCGGCTTGTGCCTCGAGGCGGGCGGTTTTCCGAACGAGGTCAATATGACGGGCCACGACGAAGTGATCGTGCGACCCGGCGATACCTACCGCCAGGTCACGACTTACCGCGTCGATGTACGCGAAGGTGTGTGACTGGATTTGCGGGCGCTTTTCCGGTGTTTTACGAACACCGCGACGGCCAGATTACAGTTCGCCGACTAGCCGTTCTCTGCAATACTGAATTAGTCGACTAGTGGTTTTCCCGAAGTACGCACCCTTCTAGACTGTTTTTATGGCACCGGCATCCCTGCGGCGCCGGATACACAACTACGGAGGGAAACATCATGAAATCGCTTATCCAGGCAGTTGCGCTTACCGCCGTGATCGCTGCTGCGCCGGTCGCGTCGTTCGCACAATCGGAACAGCCGGTCACGCGAGCCGAAGTCAAAGCGGAAGTGCAGCAACTCGAACAGAATGGCTATAACCCGGCCATCTCGCTCGATGCCCAGTATCCCGCGGACATTCAGGCGGCCGAGGCACGTGTCGCCGCGATGAAAGGGAACGGACAAGCCAATACCTCGGGATACGGGTCGCCGATGGGCGGATCGTCGCAATCGGGCCATCATCCGATGGTAGTCAATCCGGACGGTCAATAACGAGTCGCAAACGTGTTGCGAAAGTCCGCAGCGAGGAAAGATTCGTGAGTTAGCGGCTTTTCCGTCTTGGCGATTTTCGCCGTTTTGTACCGATATGAAGCGAGCGCATGTTTTCAACACATGCGCTCGCTTTTCTGCTTATACGCGGCCCCACGAACCGTACCGCTAATTCCCACGCCGCCGCGGATTCAGCCAGACCGTGCCTGCGGGCATTCCGTCTGATACCAGATGTTCACCTGACGCTGCGCGCGCTCGAGACTCGCCGGATAGTCAGGATCGAAGCGTCGTTCAGGGTGGTAGCCTGCTTGCTGCAGCGCTGTCAGTTCGCTCATGCTCCGCTGATGCGTGGCCGGCGCCTTGTTCTTGAGGTCGGTCAGGTCCTGGCATTGCGTTGCACTCAGATGGGTTTGCGCGCCGCCGTTCCCGCCGCCCGCGGCGCAGCCAACGAGCGTGAGCACCAACACGGCAGGGATCGACCGTATCCGCGTCGCGATGTTCATGTCGCGCCTCCGTTTCGTTATCGGCATTTTGAATTATTCGCAACGCCCGCGAAACTCGCCACCAATTTCATCAGCCGCGCTTTCGATACGGACATAGACTTTCCCCTTGTGAATGCCGATTTGCCCACGCATCAGTTGACCCGACGTTTTCCCCTCAACGAGGGAGCCGCGCTTCCTCATTCCAAGGAGACATGCGATGCCCCGCACCGCCGCTGAAAAACGCGCCGCTTTCCGCGCGCTGCACTCGTCTGGCTGTTTCGTGCTGCCCAATCCGTGGGACGTGGGCAGCGCCCGTTATCTGCATACGCTCGGCTTCAAGGCGCTCGCCACTACCAGTTCTGGTTTTGCGTGGTCGACCGGACACGCGGATAACACCTTGCCGCGCGAAACGATCCTCGCCCACCTGCGCGCGATCGTCGATGCGACCGATCTGCCGGTCAATGCCGACTTCGAAAACGGCTTCGGCCGCGATCCGGAAGAAGTGGCCGAGAGCGTGGCGCTCGCGGTGGCAACGGGCGTCGCGGGTCTGTCGATCGAGGACTCGACCGGCAACCCCGCCGCGCCGCTGTTTCCGGTCGACGTCGCGGTGCAACGGCTCAGCGCCGCGCGCCGTGCGATCGATCAGAACGGCGGCGACACTCTGCTGGTCGGCCGCGCGGAGAATTTCTTCGCCGGCAACGCCGATCTCGACGATGCCATCGCGCGTCTGAAGGCCTATGCGGCGGCGGGCGCGGACTGCCTGTATGCGCCCGGCATCCAGACCCGCGAGCAGATCGGAGCGGTGGTCGCGGCCGTCGCGCCGAAGCCCGTCAATCTGCTGATCGGCTCGACCTCGACGCTGACGTTGCAGGACGTGGCCGCGCTCGGCGTGCGGCGGATCAGCGTCGGGGGCGGGCTCGCGCGCGCGGCGTGGGGTGGCTTCATGCACGCCGCTCAGGTGCTGGCCGATGGCCGCTTCGACTTCACCGGCGCGGTGGCGGGCAAGCAGCTCAATGAGCTTTTCAATCGCAACGCGTGAAAAACGCCGTGCACACAGGTGTTCGCGCGCCGCATCGACGTGACGGGAAAGTGGCGGCGTTTCCGATGAGAAAAGCGCGCGAACGCATGAATCGGCGCACAGAGGCACCCGTCGAGCCAAATGTTATGATCGGAAACATTGTTCGCCCCGATCAAGCGCATACCCGACCCGCAGCAAGCCTCATGGACACCCATCTCACCAAATCCGGCGACACCGCGTCCTCCGATCTCGGCCGGCGCGTGCGCGCCGCCCGTCAGGCGCAGGATCTGACGCTCGAAACCGCGAGCCGCCTGTGCGGCGTCTCGCGCTCGACGCTGTCGAAAATCGAAAACGGCCTGATGTCCCCGACTTTCGACGTGCTGCAGAAAATCGTGCTGGGCCTGAAGATCGAAATCGGCGAACTGTTCGGCTCGACGCCGAAAGTCAGCGCGAGCGGCCGGCGCGCGCTGACGCGCAAAAACGAAGGCCAGCGCCACGCGTATCGCGGCTATCAGATGGAGTTGCTTGCCACCGATCTCGCGCACAAGGCGATGCTGCCGTTTCGCATCCGCATCTCCGCGCACACGCTCGACGCCTTCGACGACTGGGGCCGCCACGAAGGCGAGGAGTTTCTCTACGTGATCAGCGGCAGCGTGTGCCTCTATTCGGAGCTGTACGCGCCGACACATCTGAACGCGGGCGACAGCCTCTACTTCGATAGCCGCACGGGTCACGCGGCGGTGTCGACCAGCGAGGAAGACGCCGAAGTATTGTGGATGGCGACCAATGCGGACCTTCCGCATACACCGCCTGCAGCGAACGATTCAGCGAAGAAATAGCGCGCCCTGCACGGCGCGCGCGCACTCAGCGCGCCGCCAGCGCCCGTTGCGCGAGTTGCGCGATATGCAGTGCGTGTCGGCCCGTACCGTGCTCGATCTGCTCGCGACAACTGAAGCCGTTGGTCAGCACGATCGTTTGCGCATTCGCCGCCATCGCGTCGCGCACGGACGGAAACAGCTTGTCCTCGCCGATCTTTTCTGACAACGCGTGATGCTCGACATTGAAGCCGAACGATCCCGCCATCCCGCAGCAGCCGGTATCGAGCAGCTTCCATCTGACGCCGAGCTTGTCCAGCAGCGCCGTATCGCCCTGCATGCCGAATAGCGCCTTCTGATGACAATGGCCATGCACGATCACATCGGCCTCGAGCGTCGGCCACTCGAACGGCTGACGCGCGACGAAATCGGCAAACAGATAGGTTTGCGTGGACAGCTTCTTCGCCAACGCATGGTTGGGGAGTTGCTTCAGCAACTCGTCCTTGAACACCGATAGACAGCCAGGCTCCAGACCGACCAGCGGCACGCCGGCGGCGATGTCGTCCGCGAGATCGTCGACGATATGCGTGAGCAGTTCGCGCGCGCGATCGAGCAGACCAAAGTCGTACAGCGGACGTCCGCAGCACAAACGCTTCTTCGGCAGGACGACGCGCCAGCCCAGTTGCGTCAGCACATCAGCTGCGGCCCGCGCGATCTCGGGCGTGAAGTGGTCGTTGAACGTGTCCACCCACAGGATCACTTTCTTTGCGTCGCCGCCGCGCGCATCAAGCGCGGATGCTTGCGACGATGCGCTCCGTCTATAAGTCGTAGCGGCAAAGCGCGGCAACGCACGGGTCTGCGCCACGCCCGCCATCCATTTGCCGAGCGCGGACAAACCGGGCGCCGTCGTCAGAAAGTTGGTCACGCGTGGAAAACGCGCGGCCCACGGCGCCCATTCGCCGATCCGCCCCATGAACAGCGCCTGACGCGGCCGACGATTGTTTTGATAGTAGTGTGAAAGGAACTCCGCCTTGTACGACGCCATGTCCGTATGCGTCGGGCAATCGGACTTGCAGCCCTTGCATGCGAGGCAGGTATCGAGCGCTTCCTTCACTTCGCGGCTGTTCCAGCCATCGGCGATCACGTCGCCTTGCAGCATTTCCCAGAACAGATGAGCGCGCCCGCGCGTCGAGTACTTTTCCTCGCGCGTGCCGCGATAACTCGGACACATCGTGCCGCCTTCGAGCGAGCGGCATTTGCCCATGCCAATGCAGCGTTCGATCGCACGCTGAAAACCATCGCCTTCCTGACTCGCGAACGTGAGCTTCGTATGCAGCGTCACCGGCTTGTACGCGGGACCCGTGCGCAGGTTTTCGTCGGCGCGGTATGCATGCACGACCTTGCCCGGATTCAAACGATTCGCCGGGTCCCAGATCGCCTTGAACTGCTCCATCGCCTGCATCAGTTCGGGGCCGTACATGATCGGCAGAAACTCGGCCTTCGCCTGGCCATCGCCGTGTTCGCCCGACAGCGAGCCGCCGAATTCGACCACCAGTTCCGCCGCTTCGCGCAAGAACCCGCGCCACGTCGCGATACCTTCCGCGCTGCGCAGATCGAACGTGATGCGCGCGTGCACGCAGCCGTCGCCGAAATGGCCATACAGGCTCGTCTCGTAGCCATAGCGATCGACGAGCGCCTGAAACGCGCGCAGATAATCGCCGAGCCGCAGCGGATCGACTGCGGCATCTTCCCAGCCGACCACCGGATCGGGCTTGTCGCGATCCACCGATAACGCGACCGCCGACGCGCCAGTCTCACGAATCGACCACACCTTCGCCTGCAATGCGCGATCTTCGACGAGCACCGTCGAGATTTCCGGCCCCGCCGCGCCCGACTGAAAATACGCGGCGGCGTCGCGTGCTTGTTGCAGTGCTTCATGCTGCGTATCCGCGCCGAATTCGAGCACGACCCATGCATCGCCTTCGGGCAGCAGTGCGATCTCATCCTTCTTCAGCCCGCGCGCCTGCAGGCCGCGAATGATCGGGCGGTCGAGTCCCTCGACTGCGATCGGCCCGCAGCGCATGAAATGCGGCACGGCGTCCGCCGCCGTATAGATGTCGGTGAACCCGACCACGACGATCACGCGCCTCGCCGGACTCTTCACGAGTCTCACTTTCGCCTGCAACGTGACCGCGCAAGTGCCTTCGCTGCCAACCAGCGCACGCGCGACGTTGAAGCCGTTTTCCGGCAGCAGTTGATCGAGATTGAAGCCCGACACGCGCCGCTTGATCTTCGGGAATTTCGCGCGAATCCGTTCCGCGTACGTGTCGCGCAGTTGCTTGAGCGCCGCGTAGATTTCGCCTTGACGACCACCCGCCGCGATGATGCGTTCGAGTTCTTCTTCGGAGGTCGGGCCGACCCAGAAACGCGCGCCGTCGAAGGTCGCGATTTCGAGCGCCTCGATGTTCTCGACGGTCTTGCCGGCCATCACCGAATGCGCGCCGCACGAGTTGTTCGCGATCATGCCGCCCAGCGTGCAGCGGCTATGCGTGGCGGGATCGGGCGCGAACGTGAGGCCATGCTGTTCGGCGGCATCGCGCAAGGAGTCGCACACGACGCCCGGCTCGACGACCGCGACGCCCGCAAGCGGATCGATCGAAACGACGCGGTTAAGATACTTGCTCGCATCGGCGACGACCGCGACGTTCACGCACTGGCCGTTCTGAGAGGTGCCGCCGCCGCGCGGGAGAAACGGCACGTCGTTGCGACGGCATGCGGCGAGCGTCGCGAGCAGATCGTCGATATCGGCCGGTATCACCGCACCGAGCGGGACTTGCCGATAGTTCGACGCATCCGACGCGTACAGTGCTTTGGAACCCCGATCGAAGCGCACTTCGCCGCGCACATGCTGGCGCAGATCGCTTTCGAGCGCCTGCAATACCGCGGCGCTGCCCGCGAAAGGCCTGGCGACACGCGGTTCTTTCGAAGCGCCGCGCTCGTCGACCCGGCGCTCTTCATCCAATGACAATGACGTCCCCACTGCGCTCCTCGTCTGCGATGCCGGCGCTTGCGCCGTCGTATGCGCTCAGGCCGCCTGGCTTGCGGTCATCCGGAAGATGCCCTGTGCGTTGCCCGCGTCGAACCGCAGGTCCGTTTCCCAGCGGCGCGCGTCCTGATCGAAACTGCGCTTGCGCGTGATGAATTCGTAAAACGAGCCCGGCACGTCGCGCGCGACGACACTGCCGTCAGCCGCGCGAAATTCGCGTTGCACGAGATCCGCGCGATACGCGGTCTGGAACACGCGCCCGGAACGCGAATGCTCGACGTCCGGCTTCATCGGCCGACCCTTCGCCTTCTGTTCGTCCGACAGCTTGAACACATCCGCGACGCGATCGGTCGCGTGATTGAACGCGTTACCTTCAGTCGCGATCCACGCCATCTCCGCCGACTCCTTCAACAATACTTCGTAGTCGGCTTCGCGTGGCATCTCGTGCTGACGCGCGAACGCTCCGACTATTACCGGTAGCAACTCTTGCGCCGCATCGATCGGCAGCACGCCGTCGCGTTCGAGTTCCCACAACAGGCCACCAGCGCGCGGCGTCAACGGATCGCGCGATGCACCGATCACGTTCGTCACCGCCTGCTGGAACGCCGCGGAAAAACGCTCCGGGTGCAGTTCGCTGACGAAGAACTGCGCGATCTCGTCGGGCCCGTCGTCATGCGCCCATGCGCGGCCGGTCATGCCGAGCCGATCGAGCGGATAACGGCCGTTGATCCGAAAGCCGAGCGGCCGCAGGATGCGCGCGAACGCGGCCTCGCCGGGCGGCAACGCGCCGCTGTGCGGCCAGCGCACGGTGCGCAGCGCGCCATGATCGAAGTACACGCTGCCGCCGGCGGCGACGGTTTCCTCCGTATAGCGGCGGCCGTTTTCCGAGCGCGCGAGCAGGTCGTCGAACAGCGCCATGTTCATCGCCTGTGCGAGTTCGGCACGCGTGACGCTGCCGCTTTCCCACTCGTTCAACACATGCGGATGATTCAGCGTCGCAAACAGGCGCGCGGTCTTCTCCGCGCCCAGCAGCTTCACCAGCAGTTGTTCGACGTTCGCATTCTTCAGGTTTCGCATTCGGCTTCTCCACGCTAAACGTTGAGCGCCCGCACGAGCGCCACATGACGGGCGAGATTATTCAAAATCCGCTCCGCCCCCGTAAAGCGAGATAAAATCGCCACTTGATGCGTTTTTGGAATTAACGTGCGAAAGTTCAAGATTCCCAACATGGGCGCGCTGCTCGCGTTCGAAGCCGCGGCGCGGCACGAGAGCTTCACGCACGCGGCGCGCGAGCTGTTCCTCACCGAAAGCGCGGTGTCCCGACAGATCAATACGCTCGAAAGCAATCTAGGCGTGAGGCTGTTCGTGCGCGTCAAGCAACGCGTCGTGCTGACGCGCGCGGGCAAGGTCTACAGCGCGCAGGTGCGACGCTCGCTCGAACACCTCGATCGCGACACGCTGTCGATCATCGCGCACGGCAGCGGCGGCGGCTATCTGGAACTCGCGGTATTGCCGACGTTCGCATCGCAATGGCTGATTCCGCGCATGGCGACATTCAATGAACAATACCCAGACGTGCGCGTGAACATGGGCGTGCGTACCGCGACGTTCCCGTTCGCCGACACGCATTTCGAAGCGGCGATTCACTACGGCAAGCCGACGTGGCCGGGTACGTCGGCCGATTTTCTGTTCAGCGAGGAAGTGGTGCCGATCTGCGCGGCGAGTCTGCTGAAGCGGCCGGTCCGCAACATCGCCGAACTACTCAGCTATCCGCTGCTTCATTCGACGACGCGACCCGATGGCTGGGCGAGCTGGTTCGCAAACTTCGGCGTCGACGACAATCGCACGATGCAGGGCGTGCGCTACGAACTGCACACGATGCTGATCAGCGCGGCCGCGGCCGGACTCGGCATTGCACTGGTACCGCGCTTCTTCGTCGACACGCAGTTGCAGCAGTTCGGTCTCGTGATTCCGTTCGACGGACTCGCCGTTGCCGACGCCGCGTACTACCTCGTGTACCCAACCGAGTTGAGCCATGGCAAACCGCTCGCGAATTTTCGCGAGTGGCTGCTGCGCGAAGCGGCCGCGTACGGCGCGATTTATCCGGAGTTGGCGGAGCGGCCCGAGGGGGCGTGATGAAACGCCAGTCGCATGTGTGATTGGATCAATCACACATGCGTCCGTGCGAAATTTAGTTGCCGGCGCGCGCCTGCGCCAATGCGGCCAAATTGCCTTCGCCGAAGCCATGATGTCCCTGGCGTTGCACGATCTCGAAGAAGATCTCGCCGGCGCGACGGCGTACGAAGGTCTGGAAAAACAGCAGCGGCACGCCGTCCGCGCCGATCTCACCGTCCACGAGCACATGCGTGCGCCGCAGCCGCTCGACATCGAGCCCGTGGCCAGGCAAGCGTGCATCGAGCTGCTCGTAGTAGCGCGGCGGCGGCTCGACGAATTCGACGCCGTTCGCGAGCAGACGCTCGACGCACGCGAAGATGTCGTCGGTGGCGAGTGCAATGTGCTGCACGCCTTCGCCCGGATGATCGGGCAGATACTCGTGCATCAGATTGGTCCGGCGCGTGCCCTCCTCGTACAGCGGTATGCGGATCGCGCCGCACGGCGACACCATCACGCGCGATTCCGCCGACACGTGCCAATTCGCGTGCAACTCGTGAATCTCGCGGAAATTCAGCAGGTCGCGATAGAAGTCGATCCACTCCTGCATGCGGCCTTCGCCAACGGTTTGCGTCAAATGATCGACCGCGACCAGGCCGCTGCCCGCGTGACTCAGATCGGCTTCGGCCGTGTCGATTTCGATGGGGCGGAAGTCGATGTCGAAGATCGAGATATCGCCGAGGCCGCCGCGCTGACCGCCGCGTCCGCGCCAGCGATCGACGAAATAGATGTGGGAATCGCCGATACCTTGAATCGCCGGAATCAGCAGTTCGTCGGCCCCGAGGCGTTCGCCCTCGAATACCCACGCGCCGAGCTCCACCGCGCGTGCGAACGCGCGCTGCGCGTCGGCGACCCGAATCCCGATCGCGCAGATGCCGACCCCGTATTCCTCCGCGTAGCGCGCCGCGAACGAATCGGGCTCCGCGTTGATCAGGAAATTCATCTCGCCCTGACGGTATAGCGTCACGTCCTTGCTGATATGACGCGCGATCGCCTTGAAGCCGAGCCGCTTGAAGGTCTCGCCGAGCGCCTGCGGATCGCGGGCGGCGAACTCGACGAATTCGAGGCCGGCCGTGCCGAGCGGATTGTGCTCCGGCGCCATCACGGCGCGCTGCGCGGCCTCGGGAGTGGGCAAGTCGCTAGGCATGGCAATCTCCTTGTACGGTCTTTCGATGCGGTGGCCGGTGGTTCCGGGGTTCGGCGCGAACCGTTCCGGCCGTTCGCGATGGGCTGCGTGACGCGTGCCCGCTCGTAGCGTGCACGCAGCGTGCCGCAAAAAAAATACGGGCTGCGGCGGCTTTCGCACCGTGTTTTTACACCGGGTCGCGGGGCATTCGCAACCGTCATTTTGTACTGGTTGGTTCATACGGAGAACGGCATGCCGATGGGCGCCCGGGGGCATGCGTGCGGCAGGCCGCCGGATCACTCGAGCGGCGCGTCGCCCGGGCCGCCTTTGCGCGCCGTTTTGCCGGCGGTTTTACCGGTGCTTTTGCGCGCATCCTTGCCCGACACCGCCGCCATTCTGCCCCGCGCGACCTCGCGCACCGCCTCGACGAACGCGCGCCCCACCGCCGACGGCTGCGTATCCGAGCGACGGATCAGCCCCACCGGCTCGCCGGTGCCAGCAAACGGCAGCGGCAAGCGCACCAGCATGTCGTGCGCGAGTTCGTATTCGACCGCGCTTTGCGGCACGAACCACACCGCGCCGTTTTCGAGCGTGAGCGCACGCCCCGTCGATACCGACAACACCTCGACGAACCCTGACAACGGCGCCACGCCCCACGCGCTCAGCAGGCTTTCGGTCGACTGGCGGATCAGCGTGCCGAACGGCGGCAGCACGATCGGAAAATCCTCCAGCGACGTGGCCGGCAAGGCCGTTCCCTGAGCGAGCGGATGCCCGGCGCGCACGACCGCGATCAGCGGCTCGGTAAACAACTGCTCGAAGCTCAGGCCGACCATCCGCTCGGGGTCCGCGAGACGGCCGATCGCGAATTCGATCGAACCCGCTTTCAGGCGTTCGAGCAATTCCGGATTTGCGCCGGTCGCGAGGCGCACGATCACGCGCGGCCACTGCGTCGAGAACTGTTTCAGCACGGGCGGTATCAGCGCCGCGGCGACGGTGGGCAGCACGCCGACTTCGAGCGTCGCTGCGGCCGCGCCCTCGGCGCGCGCGAGCAGATCGACGCCCTGGCGCAGCGCGCTCACGCAGGCGCTTGCGTGCGGCATGAAAAGCTGCCCCTCGCGCGTCGGCACCGCGCCGTGACGGCCGCGCTCGAACAGCTTCACGCCGAGAATGGTTTCCAACTCGGCGACCGTCTTCGATACCGCCGGCTGCGTGATCGACAGACTGTCCGCCGCCCGCTGGACGCTGCCGAACTGCGCGACGGCCAGAAAGCACTGGAGATGACGAAATTTGACGCGGCTATCCGCGAGACTGCGTTGCATAACGGAAGGTTATACGAAACGGGCAAAAACGTCATTTTTCATAACCGCGTGCTTTGTATAAAGTGCGAGTCATAACGCCGCATCCCCCGATTCCTCCAACGGAGACACTTCATGGAAGATTCAATTCTTTCCCCGCGAGACTTCGCGTCCCATCCCGAGTATGTCTATCCGCCGTACGGTTCGTCGGTCAAGCGCGGCCCGACCCGTCCGCTGATTCCGCTGAAAGAACGTCTGCGCGACCAGCGCGTGCCGGTCTACGGCAGCGACGACCTCGATCCGCTCGACAACGACCTGACCCGCAACGCGGTGCGCAATGGCGAGCCGCTCGGCGAGCGCATCATCGTGACGGGCCGCGTGCTCGACGAAGGCGGCCGTCCGGTGCGCAACACGCTCGTGGAAATCTGGCAGGCGAACGCCGCCGGCCGCTATGTGCACAAGGCCGACCAGCACGACGCGCCGCTCGATCCGAATTTCCTCGGCGCGGGCCGCTGCATCACTGACAACGAAGGCCGTTACCGCTTCCTGACCATCAAGCCGGGCGCGTATCCGTGGGGCAACCATCCGAACGCATGGCGTCCGCAGCACATCCACTTCTCGCTGTTCGGCGACCACTTCGGCTCGCGTCTCGTCACGCAGATGTACTTCCCCGGCGATCCGCTGCTCGCGTTCGACCCGATCTACCAGGGCACTCCGGAAAACGCCCGTGAGCGCATGATCTCGAAGTTCTCGCTCGACATTACGCAAGAGGCCTATGCGCTCGGCTACGATTTCGACATCGTGCTGCGCGGCCCGAACGAAACCCCGATGGAGCGCTAAGCCATGACGACTCTCAAGCAAACGCCTTCGCAAACCGTTGGTCCGTACTTCGCCTACGGTCTTTGCCCGCAGCAATACGATTTCGACTACAAGAGCCTGTTCACGCACGTGCTGGCCGACATGGAAGCGGCCGGCGAGCACATCACGATCGTCGGTCAGGTGTTCGACGGCGACGGCAAGGTGGTTGGCGACGCGATGGTCGAGATGTCGCAAGTCGACTCGAACGGCCACTATCCGGAATCGCGCGAGGACATCCTGAAGACCGGCTTTCACGGCTTTGCGCGCGTCGGTACCGGTACGGACCCGCATAAGCGCTTCATCGTCGAGACGGTCAAGCCGGGCCGCGCGAATCCCGACGAAGCGCCGCACATCGACGTGATCCTGACGATGCGCGGCATGCTGCTGCACACGTTCACGCGCATCTATTTCGAGGACGAAGCGCAGGCGAACGAGCAGGACGCCGTGCTGGCGTCGGTGCCGGCCGAGCGCCGTGGCACGCTGATCGCGCGCCGCGTTGCCGGTACGGCCAACGTGTACCGCTTCGACATCCACATGCAGGGCGATCAGGAAACCGTGTTTTTCGACCTGTGATGCGCGATTCGTCGCGAAGCTCCGAGCAGTAAAAATCGAGCCCGCCTGTGCGGGCTTTTTTTCGCGCGGACGTTTCGCGGTGCACCTGCGCGCGTTAGCAGCGGAAGTGATCGATGCTTTGTCCGGCGTGAATCGCGCGCGCGAGCCACGCCGGTTTATCGCCGTGACCGTCCCACGTGTTGCCGAACGCGTCGCGGTACAGCACCGCGGCCACGGCGTTCGCATCGGCTTCGAGCGATTCGGCCAGCGCTTCGAGGGTGATGTTGTGGTCGTCCATGCGTCGGCGAATCCATGCGATCATGCGCTCCCGCAGGTTCTCGTCGCGTTCGAACAGTCGTTGTTGTCCTTCTCGTTCTTTCATAACGTATTGTGTCGCAGCTCTTGCTGGCATTAGACGAACTCGCAACTCGCATCACAACGCGAGGCTCGTGCTTAATTCAATTTGAACGAAAGCGATTCGACGAATTCACGCGATCCCTGCAAATGCGTAAAAACCCGCATTTGCAACTGATGCCTGTCAGATTCTGAATTAAAGCGCTGGGATCAAGCGAATCGGCTACTCGAAGAATAGAAGGCGCTCGAATTGCGCCCGTGTTTCGCTTCGTGCGTCGCCTCGTCGTGGCGAGGGAACTTCAGCGTATCGAAAGTGATTCTAGCATTCGATGTATTTTGGCCGCAGCAAAGAAGTTTTTCTAATTGTACTAATTGCGGGACTTCCGGGTTTTCGGTAATCGTGGCTTCCACCACCCGATTGGCGGACAATGCGAAACCCGGGATTCGCCAGAGCATCTGGTATCGGCCCGACCTCAGGAGACACGACCATGCCCGCCTCGACCGCCATCCTCACGATCCTCGCCGCGCTGCTATTGGGCGCGATGAGTCCGGGACCCAGCTTCGTCATCGTCGCGCGCAACGCGATCGGTCTGTCGCGCGGCGACGGTCTCGCGACGGCGCTCGGCATGGGCATCGGCGGTGTGTTTTTTAGCGGCATCGCGCTGCTTGGGCTCTATACGCTGCTCGCGACGGTCGAATGGCTCTACGTCGGGCTGAAAGTGGCCGGCGGCGTCTACCTGGTTTATCTGGCGTCGAAAATCTGGCGCGGCGCCGCGAAGCCGCTCGCGTTCAGCGAAACGCAACCCGGCAATGGCGTCAATCCGCGCAAGTCGTTCTGGATCGGCTTGAGCACGCAGCTCAGCAATCCAAAGACGGCCGTCTATTACGGCAGTATCTTTGCCGCGCTGCTGCCGCAGCATCCGCCGGTGTGGTGCTATTTCGCGCTGCCGCCGGCGATCTTCGCGATCGAAGCGGGCTGGTACACGATCGTCGCACTGTGCTTTTCGAGCCAACGGCCGCGCGAAATCTATCTGCACTGGAAGGCGTGGATCGATCGCATCGCCGCGGGCGCCGTGACCGCGCTAGGTCTGCGGCTGATTCTGAATGCGCACAAGGTCGGGATTTGACGCCAACATGAAGCGGCGCGCGCCGGCGTGACTCGCTGCGCGCCGCCCTGAAACAGCGTTAATCGCGGCGCGTTACGCTTTTCCCTCCGCCTTGATCCGCGCGCGCAACTCGAACTTCTGGATCTTCCCCGTCGAGGTCTTCGGCAACTCGCCAAAGCGCACCGCCTTCGGCAACTTGAAGCCGGCCAAAAACAGCCGGCAGTGCGCGATGATTTCCTCCTCGGTCGCCTGCGCGCCTTCCTTCAACTCGATGAACGCGCACGGCACCTCGCCCCACTTCGGATCGGCCATCGCGACCACCGCCGCCACCGACACCGCCGGATGCCGGTACAGCGTGTCCTCGACTTCGATGCTCGAAATGTTCTCGCCGCCCGAAATGATGATGTCCTTGCTGCGATCGCGGATGCGGATATAGCCGTCGGCCGTGCGCACGCCGAGATCGCCGGTGTGGAACCAGCCGCCATCGAAAGCGGCTTCGGTCGCGCGCTCGTTCTTCAGATAGCCCTTCATGCAGATGTTGCCGCGAAACATGATCTCGCCGATTGTTTCGCCGTCGTCCGGCACCGGCGCGAGCGTGTCCGCATCGAGCACCGCGACCGCCGCCTGCAGGTGATACCGCACGCCCTGGCGGGCGGTCAGGTCGGCGCTGATTTGCTCGTCGAGCGCGTCCCACTCCTGCTGCTTCGCGCAGACGGCCGCCGGGCCGTAGGTTTCTGTGAGCCCGTACACGTGCGTCAGGTCGAAACCGATCTGCTTCATCTTCGCGATCACCGCGGGCGGCGGCGCGGCGCCCGCGACCATCGTCGACACGCGATGCGTGATGCCCTCGCGCCATTCGGCCGGCGCGTTCGCGAGCGAACTCTGTACGATCGGCGCTCCGCAGTAGTGCGTGATGTGCTCGCGGCGAATCAGCTCGAACACGGTCTTCGCGTCGAACTTGCGCAGACAGACGTTGACGCCCGCGCGCGCGGCCACGGTCCACGGAAAGCACCAGCCGTTGCAGTGGAACATCGGCAGCGTCCACAGATATACCGCGTGCTTCGGCATATCCCATTCGAGAATGTTGCTCAGCGCGTTCAGATACGCGCCACGGTGATGGTAAACCACGCCTTTCGGGTCACCGGTCGTGCCCGACGTGTAGTTCAGCGCGATCGCGTCCCATTCGTCGGTGGGCGGAGTGCACTCGTAGGACGGGTCGCCGGTTTGCAGGAACTGCTCGTAGTCGGTCGCGCGGATGAACTGCGCGGCGTCGGCGGGCTGCGCATCGGCCACGCTGATCACGCGCAGTTCCGGGAATTCGAGCGCAGCGCGATGCGCGAACTCGCCGGATTCGGTATCGACGATCAACGCCTTCGCCTCCCCGTGGCGCAGCATGAACAGCAGCGTCGCGACGTCGAGCCGCGTGTTCAGCGTGTTCAGCACGGCGCCGGCCATCGGCACGCCGAAGTGCGCCTCGACCATCGGCGGAATGTTCGGCAGCAGCGCGGCGACCGTATCGCCACGGCCGATACCGGCCTCGTGCAGCGCGCTCGCGAGCCGCCGCGCGCGCTCGTAGGTCTCGCGCCAGTTACGGCGGATCTCCCCGTGGACGATCGCGAGCCGCTCGCCATACACTTGCGCTGCGCGCACGAGGAAATCGATCGGCGTCAACGGGACATAATTGGCCTCGCGCCGCCCGAGGCCTTCGTCGAACATGTGCTGTGTCATTGCTTCGTCTCCCGAGGCGCGAGCCGCGCCGCCGATTGTTGTGATCGTCTTCTATGAATAACCAGGGCCTAGCCTAGCAATTGTCGTCATGAACTGTCTGTCATTCAAATGACAGAGTGGCGCCGCTAGCGCCCCGCCTTGACCTGGCTCAGCCGGAACCGCTCCCAGGACGCGTATCTCCAATGACCGTCGCTCCGTTCACCGACCGCGCCGACTCCCGCCCGCCCCAACGCGTCGCGCCTGCCGACCTCGCGCGGCTGTTCGCCACCTGCGCCTGGTTTCGCGCGCTCGCCGCCGAGCATCAGGCGATGGTGCTCGCCAGCGGGCACGCCGAGCACTTTGAAGGCGGCGCGTGGATCGCGCGTCGCCAGCAACCGTCCGACTATTGGATCGGCGTGCATTCGGGGCTCATCAAGCTCGCTATCTACAACGCGTCGGGCCGCAGTTGCACGCTGTCGGGGGTGCCGCCGGGCGGCTGGTTCGGCGAAGGCAGCGTGATCAAGCGCGAGTTGCGCAAGTACGACGTCGCCGCGATCCAGCCGTCGCTGGTGATGTGCGTGCCGTCCGCGACCTTCCATGCGCTGCTCGAATCGAGCCTGCCGTTCACGGGTTTCGTGATCCGGCAGTTGAACAACCGGATGGGGGAATTCATCGCATCGATCCAGAACAGCCGGCTGCTCGATGTGGACGCACGCGTCGCGCAATCGCTCGCGCAGCTGTTCAACCCGGATCTGTATCCGGACACGGGCCACACACTGGCGATTTCGCAGGAAGAGGTCGGTTTGCTCGCGGGGGTGTCGCGGCAGCGCATCAATCAGGCGCTGCAGAACCTCGAGAAGCTGCGGATTTTGGGTCTGTCATATAACCAGATCGAGGTGCTCGATCTCGAGCGGCTAGAGGCGTACGGACGAGAGCAGATCTAGCGGCGCGGCGGGCGCACGCTATCCGGCGCGCACGCCGCCCTTGCGTGTCGCGCGCATTTCGAGAGCGGCGTCGGTCTTGAACAGCGCGAGCATGATCGCGCTCAGTACGCCCGATTTTTTCCAGCGCAGATAGTAGCGATGCGCGGTCTGGTACGGCACGTAGTGCCCGGGCATAGCGCTCCACGGTGCGCGCGTGTGCAGCACCCACATCACGCTATTGAGCACGTGGCGAATATCGATCGGCGGACGACCACGCCGCGGGACGTCGTCATTCAGGGTTTCGGGCAATAGCGGCGCGACCTGCTGCCATTGCTCGTCGGTCAACTCCTGAACGACCGGCGTGGTCCCGATGGATTCGGAAGATGGACTATTCATGCGTGAAAGCGCACGCGCCAAGCGCGTGCCGGCGTCGCTCCAAAAGTAGTGTCGTTACGTCAACTCGTTCGAGACTACTCGAAGCTTGCCTGGGAGAAAGTCAACTTTTGTGATCCGGAACGGCGCAATGTCAAAAATGGCAATAGGCTATTGCGTCAACGCGCTGAAGGCTCGACGCGGATCGTGGTCTATCATCGGCGCGCCCGGCGCCGCCGCCCCCCGGCGCGCGCCGCGGCCGAACTAAAAGATCTCTCTCCACACGCAGGAAATCCCTTGAGACACATCCGCTTTATCAAGACCGCCGCGCTCGTCGGCGGCGCCGCGCTTGTCGTGACGTCCGAACAGGCTTTGGCACAAAGCTCAATCACGCTGTACGGTGTCGCCGACGTCAGCGTGCGCTATCTGACGAATTCGAACGCCAAAAACGACGACCGTCTGTACATGACCAACGGCGCGATCACCAACAGCCGCTGGGGTCTGCGCGGTTCGGAAGATCTCGGCGGCGGCCTCAAGGCGATCTTCGACCTGGAAAGCGGTATCAACCTGCAGAACGGCTCGGCCTCGGATAGCCAGCGCATTTTCAATCGAAACGCATACGTCGGCGTCAGCAGTCAGTACGGCACGCTGACGCTCGGTCGCCAGAAGACGCCGCTGTTCGACCTGCTCGGCGATACCTACGACCCGCTCACGGTCGGCAACTACAACGAGAACTCGTGGCTGCCTGGCGCGCTCGGCGCGGGGCTGTACGCGGATAACGCGGTCAAGTACACGGGCACGTTCAACGGCCTGACGGTGGCCGCGATGTACTCGTTCGGCACGAACTCGGCATCGACCGGCGCGGGCGGCTTCTCGGGCCAGGTGCCGGGCCATCTCGGCGCCGGCAACATGTACGGCTTCACGCTGTCGTACGTGACGGGTCCGCTGTCGGTCGCGGCCGGCGTGCAGCAGAACAGCGACAACAGCAATCACAAGCAGACCATCTTCAACGCGAACGCGGTTTATGCGTTCAGCTCGACGAAGCTGTACGTCGGCTATCTGCAATCGAAGGACGACACCGGCTTCGTCGACAGCGCGCTCGCGCAGCAGACGCTCGTGCCGGGCGTCGATATCGTCAAGGGCTCGGGCCGCATCGACAACGGACCGTTCGCCGGTGTCACGTGGCAGGCCACGCGCGCGCTGACGCTGACGGGCGCCGCGTACTACGACCACATGTCGAACGCGGCGATCGGCAATGGCCAGGTCGGTAGCGGCTATCGCTACACGTTCGTCGGACTGGCCGAGTACGCGCTGTCGAAACGCACCGAGGTGTACGGCACCGTCGATTTCGACAAGGTGTCAGGCGCGGCCTCGGTCGAACTGCCGGGCCGCAACAATCAGACCGGCGTTGCGCTCGGTCTGCGGACGATTTTCTAAGGCTCCGGGTCGTCATCGCAAAACGGGCGTCCCCAGGGACGCCCGTTTTTTTGGCTCTCGCATACGGAAACAGGCTTACCGGTCTGCCGCGCGCATAAAAAAAGGTGCCGCGAACGGCACCTTTCTGTACTACGGGCAGCTTCTGCTGAAGCTTAGAAGCGGTGACGCAGACCGACCGTAGCAGCCGTCTGGTTCTTCGACGACGAGGTCGGAACCGTGTTGTCGCCGCTGTAGATCGAAGCCACGCCGCCGTCGCCCATTGCGTGCTGGTACACAGCCTGAGCGTAGACGTCGGTGCGACGCGACAGCGAGTAGTCAGCCTGCAGGCCGATCTGGTGGTAACGGGTCTTCATGTCGTTACCGTCGGCGTTGATGCCGTAGCCGCGTGCGTCGGTGAACGTGTACGCAACGCCGAGAGCCATCGCCGGCGTCAGGTTGTACTTGCCGTTGATTTCGTAGTTGTTGGTGTGGCCTTGACGCTGACCAGCTGCTGCACCAACCAGGTTATCGACGCGCGATTGCGTCCAGGCCACGCCGACCAGCGCCGGGCCGAAGCCGTACGAAGCGCCTGCGCCGAACTGACGCTGACGGAAGTTGCCCGTCAGGACGCCCGACGTGTTCGCCAGAACGCCGTCCGATGCGCCGCTGGTGTTAGCAGCCGGGTTGTTTTGCTGAGCGTAGGCAGCACCGAGGTGCAGGCCTTGCCACTGGTAAGCAGCGCCCAAGCTGTACTGACGGTTGTTGGCGAAGCCACCAGCCTGGTTCGAGAAGCCGTACGTGCCGCCGAACGTGAAGCCAGCGTAGTTAGCGCTCGAGTACTTGATCGAGTTGTTGACCGACAGACCACCGTTGGTGCTCAGGTTGTCGTTGTTGAACGGGTGCGCGAAGTACGTGCCGCCCCAGCTGCCCGTTGCGGTCAACGGTGCGAGGTAGTCCTGCGCTGCGTCGTACTGGCGACCCAGCGTGACCGTACCGAATTGCGCGCTCGACAGGCCGACGAAGGCCTGACGGTTGAACATGCCCTTGTTGTTGGCGAACTGGCCGTTGTTGATGTTGAAGCCGCTTTCCAACGTGAAGATTGCCTTCAGACCGCCGCCCAGATCTTCCGAGCCACGCAGGCCGAAGCGGCTCTGGTCGATGCCGCCGCTATTTGCTGCCCACTTGGAGCTGCCAGCAACGTTGCTGGTGTAGGTCAGACCTGCGTCGATCAGACCGTACAGGGTCACGCTGCTTTGTGCGTGAGCGACCGAAGCGAACGATGCGGCAGCCGCAACGACGATGAGACTCTTTTTCATGGGAACTCCAATTCGAAAAATTTATACGGGGAGCAGGACCTGCCTCAGCAGCCGATGCATCGCATCCGCCGCCGCCCGCTTGGCCGACCCGTTCGGATCCACCGGGCACCCTTGAAGCGAAGCGTGAGTGTAGGGGGACACCCTGGTATCGACGCCGACAATTCACGCAACAGGATTTTTCGAATTTCGCAACAATGTTGGGGCCGGCGGGCATAACTTATTGTTTTTCCAACGTTTGTCGTAAGATCTAAGTGCCGGATCGCCAGCCCCAGCCAATACGAATTTGCAACGCGCCAATATTCGAAGTTGTGCGTTTGCAACAGTGTTTTAATACGCGTGACGTAATCGGGTCGGAGCAAGCTGACGAAAAAACCGTCGATATTTCTTGGAATCGAACGGTTCGAATGATGGTTTTCCGCGTTGTTTCAAATTAATTTTGCGATGGCCGGAACTTAATGGAGTTAATGCAGTCATCTTGGCGCGTCTAGCAATTAATCGTTTCAGGCGGGGCCGATTAACTTGTCGAATCGACAAGACCGCTTATTCACTCGATCTTTATTGGCCAGCTTAAGCAGTTGCTGCCAGTCCCCGGCAGCACATCGGTTCTAGCCTGCCTCGTCGAATCAGCATTCACTTTTGAGAAACCGCCATTTGCGACGGTCTTCTATTTCACGCTTTGTCACGTCTCTATAAGATGCGCTCGCGACTAAACGAAGAAGCCTTCAGCACGGGCATTGCCCGGAGGTGAATTGCGGCGCCGGCCGCCGCGTGACAAGACCCGTGCTGAAAGCGGACGGCGTGCATCAACAAGCCTTCCGCATTCAATTAACGGCCGGGCGGCACCCGCATTTACACGGACTTTCCCTGATTACGCGCGAGCACCGCTTATGTCTTGCGGGGATCGCGCTCGAGCGCCTCCTCGTCCTCGGGCGAGGAACCCGGCGCGAGCGGGTCGGTGTCGGGCGGCGTGTCGGGCAATGGACGCGGCTCGCCGTCGGATTCCTCCAGCGGCTGATTCGGAGGCGCGGCGGGGTCGATGGTTGGGTCGGTTTGCATGACGGCCTCCAGGCGGATGGGAACAGCTCCCTACGCTGGATGCGCAACGGCTATTCCTGCGATCGCTGGCAGTTCGCCCGCGGCGGCGCCTGTAGAAATCGCGCTGGCTCGAAACCGAATTTGCAACGCCACGCCCGACGAAGGCCGCCCCAAAAACAAAAAGGGTTCCGGAATTCGGAACCCTTTTTTCGATACTTTGGTGGGCCGGGTGGGGTTCGAACCCACGATGTCCTTTCGGAGGTGGATTATGAGTCCACTGCCTGCAACCAACACGGCGTCCAGCCCAAGAAAAAAGACCCGGTCGTGAAGGCCGGGCCCGTTTCGTCGATTGGCCGACATACTACACGAAAAAGGGGCCTGCGCAACCGCTTCGCTTCCGCGAAACGACCGGGCGGCCCCTTCTATCGCATCATGTGCGGCCAGCCGCGGCCGCCGCCGTCAATTCCCTTCGAGGAACGACTTCAGCTTGTCGGAACGGCTCGGATGACGCAGCTTGCGCAGCGCCTTCGCCTCGATCTGACGAATCCGCTCACGCGTCACGTCGAACTGTTTACCGACTTCTTCGAGCGTGTGATCGGTGCTCATCTCGATACCGAAACGCATGCGCAACACCTTCGCTTCGCGCGGCGTCAGCGAGTCGAGCACATCCTTCACGACGTCGCGCATGCTCGCATGCAGCGCGGCATCCGCCGGGGCGACCGTGTTGGTATCTTCGATGAAGTCGCCCAGATGCGAATCGTCGTCGTCGCCGATCGGCGTTTCCATCGAGATCGGCTCCTTCGCGATCTTCATGATCTTGCGGATCTTGTCCTCCGGCATTTCCATCTTCTCGGCCAGCGTTGCCGGATCCGGCTCGAGACCAGTTTCCTGCAGGATCTGACGCGAGATGCGGTTCATCTTGTTGATCGTTTCGATCATGTGAACCGGAATCCGGATCGTGCGCGCCTGGTCGGCGATCGAACGCGTAATGGCCTGGCGAATCCACCACGTCGCATACGTGGAGAACTTGTAGCCACGACGGTATTCGAACTTGTCCACCGCCTTCATCAGGCCGATGTTGCCTTCCTGAATCAGGTCGAGGAACTGCAGACCGCGGTTCGTGTACTTCTTCGCGATCGAGATCACGAGACGCAGGTTCGCCTCGGTCATCTCACGCTTTGCCTGACGCGCCTTCAGTTCGCCGGCCGCCATCTGACGGTTGGTTTCCTTCAGGTCCTTCAGCGGCAGTACCACGCGTGCCTGCAGATCGAGCAGACGCTGCTGCTGTTCGCGGATCGCTGGAATGTTGCGCGTGAGGATCGCGCTATATACATGCCCCTCCGAGACGATCTTGTCGGCCCATTCGAGGTCCGTCTCGCTGCCCGGGAAACGCGCGATGAATTCCGCGCGCGGCATGCCGCACTTGTCGACTACCGTATGCAGGATCTGACGCTCGACCTGGCGCACTTCATCGACCTGCGCGCGCAGCGTGTCGCACAGACGCTCGACGGTACGCGCGGTGAAGCGGATCGTCATCAGCTCGTTCTGGATGGTTTCCTGCGCCTTCAGGTACGACTTGGACTTGTAGCCTTCCTTCTCGAACGCGCGACGCATCTTGTCGAACCATTCGCTGATCAACGCGAATTTTTCGAGCGACGCGCGCCGCAGCGCTTCGAGCTGCGCGGCGTTGGCGGTGGCTTGCGCCGAGCCATCGTCCTCTTCCTCGTCCTCTTCGTCCTCTTCCTCGGCTTCCTCGTCTTCGTTCTCGATCGCTTCCGCTTCCTGAGCGGAGAAGCCGTCGGCGTCTTCCGCGTCGGCGTCGATCAGACCGTCGACGAGTTCGTCGATGCGCACTTCGTCGTTGGCGACGCGCTCGGCCATCGCGAGGATGTCGGCGATCGTGGTCGGGCACGCGGAGATGGCCATCACCATGTGCTTCAGGCCGTCTTCGATGCGCTTCGCGATTTCGATTTCGCCTTCGCGCGTAAGCAGCTCGACCGTGCCCATTTCGCGCATGTACATGCGCACGGGGTCGGTAGTGCGGCCGAATTCGGAGTCGACGGTGGACAGCGCGACTTCGGCTTCCTCTTCGACTTCATCGTCCGACGAAGCCGCGGGCGCGTTGTCGTTAAGCAGCAGCGTTTCAGCGTCCGGGGCCTGTTCGTAGACCGCGACGCCCATGTCGTTGAACGTGCTGATGATGCCTTCGATCGCCTCGGTCTCGGTGAAGTTGTCCGGCAGGTGATCGTTGATTTCAGCGTACGTGAGGAAGCCGCGCTCCTTGCCGAGCTTGATCAGCGCGCGCAGCTTGGAGCGACGCTCCTCGAGTTCCTCCACCGTGCCAGGCTGCGACGACGCGAACGCATCCTTCAGCAGCGCTTTTTCCTTTGCACGACGGTCGCGAGCCTTGACCTTTTCCACCTTGCCCGGTGCGGCGGCAGCGGTTTCTTCGGCCTGGGTTGCATCGTCATCGACGGGTACTTCATTCAGCTTTTTCGTCATGGAGTTCGCCGTACCGGCTGTAGTCTCGACCCCCGGCTGTTGGACAACAGCCGGATGAACCGTGGATACTGAAGTCACGCGCGCTGCCGCATCGTCCTGAACGGCAGCCGCTTCCCTTGCGCTTCTGACACCCGCCCGCTTGGCAGCCGGCGGTGCTACAGCTTTCGCCGCCCGAACCGGTGCGGCCTGCGCGGCCGCAGTGGTCGACGACTTCTTCCCGGCAGCTGGCGCAACGCTGACAGCCGACGTTTTTCTGGCGGATGCAGTCAGCCTGGCTTCGGTAACTTTTCCGGTGCGCTCTTTAGCGCGTGAGCCAGTTGTCTGATTTCCGCCTGTCGTCTTTGCCATCGCATCGCCTTTCGCCTTTGCTAGGAAAACCCTTGAAAAAACAAACCGCTAGAAACTTTTGATTATAGCACCCGAGGTTTTCGCCTCTCCGCTACAGGCCGAGTTGACGCTTCATATCGGCCCGCTTCCGGTTGAGCTCCGAAAACTCGGCAAACTCTTCCGGCGTATGTCGTGACTGTCGCGAAAGCTGATCGAGACGATCGCAATAAGCGTCGTATCGCATCTTCAAAATCGCGGCTTTCAACTCCTCGCCGACGATTCGTTCCTGCTCGCGCCGTTCCTCGATGACGGCCGCGTCCTGCGGGTCTTTCAGCAGCAAATCCCGGACGTTTTCATCATAGTCTAGAATTTTGCGAAAGATTTCCTCGAAAGTTGGGGCGTTCGCACCATTTCGCAAGAGATCTGACAACAACTGGAACGCCGCCGAATCGCCGAGGGCGCGCGCGTGCGTCGTCACTTCCGCGAACAGTTCGCCGTGCCGGGTCACGGTGAGCAGCGCCTCTTCGGCCTCTTCGTCGAGCATCGCGACCGTGCGCGGATACATCACCAGGTTGCGCAGCGTCTTTTCCTCGATGCCGGTCACGCTGCGGCGATCCTTGCGGGCCGGCGCCTCGCGCGCGGCGGCCGCGATCCGCGCATCGACCTCGCAAAGCGCCGCGACTTCGCTGAACGGCACATCGAGCCGGTCCGCAAACATATGCATGATCTGCGCGCGCAGCGCATTCGCCGGCAATGCCTGCAGCAGCGGCTTTGCGTCGAACAGCGCGCGGGCTTTGCCCTCGGGCTGATCGAGCTCCTTGCCGGTCAGCACCTCGTTGAGCATGAACTGCGACAACGGCATCGCCCGTTCGACCTGCTCGGCGAAAGCCTCGGTGCCGAACTCGCGCACGTAGCTGTCGGGATCGTGCTCGCTCGGCAAGAACAGGAAACGGATAGTCCGGTTGTCGGCGGCATGCGGCAGGCACGCGTCGAGCGCGCGGCGTGCTGCACGCCGGCCGGCCGCGTCGCCGTCGAAACTGAAAATGACCGTATCGGTCTGGCGCATCAGTTTCTGCACATGAATCGGTGTGCAAGCGGTGCCGAGCGTCGCGACCGCGTTCTGAAAGCCCAATTGGGCCAGCGCGACCACGTCCATATAACCTTCGACGACCAGCACGTAGTGCTGCTCTCGAATCGCCAGACGCGCCTCGAACAGCCCGTACAGCTCGCTGCCCTTGTTAAATAGCGGCGTTTCGGGCGAATTCAAATACTTCGGCTCGCCGCCGTCGAGCACGCGGCCGCCGAAGCCGATCACCTGCCCTTTGACATTGCGGATCGGGAACATGATCCGCTCGCGGAAGCGGTCGTAGCGGCGGTTCTGACCCTGCGCGTCGGACTTTTCGCTGACGATCACGAGACCCGCTTCGACCAGCGCGTCGTCGCGGTAGTTCGGAAACGCCGCCTCGAGGTTTTGCCAGCCTTCGGGCGCGTAGCCCAGACCGAAGCGCGCGGCGATTTCGCCGGTCAGACCGCGCTTTTTCAGATATTGGATCGCGCCCGGCGCACCGCGCAGCTGCTTACGGTAGTAGTCGCAGGCGGTCTGCATCAGATCGGACAGCGCCGTGGTGACGGCCTTCGACGCCGCCGGCGCGTAGCCGCCGCCAGCTCCGCCACCACCGCCATATCCGGGCGAAGGCTCGTTCGGCACAGTTAGACCCACCGATTGCGCGAGCTCGTTGACCGCTTCGGGAAACGACGCGCCCACGTGTTCCATCAGGAACCCGATGGCCGTGCCATGCGCACCGCAGCCGAAGCAGTGATAAAACTGCTTAGTCGGACTAACCGTAAACGAGGGGCTCTTCTCGTTGTGAAACGGGCACAGCCCCATGAAGTTCGCGCCGCCCTTTTTCAGCTGCACATACCGGCCGACCACGTCGACGATATCGACGCGGTTGAGCAGGTCCTGCAGGAATGACGGTGGGATCACAGTAATTAACGCTGCCTGGAAAGCTTCAAAATCCAAGCCCGGAGTGCGGGCCCGACACCGCGACCGGGGCCCCGCGCCCCGGCTTTACGAGGCGCGCGACCCAGACAAATCGGCAGGGTTACTTCGCGAGCGCGGCTTTGACCTGCGCGGAGACGGCGGTCATGTCGGCGCGGCCGGCCAGCTTCGGCTTCAGCACGCCCATCACTTTGCCCATGTCCTGCGGGCCGGCAGCACCGGTTTGCGCGACCGCCGCCTGCACTTCGGCAACGATTTCCGCTTCGGACATCTGCTCAGGCATATAGGCGGAAAGAATCGCCAGCTCGGCTTTTTCCTTGTCCGCGAGATCTGTGCGTCCGGCGGCCTCGAACTGGCTGATCGAATCCTTGCGCTGCTTGATCATCTTGTCGACCACGGCGGTTATGCCGGCATCGTCGAGCGTGACCCGCTCATCGACTTCACGCTGCTTGATCGCGGCGAGGAGCAGGCGGATTGTGCCGAGACGCTCGGTCTCGCGCGCCCGCATGGCAGCTTTCATATCGTCGTTGATCCGGTCTTTGAGACTCATCACTCACCTGAATTGCGTTGAAAAGTTGAAAAACCGGCCGGTCGATGGCGGCGATACCGCCGCATCAGCACGAAAACCCGCTTGGGACTTCTTCCTCAAGCGGGTTGGCGCAATATGCGTAGTGGATGCGACCCTGCCGGCTGGCCCGATGGGCCGGGTTTGCCGTGATGGCACTGTGGTGCCGCCATCGGCCGGGATGCTGCCGCGCCGCGTACAGCGGGGCAACGCCAGAATCAGTAGAGCTTTTTTGGCAGCATCTGGCCACGCAGACGCTTGAAATGACGCTTCACCGCCGCCGCTTTCTTGCGCTTGCGTTCGGCTGTGGGTTTCTCGTAAAACTCGCGAGCGCGAAGTTCCGTCAGTAAGCCGTTTTTCTCCATGGTGCGCTTGAAACGGCGCATGGCGACTTCGAACGGCTCATTGTCTTTTACGCGGATGGTCGTCATTTTTCAATAACGGAACTTTGTAAAGGTTCAGGAGTATAGCAGAGCTTTCTCACAAAGCCATTGCGCCGTCAAGCCCCCGGGCATATTCGGCGGCCGCCTCCCCCGCCGCGACACCCGACGCCCACGCCCACTGGAAGTTGTAGCCGCCGAGCCAGCCGGTCACGTCGACCGCCTCGCCGATGAAGTAGAGACCCGGCACCCGAGCGCTCATCATCGTCGTCGATGACAAACCGCGCGTATCGACGCCACCGCGCGTCACTTCGGCCTTGCGATAACCCTCGGTGCCGTTCGGCGTGAGCGTCCAGCGCGACAGCGCCTCACCGATGCGGCGCAGCGACTTGTCCGGCAGATCGGCGACGCGAGCCTCGGCCGCCACCTGATGAGTGTCGAGCCACACGTGCGCGAGCCGTTGCGGCACCCATTCCGATAGCAGATTGGCGATCTGCCGCTTCGTGCCGTTTTTCGCGTCGATGAGCGCGGCCGCGGCGTCGCGCTCCGGCAGCAGATTGATGTGAATCGGCTCGCCGGGCTGCCAGAAGCTCGATATCTGCAGCACCCCTGGGCCCGACAGGCCGCGGTGCGTGAGCAGCAGATCTTCGGTGAACTCGGCGCCGGTCTTCTTGTTGCCAGTCGATAGCTGGACTTCGAGCGACACGCCCGAAAGCGCCGCAAACGGCTCCCAGTCGGCCGGCGCGAAGGTCAGCGGCACCAGCGCGGGGCGCGTGTCGATCAGCTTGTGGCCGAACTGCTTGGCGATGCGGTATGCGAAATCGGTCGCGCCGATCTTCGGGATCGACAGACCGCCCGTCGCGATCACGAGCGCACGGGCGGCGATCGTGCCCGCCGTCGTGCCGAGCAGGAATCGCCCTTCGGCATCCCGGCGCACTTCTTCGACCGATAGCGGCGTGCGCCATGCAACGCCACCGGCGTCGCACTCGCTTTTCAGCACGTCGATGACCGCGTCGCTCGATTGATCGCAAAACAGCTGGCCCTTGTGCTTCTCATGCCACGTCACGCGATGTTGCTTGAGCAGCGCCATGAAGTCGCGCGGCGTATAGCGTGCCAGCGCCGAGCGGCAAAAATGCGGATTCGCCGACAGATAATTGGCCGGCCCCGCATACAGATTCGTGAAGTTGCAGCGGCCGCCGCCGGAAATGCGGATTTTTTCCGCAAGACGCTGCGAGTGGTCGATCAGCGCCACCCGCCGCCCGAGTTGACCGGCAACGGCCGCGCACATCATGCCGGCCGCGCCCGCGCCGATCACCGCGATATCGAAGGATTCCATGGGGCCGCATTGTACCTGCCGGGCCCACGCGCCCGTGCCCGTGCGCTGCCGGCCGCCAGCGGCTGCCGGTCCGCGCTGGTATACTTTCAGGCTTACCTTTCACTTTCGGACGCGCATTGCGCGCGCCCGTCTCAAAGCGATTCATCATGCTCGTTCTCGGCATCGAAAGCTCCTGCGACGAAACCGGTCTTGCGCTCTACGACACGGAGCGCGGCCTGCTCGCGCACGCGCTGCATTCGCAGATTGCGATGCATCGCGAGTACGGCGGCGTCGTGCCGGAGCTTGCATCGCGCGACCACATCCGCCGTGCGCTGCCGCTGCTCGAAGAGGTGATGGAGCGCGCCAGCGTTGCGCGCGGTGACATCGACGCGATCGCCTACACACAAGGCCCTGGGCTCGCGGGCGCGCTGCTGGTCGGCGCGAGCGTCGCCAATTCGCTGGCGATGGCGTGGAACAAGCCGACCGTCGGCATTCACCATCTCGAAGGGCATTTGCTGTCGCCGCTGCTCGTCGATGAGCCGCCGCCGTTTCCGTTCGTCGCGCTGCTGGTGTCGGGCGGCCATACGCAACTGATGCGCGTGACGGATGTCGGCGTCTACGAGACGCTCGGCGAAACGCTCGACGACGCCGCCGGCGAAGCCTTCGACAAAACCGCCAAGCTGCTGGGCCTCGGCTACCCGGGCGGCCCGGAAGTCTCGCGCATGGCCGAGTTCGGCACCCCCGGCGCAGTCGTGCTGCCACGCCCGATGCTGCATTCCGGCGACCTCGATTTCAGCTTCAGCGGCCTGAAGACCGCCGTGCTCACGCACGCAAACCGGCTGGGCGGCGCGAACATTTGCGAACAGGCCAAGGCCGATCTCGCGCGCGGTTTCGTCGATGCCGCCGTCGAAGTGCTGGCCGCGAAATCGCTCGCGGCGCTCAAGCGCACGAAGCTGAACCGGCTGGTGGTGGCGGGCGGCGTCGGCGCGAACCGGCAGTTGCGCGAAGCGCTGTCGGCCGCCGCGCAGAAGCGCAATTTTTACGTGCACTATCCCGACCTGTCGCTGTGCACGGACAATGGCGCGATGATCGCGCTGGCCGGCGCGCTGCGTCTGCAACGCTGGCCCGAACAGGCCGTCAACGACTACGCGTTCACCGTGAAGCCGCGGTGGGATCTGACGTCGCTCGCGCACTGAACCGCCGCCGCAAGACGATAAAAAGCCGCTTTAAAAGCGGCTTTTTCATGGGTTCAATGCTTTTGCAACGAAACGGCGTGGACCGACGCAGAACGTATCAGGCGAGGCGCTTGTCCTGCTCGATTACCGCATAAGCGCTGTGATTGTGAATCGACTCGAAGTTCTCGGCTTCGAGCACATACGCGAGGATGCGCTCGTCGGCATTCAGACGCTGGGCAACGTCGCGCACGAGGTCTTCGACGAACTTCGGATTTTCGTACGCGCGCTCGGTAACGAACTTCTCGTCCGGACGCTTGAGCAGACCCCACAGTTCGCACGACGCTTCTTCCTCGGCGATGCGGATCAACTCTTCGACAGCCACGTCGCCGATCAGCTCGGCATCGATCGTCACGTGCGAGCGCTGGTTGTGCGCGCCGTACTGCGAGATTTTCTTCGAGCACGGGCACAGGCTCGTGACCGGCACCAGCACCTTCAGAAACAGCCGCGTCGCGCCATGGCGGGTCTCGCCGGTCAGCGTAACTTCATAGTCGAGCAGGCTCTGCACGCCCGACACCGGCGCGGTCTTGTTCACGAAGTACGGGAATGACACTTCGATGCGGCCCGCCTCGGCCTCGAGCTTATCGAGCATGGCCGCGAGCATCGTGCGGAACGTGGCCGGTTCGAGCGGCGCCTTGTTCTCTTCGAGCAACGCGACGAAGCGCGACATGTGCGTGCCCTTCTGCTCGGCCGGCAGATGCACGTCGAGATTCCACGTGCCGACCGTCGGCTGCACTTCATCGGCTTGTGTGCGAACCGTCAACGGATGACGTACGCCCTTCACGCCGACCCGCTGGATCGGAATCTGGCGCGTGTCGGGGGTGCTTTGCACGTCGGGCATCACGAAGGCGGGATTCATCTGATTCATTCTTTTGTCCTTTCTGGAAAGCGCCGGGCTGCGTCCAGGTCTCGCTGCATCGGCGACGATCGCGCAGCGAGCTCGAAGCGCCCAGCGGCCGTGCAGATCAGCGCGCGCAATGGCGAACGCCGGCTGCCGCCGGCGTTGGGTGACGGGCCGCAAGACCCGTCGGTTCAAACTGGAGATTGCCGAAGCCGCCGTCGCATGACGGCGGCATGAGTCGTACCCACGGCGGCATGACAGGCGACAGCGCTTTAAGCGACGCGCTTCACCGACGACTGACCGCCGACCGCGCCGCTTGCGAGGAAGCGTTCGCGGATCGACCGGGCAATACCCGCGGCGTCGAGACCGCACGCGGCGAGCAGCTTGGCCGGGTCCCCATGATCGATGAACCGATCGGGGAGGCCCAATTGTAGTACGGGGCGCATAACCCCACTTGCGAGCAGGGCTTCGACGCAGGCCGAACCCGCGCCACCCATGATGCAGCCTTCCTCGACGGTGACGATCGCGTCGTGCGTCTCGGCCAGCTTGCGCACGAGTTCGGTGTCGAGCGGCTTCACGAAGCGCATGTTCGCCACGGTGGCGTCGAATTGCTCGGCCGCTGCGAGCGACGGCGCGACCATCGTGCCGAACGCGAGAATCGCGATGCGCTTGCCGGCCGGCGCCGACGTCTCGCGACGCACTTCGCCCTTGCCGAGCGGCAACGCGGCCATCTGCTTGACGGTTGCCACACCGGTACCCGCGCCGCGCGGGTAGCGCACAGCGGTCGGATGCGACTGCTGCAACGCGGTGTACAGCATCTGACGGCACTCGTTTTCGTCCGACGGCGCCATCACGGTCATGTTCGGGATACAACGCATGAACGCGAGGTCGTACGCGCCCGCATGCGTCGCGCCGTCCGCGCCGACGAGACCCGCGCGATCGATGGCGAACACCACCGGCAGGTTTTGCAGCGCGATGTCGTGAATCAACTGGTCATACGCGCGTTGCAGGAAGGTCGAATAGATCGCGACGACCGGCTTCATGCCGTCCGCGGCGAGGCCGCCCGCGAACGTCACCGCGTGCTGCTCGGCGATGCCGACGTCGAAGTAACGATCCGGGAAGCGCTTTTCGAACTCGACCATGCCCGAGCCTTCACGCATCGCCGGTGTAATGCCGACCACGCGCGAGTCGAGCTCGGCCGCATCGCACAGCCATTCGCCGAACACCTGCGTGTAGGTCTTCTTCGACGGCGTCGCGGCCGGCTTGATGCCCTCGGCCGGATTGAACTTGCCCGGGCCGTGGTATAGCACCGGATCGGCCTCGGCCAGCTTGTAGCCCTGGCCTTTCTTCGTGACCACATGCAGGAATTGCGGCCCGCGCAGTTCCTTGATGTTTTGCAGCGTCGGAATCAGCGAATCGAGATCGTGACCGTCGATCGGCCCGATGTAGTTGAAGCCGAACTCCTCGAACAGCGTGGCCGGCACGATCATGCCCTTCGCGTGCTCCTCGAGCTTGCGCGCGAGATCGAGCACCGGCGGCGCGACGCGCAGCACGCGCTCGACGCCCGCGCGCGCGGCCGCATAGAAGCGCCCCGACATCAGACGCGCGAGATGGCGATTGAGCGCGCCGACCGGCGGCGAGATCGACATGTCGTTGTCGTTGAGGATCACGAGCAGCGGCACGTCGTCTTCGACGCCCGCGTTGTTCATGGCCTCGAAGGCCATGCCGGCCGTCATCGCGCCGTCGCCGATCACGGCGATACCCATGCGGTTGTCGCCCTGCAGCTTGCTCGCGATCGCCATGCCGAGCGCGGCCGAAATCGACGTGCTCGAGTGCGCCGTGCCGAAAGTGTCGTATTCCGATTCGTCGCGTTTCGGGAAGCCCGAGATGCCGCCCAACTGACGCAGCGTGTGCATCTGCTCGCGACGACCGGTCAGGATCTTGTGCGGATAGGTCTGATGGCCTACGTCCCAGACGATCCGGTCGTGCGGCGTATCGAACACATAATGCAGCGCGATGGTCAACTCGACCGTGCCGAGGTTGGACGAGAGATGGCCGCCCGTCTGCGATACGCTGTCGAGCACAAAGGCGCGCAACTCGTCGGCAAGCGGCTGCAATTGACGGCGATCGAGGCGGCGCAGGGCTGCCGGGTCGTCGATGGTTTTCAGCAAGTCGTACATCGTCGTTCCATTGTAGGAAAACTTACGCGCCCGCACTTCATACATGCACCCCGGGAATGGAGGGTGCGCGGCGGCGGGCTTTCGCGTTCAGCTGACCCGGTTCACCACCAGGTCGGCCAGTTCGGCAAGACGCTGTGCGCGAGCGCCGAACGGTGCAAGCGCGGCGTGAGCGTCGCTGCGCAGTTGCGCCGCGAGCGCGCGCGACGCGTCGAGCCCGATAATCGACACGTAGGTCGGCTTGCCGTCCTTCGCGTCCTTGCCGGCGGTCTTGCCGAGCGTTGCGGAGTCGGTCGTGACGTCGAGAATGTCGTCGACGACCTGAAACGCGAGACCGACCGCGGCGGCGTAGGCGTCGAGCGAAGCCAGAGCCTGCGCGTCCGGGGTCTCGCCGGCCAGCGCGCCCATGCGCACGGCCGCGCGCAGCAGCGCGCCGGTCTTCATGCGATGCATGGTCTCGAGCTGCGGGCGGGTCAGCGTGTGACCGACGCTCGCCAGATCGATGGCCTGACCGCCGCACATGCCGATCGAGCCGCTGGCGAGCGCGAGTTCGCGCACGAGCGAGGCCTGCTGCGGCTGGCCCAATACGTCGGACGTGAGCACGACGAATGCCTGCGATTGCAAAGCGTCGCCGACCAAAAGCGCGGTCGCTTCGTCATACTTGACGTGGACCGTCGGCTTGCCGCGGCGCAGTTCGTCGTCGTCCATGCAGGGCATGTCGTCGTGCACGAGCGAGTAGACGTGGATCATTTCCAGCGCCGCCGCCGCCGCATCGAGGCATTCGGCGCGCGCGCCGGTCAGCTCGCCGGCCGCGTGGCACAGGAGCGGCCGCACCCGCTTGCCGCCACCGAGCACCGCATAGCGCATCGCCTCGTGCAGCTTGGCGGGTTCGGTCGTCTCGGCCGGCAGATAGTGTTCCAGAGCCGTTTCGACGCGTTCGAGCACCGAGCGCGTCCATTGTTCGAATGTCATAGGTCGTCCCCGCTCTCAGTCGCGGCTGTGCCTGCGGTATTCATGGGCAGAGGCTTGAGGGTCTCGCCATCGAGGACCCGCACCTGCTGCTCGACCTTTTCGAGCTGCTGTTGACAGAATGCGACAAGTGCCGCCCCGCGACGGTACGCGGCCAGCGATTCCTCGAGGCTCAGGCCGCCGCCTTCCATGCGCGCGACGAGCTCTTCCAGCTCCGTCTGCGCTGCCTCGTAATTCTCCGGCAGCGGCGCGCTATCGCCGCTTTCGGCTGGCGCGGCGGCGGAATCGTTCGATGCGGTCTTCGCCATGAATAGTCGCAAAATTAAAACAAGTCGGACATTCTACGGCAAAAGCGACATTTTCGATCCGCTCGAAGGCCTGCGCCCCGCCTTGCCACGTTGCTTCGAGCCTGTCCGATGCCCACCTTTGCCCCGCTTCGACCCTGAAGTCTCGCAGAAAAAAAGCTCGAGGTCTGCGGCGAAAATGCCGAACTTTCCTGACATTTTTAACCCAAATCAGGGACTTAAGTGTCCCTGTCACAGGGAAACGGGTATAATCGCGGGCTCCCTAAATCGAATCTTCGATGGTTGGGTTGTTCACTGCTTTCACGTCTTCATCGGGAGTGGGAATGTCCAATCTGAGCAATGCATTGCAGTTGCGGTCTGTTCACAGCCAGCTGCCAGTCACGGCTTACTTTGACGAAGCGCTTCTTACGCGCGAAATCGACACCCTTTTCAAGAAAGGTCCTCGCTACATCGGCCACGATCTCATGGTGCCCGAAGCGGGGGATTATTTTGCCTTGCCCAGCGAACGCGAGGGGCGGGTACTCGTCCGTAACCAGCAGTCGCAAGTCGAGTTGCTGTCGAACGTGTGCCGCCACCGGCAAGCCATCATGCTCAACGGCCGCGGGCAGACGCAGAACATTGTCTGTCCGCTGCATCGCTGGACGTACGACCTGAAGGGCGAGCTGCTCGGCGCGCCCCATTTCGCCGACAACCCGTGCCTGAATCTCGGCGCCACGCCGCTGCAGAACTGGCAGGGTCTGCTGTTCGAGGCGCAAGGTCGCAACGTCGCGAAAGATCTCGCACGCCTCGGCACCAGGCGCCACTTCGACTTCTCGGGCTTCATGTTCGATCACGTGGAAGTCCACGAGTGCAACTACAACTGGAAGACCTTCATCGAGGTCTATCTGGAGGACTATCACGTTGCGCCGTTCCATCCGGGCCTCGGCAGCTTCGTCAATTGCGATGATCTGACGTGGGAGTTCGGCGACTGGTACAGCGTGCAGACGGTCGGCGTGCACAAGGCGCTCGAGCAACCGGGAAGCCCGACGTATCGCAAGTGGCACGATGAAGTGCTGCGCTTTCGCGACGGCAATCCGCCCGAGTTCGGCGCGATCTGGATGGTGTACTACCCGGGCATCATGATCGAGTGGTATCCGCATGTGCTGGTCGTGTCGTGGCTGATTCCGCGCGGTCCGCAGAAGACCACCAACGTGGTGGAGTTTTATTACCCCGAGGAAATCGCGCTGTTCGAGCGCGATTTCGTCGAAGCCGAGCGCGCCGCCTATATGGAGACGGCCCGCGAAGACGACGAGATCGCCGAGCGCATGGACGCCGGCCGTCTCGCGCTGATGGAGCGAGGCGAATCGCAGGTCGGTCCGTATCAGAGCCCGATGGAAGACGGCATGCAGCACTTCCACGAGTTTCTGCGACGCGAACTCGGCACGATCTGATCCGCGCCGCGCGGCGCATCGATCGACTCAAGGAAAGACGGGCTTCGACCCGTCTTTTTTTGTTTAGACTAACAACATAGACCGGTGATTGCGCCAGCCGTGTGAACGACGCGGCCCGCAGCCGCCATCGCCCGTATCGAGGAGACGCTCATGCCCCACACTCATTACACCACCCTGATCTCCGCGGCCAATCTTGCCGAGCTGCTCACGGCCGCGCCGGGCAGCGTGTTCGTGATCGACTGCCGGTTCGACCTCGCCGATACCGACGCCGGGGAGAAAGCCTGGCTGGCCGGCCATCTGCCGGGCGCGCATTATCTGCATCTCGATCGCGATCTGTCCGGGCCGAAGAACGGCTCGAACGGCCGGCATCCGCTGCCCGATCGCGCGCGGCTCGTCGAAACGCTCGAGTCGCGAGGACTGAAGCAAGGTCAACAGGTCGTCGCATACGACGCGCAAGGCGGCATGTACGCGGCGCGCGTCTGGTGGCTGTTGCGCTGGCTCGGCCACGACGCGGTCGCGCTGCTCGACGGCGGCCTCCAGGCATGGGAAGCGGCCGGCCAGCCGCTGACGCAGGCCGTGCCCGCGCAGAACACCGGCGACTTCAAGGCGGCCGCGCCGCTCGCGGTGACCATCGATAGCCAGGCGGTCGAGCGCAACCTTGTCTCGAAGGAGCGGGTCGTCGTGGATGCGCGCGCGCCCGATCGCTATCGCGGCGAAAACGAGACACTCGACCGCGTCGGCGGCCATATTCCGGGCGCGCTGAACCGCTTCTTCAAGGACAACCTGACCGCCGACGGCCGCTTCAAGCCGGCCCACACTCTGCGCGAGGAATTCCATGCGCTGCTCGGCGACACGTCGCCGGAGCACGTGGTGCTGCAATGCGGCTCGGGCGTGACCGCCTGCGTGAATTCGCTCGCGATGGAGGTTGCCGGCCTGCATGGCTCAGCCCTGTACCCGGGCTCGTGGAGCGAGTGGAGTTCCGATCCGAAACGGCCGGTGGCGACCGGGGCGAACCCCTGAGCACTTGCCCCGGCGAGTCGTAATCAGACAAAAAGGCCGTTGCCGCGTTGAAGCGGCAACGGCCTTTTTCATCGGATTTATCGCTAGCCAAGCAAACACATGAGGATTTCAAGCAACCCCATGTTGCTTGAACCACACGAGCGTGCGACGCCAGCCATCCTCGGCATCGGCCTTCTTGTAGCTTGGACGGTAATCTGCGAAAAACGCGTGACCCGCGTCGTCATAAACGACGAACTGCGAGCCACGTCCCGCCTGCGGCCCTTGCGCGATCGCCTGCTTCATCTGTTCGAGCGTGTCCTGCGGAATGCTTTGATCCTGGCGCCCATACAAGCCGAGCACGGGCGCATGCAGGTCGGCGACGAGATCGAGCGGATTGGCCGGCGTCATCGCATTCTTCGCGCCGGTCACGCGACCATACCAGGCAACGCCCGCCTTCACGCGCGGATTGTGCTCGGCATACAGCCACGAGATGCGCCCGCCCCAGCAAAAGCCGTTGACGCCGAGCCGGTTCAGGTCGCCGCCGTTCTCGCCGGCCCACGCGGCGGCCGCGTCGAGGTCGGCAAGCACCTGCTCGTCGGGCACTTTGCTGACCAACTGCTCGTTGAGTTGCTGCATGCTCGGGTAAGCGGTCGGGTCGCCCTCGCGCTCGTACAGGTTCGGCGCGATCGCCAGATAGCCCTGCTTCGCGAAGCGCCGGCACACGTCGGCGATATGCTCGTGGACGCCGAAGATTTCATGCACGACGAGGATCACCGGCAGATGCGTCTTGCCCTTCGGCTGCGCGCGATAGGCCGGTATCAGCGTACCGCCCGAATGGAACGCCACTTCCCCTGCATCGAGGCCGTCGCTGTCGGTATGGATGGTCTGCGCCGAGACGGGCAGCACCGCTGCCGCGAAACCAGTGCCGAGCGCCGCCTTCATGAAGGTGCGCCGATCGAAGGGAACGTGCGGAATCAGACAATCAACTTCAGGCTTCAGCATGGGGCGCTCCTCGAAGAATTGTTAGAGGCAACAGGATACGCCTTGCGCGCATCCCGTTGCAGATTCAACTGAGGAGATTGTCCGCACGCGCCGATGCAGTCAGTGCAGCTTGACGCGCGGCAGCGTGGTACGGCGCAACCAATGCGCAAAGGTGTCCAGCACCATGCGCGGATAGCCGTGCAGCGCCGCGATATGCAGCCGGTACAGCGACATGTACATGAAGCGCGCGAACAACCCTTCGATCAGCATATTGCCGCCGATCACCCCGCCCATCAGATTGCCGACCGCGCTGAAGTGCCCGAGCGAGACCAGCGAGCCGAAGTCGCGATAAGTGAACTCCGGTAGCGGCCTGTTCTCGAGGCGCGCCGCCAGTCCCTTCATCAGAAAGCTCGCTTGCTGATGCGCGGCCTGCGCGCGCGGCGGTACGTTGCGCTCGTTGCCCGGCCACTCGCAGGCCGCGCAGTCGCCGAGCGCGAAGATGTTGTCGTCGATCTCGGTTTGCAGCGTACGGCGCACGATCAGCTGACCGAGCCGGTTGACCGGCAAGCCGTCGAGTTGAGTGAGCACCGCCGGCGCCTTGATGCCCGCCGCCCACACGGTCAGATCGGCTCGCACCGTGTGACCACTCGCGGTGCGGATGTAGCCCGGCGCAACCTCGGCCACGGTCTCGCCGATCATCAGCTTCACGCCGAGCTTGGTCAGCAATTCGGCGGTGGCCGTGGAAACGCGCTCCGTCAACGCGGGCAGGATGCGCGGCCCCGCCTCGATCAGCACGATGCCGACGTCATGCCGCGGATCGAGCTTGTGCAAGCCATACGCGGACAACACCTGGGCGGTATTGCGCAATTCCGCCGATAACTCGACCCCCGTCGCGCCGCCGCCGACGATCGCCACCTGAATGCGCGGCTCGCTGGACGTCCACGTGCCGGGTCCCGGTCGCGACTCGACGGGCTCGTGCGCGTGATGTTCGGCGCGCATGCACGCCGCGATCAGGCGTTTGCGGAAACGCTCCGCCTCGCTAACCGTATCCAGTGCAATCGAGAATTCGGCCGCTCCCTTGACGCCGAAGAAGGCCGTGGTACTGCCGATCGCGATGACCAGCGTGTCGTACTCGAGCACGCGTTCGGGCAGCAGTTCAGCGCCGTCGTCGTCGAGCACGGTGCCGAGCGTAATGCGCCGGTTCGCGCGGTCGAGTGCGGTCAGATCGCCTTGCTGGAACTCGAAGCCATGCCAGCGCGCCTGCGCCGCGTATGGGAGCTCCTGGGTGAACGGGTCCATGCTGCCCGCCGCCACCTCGTGCAGCAGCGGTTTCCAGATATGCGTTGGAAAGCGATCGACCAGCGTGACCTGGGCCTGCGCGCTGCGCCCTTTCTTGCCGGCCCCATAGCGATCGCCAAGACGCGTCGCCAGTTCCAGCCCTCCCGCACCTCCGCCAACGACGATAAATCGATGCATTGCACTTCTCCGTGTAGCCGATGAATTATCTGTCGCGACGCGGCGCATGAATGCGCCGTCCTCAATCGATTGTCCTCGACCCGGCTGGGAAGTCACAAGTGGCCAATACTCATGTGTGACATGCGCACGACGTTATCGTGCGGGTGTCACGGGCATGTCAATGCGCCTCCTCCCAGTTCAGCCCCGCGCCGACTTCGGCGACCAGCGGCACCTTCAGCGCGGCGACGCCGCACATCAGTTCTGGCAGACGCTTGCGGACTTCGGACAACTCGGCGTCGGGCACTTCGAGAATCAGTTCGTCGTGCACCTGCATGATCATGCGCGTGCCGATCTTCGAGTCTTCGATCCAGTTCTGCACGGCGATCATCGACATCTTGATCAGGTCGGCAGCGGTGCCCTGCATCGGCGCGTTGATCGCGGCCCGCTCCGCGGCCTGGCGGCGCGGACCGTTGCCGCCGTTGATCTCGGGCAGCCACAGACGGCGGCCGAACACCGTTTCGACGTAGCCCTTCGCCTTCGCGCTCAAGCGCGTCTCGTCCATATAGCGAGCGACACCGGGATAGCGCGCGAAATAGCGGTCGATATACATCTTCGCCGCATCGCGCGTGATGCCGAGATTCGACGCGAGGCCGAACGCGCTCATGCCGTAGATGAGACCAAAGTTGATGACCTTCGCGACGCGCCGCTGATCGCTCGACACTTCGAGCGGCGTCACGTTGAAGATTTCCGATGCCGTGGCGCGGTGAATGTCTTCGCCCTGCGAGAAAGCGCGCATCAGCGATTCGTCGCCGGAGATGTGCGCCATGATGCGCAATTCGATCTGCGAGTAATCGGCGGATACGAGCTTGTGGCCCGGCGGCGCGATGAACGCTTCGCGGATGCGCCGGCCTTCGCCGGTACGCACCGGAATGTTCTGCAGGTTCGGATCGTTCGACGCGAGCCGCCCCGTCACCGCGACGGCCTGCGCGTAGTTCGTATGCACGCGGCCGGTTTGCGGATTGACCATGCGCGGCAGCTTGTCGGTATAGGTCGACTTCAGCTTCGACAAGCCGCGATGTTCGAGCAGAATCTTCGGCAGCGGGTAGTCTTCGGCAAGCTTCTGGAGCACTTCTTCGTCGGTGGACGGCGAGCCGCTCGGCGTCTTCTTGATGACCGGCAGTTCGAGCTTCTCGAAGAAAATCTGCCCGATCTGCTTCGGCGAGCCGAGGTTGAATTCACCGCCGGCCAGTTCGTATGCCTTGCCTTCGAGCTCGATCAGACGCGTGGCGATCTCGCTGCTCTGCTGACGCAGCTTCTCCGCGTCGATCAGCACGCCGGTGCGCTCCATCTTGCGCAGCACGCGCGAAGTCGGTACTTCGATCTCGCGATACACGTGGTCGAGCGACTTCTCCGCGGCGATTTGCGGATACAAGGCCTGATGCAAACGCAGCGTGATGTCTGCGTCTTCGGCCGCATATTCGGCGGCTTTGTCGAGCGCGACTTCGTCGAAGCCGATCTGCTGCGCGCCCTTGCCCGCGACATCTTCATACTTGATCGTCTTCACGCCGAGATGACGCAGCGCGAGGCTGTCCATGTCGTGCGTGCGATGCGATTCGAGCACGTACGATTCGAGCAGCGTGTCATGCTCGACGCCGCGCATTTCGATGCCGTAATTCGCGAGCACCTGTTCGTCGTACTTCAGATGCTGGCCGACCTTCTTGTGGTCCGCGCTTTCGAGCCACGGCTTGAGCTTCGCGAGCACTTCGTCGAGCGGCAGCTGCACCGGCGCGTCGGGGCCGCGATGCGCGAGCGGCACATACGCGGCGCGGCCTGCTTCCACCGACAGCGACAAGCCGACGATCCGCGCAATCATCGGGTCGAGCGACGTGGTTTCGGAATCGAACGAAGTCATCTCGGCCGCGTTGATCTTGTCCAGCCACGCGTCGAGCTGCTCCCATGTTTGCACGGTCTCGTAGTGGCGCTCGTGATCGACGGACAACGCGGGCGGCACATCGGTTTCCGGACCTTCGACCGCGTCGGCAATCTCGACTTCGCGCAGCCACGTCTTGAAGCCGTGGCGCGTGAACAAATCTCGCAACTCTTCGCGCGACTCGGGAAGGCTCGGCAAGCTTTCTTCGATCGACACGATGTGCCCGGTCAGATCGCAATGGCGCTCGACTGTGACGAGCTTGCGCGCCATCGGCAAGAAGTCCAACGCGCGGCGCAGATTATCGCCGACCGCGCCCTTGATCTCGCTCGCATGCTCGACGATGCCATCCAGCGACTCATACTGCGTCAGCCATTTGACCGCGGTTTTCGGACCGCATTTCTCGACGCCCGGCACGTTGTCGATGGTATCGCCGATCAGCGACAGATAGTCGATGATGCGCTCCGGCGGCACACCGAACTTCGCGACCACGCCGTCGCGGTCGAGCGTTTCGTTGGTCATCGTATTGACGAGCGTGACGCGGTTCGACACGAGCTGCGCGAGGTCTTTGTCACCGGTCGACACGACCACGTTCATGCCGAGCTTTTCCGCCTCGGTGCACAGCGTGCCGATCACGTCGTCCGCTTCGACACGATCGATCATCAGCAGCGGCCAGCCGAGCGCACGCACCGCGACGTGAATCGGCTCGATCTGACGGGCAAGATCTTCCGGCATCGATGGACGGTTCGCCTTGTACTCCGGATACCAGTCGTCGCGAAACGTTTTGCCCTTGGCGTCGAACACGCACGCGCTATACTCTGCTGTGACTTCCTTGCGCATGCGCCGCAGCATGTTGATCATCCCGTAGAGCGCACCCGTCGGGCCACCCTCGGGGCCGCGTAGATCAGGCATCGCATGGTAGGCCCGGTACAGATAACTCGAACCGTCGACCAACAGCAGGGTCTTACCTTCAAGGCTTCGTTCTTCAGGCATTATGACTAAGAGAAAAGTGATTCCGAGTCTGCGATCGCTCGCAGATCAAGAGCGCGCAACGGCCAAAAAAGCCCGCGCATCGTGGCAGATGTTCACGATTATGGCAGAGTTTATCGAGGCGACCGAGTACCTGTCGGAGATTCGCCCGGCGGTCAGCATCTACGGTTCGGCGCGCCTGAAACCGAACTCGCCGTACTACAAACTCGCCACGCAGATCGCACGCAAATTGTCGGATGCCGGCTTCGCGGTGATCTCCGGCGGCGGCCCCGGCATTATGGAAGCGGCCAACAAGGGCGCGCATGCGGGCAAGGCTCCCTCGGTCGGTCTGAACATCGAGTTGCCGCACGAGCAGTCGGGCAACCAGTGGCAGGACATCTCGTTGCGCTTCCGCCATTTCTTCACGCGCAAGGTCACGTTCGTGAAGAATTCGGATGCGGTGATCGTGATGCCCGGCGGCTTCGGCACGCTCGACGAACTGGCCGAAGTGCTCACGCTGATCCAAACCAAGAAGTCGCGCCACGTGCCGATCATTCTGGTGGGCGCCGAGTTCTGGGAGGGTCTGCTCGCGTGGTTCAAGAGCTCGCTGATCCCGATGGGTTTGATCAATCCGACCGACATCGATCTGATGCAGGTGATCGACAATCCGGACCAGGTGCTCGAAGCGGTGCTCAAGTTCTACGAAGACCGCGAGGAAGCGGAAGCGCATCCGGTCAAGTCGGACGAAGACCGGATGTTCTACCTGTGATCGCATAACGCTGCGCGCCTCGCATTACGCGTAGCACGATGCACTGTGCACACATCAGGTCGCGCACATGGCGGGCGCGTTGCCGCCGGGCCTTCCGTGGTGGTAGCACCTCGACACCTGATGAAACCGATTGATAAGGAAGACTACCCTCCTCCCGGCTGTTATCAGCACCTCGGCCTGAGTGGCCCGAGTCACTGAAACGCGACTTCCGCGAAACTCCGCAGCTTGCGGCTATGCAACCGATGCAGCCCGTTCATGCGCAACAGTTCCATCGCCTTCACGCCGATCTGCAGATGCTGATCGACCTGCGCGCGATAGAACTGATCGGCCATGCCCGGTAACTTCAACTCGCCGTGCAGCGGCTTGTCCGACACGCACAGCAGCGTGCCGTAAGGCACGCGGAAGCGAAAGCCGTTCGCCGCGATCGTCGCGCTTTCCATATCGAGCGCGATCGCGCGGCTCTGCGACAGCCGCTGGACCGGCTCGCGATGATCGCGCAGCTCCCAGTTGCGATTGTCGACGCTCGCCACGGTGCCCGTGCGCATCACGCGCTTCAGTTCGACGCCATCGAGCTGCGTGACCTGCGCGACCGCGCGTTCGAGCGCGACCTGCACTTCGGCGAGCGCCGGGATCGGCACCCACAGCGGCAGATCGGCATCGAGCACATGATCTTCGCGCACATAGCCGTGCGCGAGCACGTAGTCGCCGAGACGCTGGGTATTGCGCAGCCCCGCGCAGTGGCCGAGCATGATCCACGCATGCGGGCGCAGCACCGCGATGTGATCGGTGATGGTCTTCGCATTCGACGGCCCGACCCCGATGTTGACCATCGTGATGCCACTGCCATCCGCGCGTTTCAGGTGATACGCGGGCATCTGCGGCAAACGCGGCGGCGGCGTGCCCTCCTGCGCCTGCTCGCCGAGGTTCTCGTTGTAGGTGATGACGTCGCCGGGCTCGACGAACGACGTGTATTCGCTGCGATAGGCGCGCAACTCCGCGTCGTCGGTACGGGCCATCATGGCACGGCCGAGCTTCACGAATTCGTCGATATAGAACTGATAGTTCGTGTACAGCACGTAGTTCTGCACATGCGTTGGCGAGGTCGCTGTGTAGTGCTTCAGCCGATGCAGCGAAAAATCGACGCGCGCCGCCGTGAACAATGCGAGCGGATGCGGCTCGCCCGGCAGCGGCTCGTACGTGCCGTTGACGATGCGGTCGTCGAGCAGCGCGAGGTCCGGCGTATCGAAGATGTCGCGCATCAGGAACAGGCGCTCGCGGTCCAGATCGCCTTCGAGGTGGATGCCCTCGGCAAATGCGAAATGAATCGGAATCGGCTGGTCCGACACGCCGACCTCGATCTGCACGTGATGGTTCTTCGCCAGCAGCCGCAGTTGTTCGCGATAGTAGTTGCCGAACAGGTCGGGCCGCGTGACGGTCGTCTCGAACACGCCCGGCCCCGCGACGAACCCGTACGAGCGGCGCGAATCGATGTGCGTGTTGACCTCGGTACGCACGCGCACGAACGGATAGCAGGCGCGCACGCGATGGTCGAACTGCTCGTTGCGGCGATAGCGCGCGAACGCATCGCGCAGGAATGACGTGTTCGCCTCGTAGATCGCGGCGAGGCGGGTGACGGCTTCGGCCGCGTCGTCGAAGCCCTCGGTCGGGAAGCTGCTGGCGGGAGTCTGCACCGTGCGCTGATTGATATCGTTGTTCATCATCATCGTTCACCCTTTTTGATGAGACGACATTACCACGGAACCCGCTGTTGCCAAATGTCGGCGGCGACGCTTGCAACAGCGCTGGCGAGAACGCGCGCGTGTTGTGCGAAAGCGGCGCAAAATAAGGCTTAGCGCCCGTACGCCAGGCCGGATTTGCTAGAATCCGGGCACCCAATTGGAGAATCACCATGAAGCCGCTCCTTCCCATCGCTGTTGCGCTGGCTCTCGCCTTCGGCAACGCCGCGATGGCTGCCCAGCCCGTCGACGAACCGCCGCCCGCCGGCGTGCCCCAGTCCGCCAACGAACGGGCCGGTCTGCCGGATCTCGCCAAGATCAATCGTCCAGCCGCTGAGGTCAGCTCGAAGGTCGACATCAACAACGTTCCGCGCACGCCGAGCTTTCACGAAGTCAGCCCGAACGGCACCGAAATCACTGAATTCCGCGACAAGGGCAAGCCGGTCGAAATCAACGTGCAATCGAATTTCGGTACCCGCTACCAGATGAGCGCGTCGCCCGACACGTCGCCCACCGTCCACGACAGCGGCAAGCCCAGCACGCGCCTGCCGTCGGTGAATCTCCACTATTGATCGTTACGAAAGCGGCACGCCGGCAACGGCGGCCGCGGCGCGGTCGTGCCCCGGTTCCACCGATCGCGGCTGCTGCGCGATGAACTTGCGCTGAATGCGGCGACGCGTACACTTCGCCGGTCCGCACTCGTCGCCCGCTGCACCCCATTCGCTTGTCTCACCTCGCACTGGCCGCACCGCGCCAGCCCCAACAACCTGATCCGACGTTTCCGCATGGCCGTCTTCACCGCTGTCAACGAATCCCAACTCGCAGAATGGATGAGTCACTACGATCTCGGCGATGTCGTCGAGTTTCGCGGCATTTCGTCCGGCATTGAAAACAGCAACTTCTTTCTGACGACGACGCGCGGCGAATACGTGCTGACCATTTTCGAGAAGCTGACAGCTGAACAACTGCCGTTCTATCTGGACCTGATGCGTCATCTTGCCGCGCATCGCGTGCCCGTACCGGATCCGATGCCGCGCCTCGACGGCGCGCTGTTCGGCATGCTGCTCGGCAAACCCGCGACCATCGTGACGAAGCTCGAAGGCGCGCCCGAACTCGCGCCCGGCGTCGAGCACTGCGCCGAGGTCGGCCACATGCTCGCGCGCATGCACCTGGCCGGCCGCGACTATCCGCGTTATCAGCCGAACCTGCGCAGCCTGCCGTGGTGGCGCGAAACCGTGCCGACGATCCTGCCGTATCTCGAAGGCGAGCAGCGCGATCTGCTGGCGTCCGAGCTTGCGCATCAGGAGGCGTTCTTCGCCTCCGCCGATTACGCGGCAATGCCCTCGGGTCCGTGCCACGCCGACCTGTTCCGCGACAACGCGATGTTCGCGCACGCGGCGCCCGAGACCGGCCACGAAGTGCGTCTCGGCGGTTTCTTCGATTTCTATTTCGCCGGCTGCGACAAGTGGCTATTCGACGTCGCGGTCACGGTCAACGACTGGTGCGTCGACCTTGCGACCGGCAAGCTCGACTCCGAACGCACCGAGGCGCTATTGCGCGCGTATCAGACGGTGCGGCCGTTCACCGCCGAGGAAAACCATCACTGGGGCGACATGCTGCGTGCGGGCGCATACCGTTTCTGGGTCTCGCGCCTGTATGATTTTCATATGCCGCGCGCGGCGGAACTGCTGAAGCCGCACGACCCCGGTCATTTCGAACGCATTCTGCGCGAGCGCCTGCTGGGCGTCGCCAATCCAGGCATCCATACCCCATGCAACTGATCGAAGTCCCCGCGAAAACCGGCTACGTGTGGTTCCGCCAGGGCATCTGGCTGTTCCGCAAGAATCCGCTCGCCTTCCTGACGCTGTTCTTCACCTATTTGCTGGTGATGACGCTCGTGTCGCAGATTCCGTTGGTCGGCGGCGTGTTGCCGCTGTTGTTCATTCCGGGTGTCGCGGTCGGCTTCATGGCCGCTTGCCGCAACACGATCGCGGGCAAACCGGTGTTTCCGACCATTCTCGTCGACGGCTTTCATTCGTATGGCTCGGTGGTTGCGCGGCGGTTGCTCGTGCTCGGCGCGCTTTACGTGATCGCGATGGCGCTTGTGTTGGCCGGCTCGGCGCTCGCCGACGGCGGCGTGCTGCTGAAGGTGATGCTTGGCAACGCGTCGATGGATGAAAACGCAATCGCCAACAGCAATATCCCGCTCGCGGTGGTCACCGCGCTCGCGTTCTATGTGCCGGTCGCGATGCTGTTCTGGTTCTCGCCGATCCTCGCCGCCTGGCACGACGTGCCGCCCGTCAAGGCGATGTTCTTCAGCGTCGTCAGTTGCTGGCGCAATCGCGGCGCTTTCATCGTGTTCGCGGCGCTGTGGTTCGCAGTCGCAACGGTCGTGTCGATCGGGCTGTCCGCGCTGATGCAGGCGCTCGGCGCGGCGGACTTCGCGTTCGCGATCCTGATGCCCGCGACGATGATCGTCACGACCATGCTGTACTGCTCGTTCTACGCGACCTATCGCGGCTGCTTCGGCGTGCAGACGCCGCAAACGCCGGATCTGCCGACCACGCCGGCGGCCTGATCCTTCGTTCCCGCGCGGGTGCCGTTCTGGCGCCCGCGCGTTGCGTGTTCCGCACGCATCTTCCCGACCTCTCTGTCGAAACACCTGCTCGACGCCCGCCATTCCGAATCGATTTGCGGCACAATAATTTGCGTGCAATCCATTTGTACGCTCCTTTTTTTGCCGAGGTGGATCATGAACCAGCGCCCCGCTCTCCCCTTCACGCTCGACGAGCAACTGTGCTTCGCGCTCTACTCGACCTCGCTCGCGATGACGAAAGCATACAAGCCGCTGCTCGAACGGCTCGGACTCACGTATCCACAGTATCTGGCCATGCTCGTGCTGTGGGAAACCGACGACGTCACCGTCAAGGACATGGCCACGCGTCTGAATCTCGATCCGGCGACGGTCACGCCGCTGCTCAAGCGCCTCGAAGCGCAGGGACTCGTCGAGCGCGCGCGCGGCACTGACGATGAGCGCCTCGTCTACATTCGCTTGACGGGCGCGGGCAAGGCGCTCAAGCGTCAGGCGCGCGACGTGCCCGGCGAGATCCTCTGCGCGACGCAGCAGTCGCCGGACTTCCTGCTGCGTCTGCGCGACGACCTCACACGCCTGCGCACGACGCTCAACGACTTCATGGACCAGTAGTGGCGATAACTGAAACGGACTAGTTCCGGCTTCGCCGCAAAATTCATTTGCACACAAATGATTTGTGCACTATCTTACTCACATGCCGCTTCGCTAGCAATTCGCCAGACCGGCGAACCGGCAGCCAGCGGCAAACATGCCAACCCCGACACCCAAGACCAGGAGCTGCACCATGAACATCCTCTACAAGGCAAGCGCAACGAGCACCGGTGGCCGCGACGGCCGCGCCGTATCGTCGGACAATGCATTGGACGTGAAGCTGGCCGCGCCGCGTGAGCTCGGCGGCAGTGGCGCGGCAGGCACGAATCCCGAGCAGCTGTTTGCGGCCGGCTACTCGGCCTGTTTCCTGAGCGCCATGAAGTTCGTCGCCGGCCAGCGTAAGCAGGCCCTGCCGGCCGACACACAGGTTTCCGCCGACGTCGGCATCGGCCCGAACGACAAGGGCGGCTTCGCGCTCGACATCGATCTGCGTATCTCGCTGCCGGGCCTCGCTGCGCAAGCAGCGAAGGAACTGGTGGACGCAGCACACCAGGTCTGCCCGTACTCGAACGCCACGCGTAACAACGTGGCGGTTCGTCTGCACGTCGCTTGAGGTCAGGTCGGCCGTCGCGCCGATCAGCAATGCCCAGGCAGAACCGCTGACGGCGCATTCCCCGGCGCCGTCGCGAACAGCGCCCGCACTCTGCACAACAGGGACGGGCGCTGATCCTCTTGGCGCGTGCGGCACGCTACGTGCGATGCCGGTCGTCAACTACCTTCATCCCGACTGTCCTTCCCGATGACACGCGCCCGCCGCCTGCACGACAGTTTCGACGCCGGCCTCGTCAGGTTCCGCCGCGATCTGCGCAGCACCGATCATGCCGCGCTTTACTACGCGCTCAAGCATTGCGAGCGCGTCTGGTGCGTGTTCGTGTTCGACACGACGACCCTGCAGCCGATCGTCGATGCCTGGCAGCCGCGCCACCCAGGCGAGCCGGTGCGGGATCGCCGCATCGACTTCATTCTCGCGTCACTGGCTGAACTCGACGGCGCGTTGCGCGCGCTCGGCGGCGGCCTCGTCGTGCTATACGGCGATCCGGCCGGGCTGGTGCCGAAACTCGCGGCGGAGTTGCGCGTCGATGCGGTGTTCGCGAATCACGACTATGAGCCGGTTGCGATCGAACGCGACGCGACAGTCGGCAAGCGTCTTAAGGATGCGGGCCGGCAGTGGCTAACGTTCAAGGACCAGACGATTTTCGAGCGCGACGAGCTGCTGAACGGCCAGGGCAAGCCGTTCACGGTCTTCACGCCGTACAGGAACGCGTGGCTCAAGCAATTGAGCGCGTTCGACCTGAAGCCCTACCCGGTGGAGACCTACGCGAAGCATCTGGCGGCGCTGCCGCGCAAGCTCGACCGTCAGTTGCCCACAGCCGATCAGCTAGGCTTCGCGCCGAGCGACCTGACGGACTTGCAACTGCCCGCCGGAATGAACGGCGCGCAACAGTTGCTCGATGATTTCCTGACGCGCATTGATAACTACGCGGAGCGGCGCGATTTCCCCGCCACGAAGGGGCCGAGCTATCTGTCGGTGCATTTGCGCTTCGGCACGGTATCGATCCGCACGCTCGCACGGCTCGCGTACGAGATGTCGCTGCAACCCGACGGCAAAGGCGCGGCAACGTGGTTGTCGGAACTGATCTGGCGGGACTTCTACTTCATGGTCCTCGCGCACCATCCGCGCATCGCGAAAGGCGCGCCGTTCAAACCGGAATACGAGCATTTGCGCTGGGAAAAAGGCCCCTCGGCCGACGCAGCGTTCGCCGCCTGGTGCGAGGGCCGCACCGGCTATCCGCTCGTCGATGCCGCGATGCTGCAGTTGAACCGGACCGGCTATATGCACAACCGCCTGCGCATGGTCACGGCGAGCTTCCTCGCGAAGGATCTCGGCATTGACTGGCGGCTCGGTGAGCGCTACTTCGCCGATCTGCTGAACGACTTCGATTTCTCGGCCAACAACGGCGGCTGGCAGTGGGCCGCCTCGACCGGCTGCGACGCGCAGCCTTACTTCCGCATTTTTAATCCAGTCTCGCAATCCGAAAAATTCGACCCCGACGGACGCTTTATCAAACGATATCTACCCCAGCTCGCCAGGTTGCCGGCAAAATGGATTCACGCGCCGTGGCTGGCGGGCGCGGAGCGGCTCGCGGAGTTCGGCGTGGTGCTAGGCGGGAATTATCCCGAGCCGATCGTCGATCACGCCCAGGCCCGCGAGCGCACACTGGCCAGATACGCAAAGTGAGTGCCCGCTCACATCATTGAATAAGAAAGTCTGGAGGGATGGAGATGCGCCGTCTGCCGTCGCTGCTGGTGTTTCTGATTCTGACGCTAGCGGCCGGCTGGGCCGCGAGTCTGTCGCTGCCGGACGCGTGGTACACGAGCCTGCAAAAGCCCGCGTTCAATCTGCCGAAGTGGGTTTTCCCGCCGGTGTGGATCGTGCTCTACGTGCTGATGGCGTTTTCCGCGTGGCGCGTGTGGAAGCGCGACGGCCCTAGTGCGGCAATCGCACTGTGGGTTGTGCAGCTCCTATTCAACGCTGCGTGGATGTGGCTGTTTTTCGGCCTGCATCGGCCGGAAATGGCGCTGATCGACATCCTGATCTTGCTGCTGCTGATCGTGATGCTGACGTATGTGTTCTGGCGGCGCGATCGCCTCGCGGGCGTTCTGCTCGCGCCGTACGTCGTGTGGGTCGCGTATGCAGCTCTGTTGAACTACGCGTTGTGGCAGCTGAATCCGGCTGCTTAGCCGTAGTGCTGGCTCATCCACGACGGCGCGCGCAGGTTCGATTCCTGATCGAGCTTGCGCATACGGAATTCGAGGTCGTAGAGATCGGTCGCTTCAGCCAGATAAGCGTCAGCGCGCTCTTTTGCGAGCTGGTCAGGCGACTTGGTCAAAAACAGGAACAGGCGGCTGAGCAGATACATGGTTCACCTCGGCAATGATATCTAGGCGTTTACGCCTAAGGGATAACCCGCATTATAGGGAAAACCCTGAGTTCATGCCACTATTCATTTTCGAGGTGTTGTTCGGGCGTCACCGGCCGGCCGACGATGCCGCCAATCCTTCCGCGATGCGGCCCGCGTCCGTGCGACGCTGATGCCGGAAAAACTCCCACAGCATGGCGCTCGCGTCCGGACCCTTGGACGAATGAAACGGCAGCGCATCGTCGCCGCCGGCCCATGCGTGGCCGAGCCCCTGCACGCGACACACCCGCACCACACGCCGCCCGCCGCGCAGATAATCGCGCACCACGACGCCATTTTTGCGATCTTCGCGCGTCTCGCCGGCTCTGCGCGCGCCGTTTACGTCGATGAGCCGGTTCAGGCGCACGAACTGTGCCGCCAACTGGTCCGCGTTGACCGGCGCGACCACATGGTCGGCGTCGCCGTGGATGATCAATGCCGGCATGCCCGGGTACTGCGCAACGTTCGTCGTTTCATCGACGAGTTCGACCGGCTCGCGACGCGCGCCACGCCGCATCACGTCCATCGCGGTAATGCCGGAGCGGGCCTCGCCGAAGGCGGGGCCGGAATGCAGCGCGACAGCGGCGAAATGCTGCGGATACTTGACGGCCAACAGCGCCGTCAGCCCCGCGCCCGCCGAAATCCCCGCCAGGTACACACGCTCGCGGTCAAAGCCATGCTGCTCGATCAGCGCATCCACCAGCGATACGACCGCACGCGCTTCCGCGCCGCCCGCGTTGTCGCCGGCGTCGTACCAATGCCAGCAGCGGTGCGAGTGCGCGTGCTTCGATTGCTCGGGGTAGACGACCGCGAAGCCGTAGCGGTCGGCGAGCAGGTTCATGCGCGTGCCTTCGGCGAACTCGTCGATCGACTGCGTGCAGCCGTGCAGCATCACGACGAGCGGCATCGCCTCGTGCGCGTGCCCGGACGGTATATAGAGCCCGTACTGCAGATGATTGACCAGCCGGCCCGGTGCGGCCGGCGCGGAATGGAACGAGCGCGTCCACGCCCCGCTCGCCCATGCGGCCGCGCGTGGACGCACGCGCGACTCGCGCGGCGCTTCGCGTTTCGCGGGTGCGCGCAGCGCGGCAGTCGGCTTCAGTGGATGAGCCTTGCTCGACGGTTTGGCGGTAGCGGCGCGAGCCGGTCGCGCCTGTGCTCGCTTGGCGGTTTTTTGCGCGTGTTCGGTTTGGATCGCGAGCAGGCGCTTGAAACCGCGCAGCCAGATTTTCGACAGGCTTTTTGCCATCGGCGATAACCTCGCAAAAGGGACAAGTGGTGACCGCAGACACTGCGGGAAGAATGGAGTTGTGCAATGCACAATAACATCATTCCTCCTGCATTGCTGAACACCGGGGCCGCTTTTCGCGCCGATTTCAGCCACCGCGAACCTTGCCGGCGGCCTGTCGTCAAACTACGTCGCTAGCTGTTCGGCAGCCCACACTTCGGCGTGCAAAAGCGTTCCGCGCCGCGAGACCGTTCACGCGACACCCGACTATACTGGCGGTTGATCTCCCGACGTGTCGATCCGGGCCGCATCGGCGTTTCATGCCGGCTGGTGCGCGCCGATTTCCACCAACCCGATTTCACGCGACCCCCGTCGCGCTTCGCCCATGCCCGATTTACCGATCCACCTGTGGTATTCGATCACCAGCCTCGGCGGCGCCGGCTTGACGCTGCCGCTCGCGTTCGCCATAGCGCTGTGGTTGGCGGTCGGCTACTCGTGGCGGCTCGGGGCCTGCTGGCTCGCGCTGCTGGGTACGGCGATCGGTGTCGTGACCGTGACCAAGCTCGCCTTCCTCGGCTGGGGCGTCGGCGTGCGCGAGTTCGATTTCACCGGCGTCAGCGGTCACTCCATGCTGTCCACGGCCGTCTATCCGGTCGCGCTATTTTTGATGCTATTGCCCGCGCGCCGCGCCATCCGGCTGCTCGGCGTGCTTGCGGGGCTTGCCGCCGGCCTGGCGGTGGGTTTGTCGCGTGTGGTGCTGAGTGCGCATTCGCCGTCCGAAGCGGTGACTGGTTGCCTCGTCGGCGCGCTTGCCGCGCTCGTGTTCGTGCGGATCGCGTGGAATGCGGAAGCGGACCGGCTATCGGCGCTGCCGGTCGCCGTCAGCATGATGGTGCTCGCACTCTTGATGCACGGCGTGCACGTGCCCACCCAGCGCTGGGTCACGCATATTGCGTTGAAGGTGTCCGGCCACGACCGGCCGTTCATCCGCGCAACATGGCGGTCCACCCGCATCATTCGACCGTCGGCCGCGCCGCTGTCGCAAACGCGCAATACGCTCGAGCCCATGCGCGGGTCGGCCATCTGAACGCTGCGCCGGCCCTTCCGGCGAGTTTTCGGGCTTCCTTTTACAGTTTCGTAACATTTCGCCTGCGCTCGCGCCATGCGTGAAGCGCAACGCCGAATCGGTCGTTTCGCCCACCGCTATAACCGCGCATATATTACGATAGAGTTTTTAAGCCACTGCTTCCCGTTCTAGTCCGACTTCAGGTCCGCCATGACTCTCTCTCGCCATCTGAAGCAATACGCGCTGTGCGTCGCAGCCGCCGCCTCCGTCATGGTCAGCGCGAATGCGCACGCCGATGAACTGGTGGTTTCGGCCGCCGCCAGCCTGACCAATGCGTTCAAGGCGGTCGGCGACGCGTTCGAGCAGCAGCATCCAGGCACGAAGGTTCTGCTGAACTTCGGCGCGTCCGACGTGCTGATGCAACAGATCGTCAAAGGCGCGCCCGTCGACGTTTTCGCGTCCGCCGATCAGAAGGCAATGGACAGGGCCGCCGCCGAAAAGGTGATCGTGCCGGCGACGCGGCGCGACTTCGCCGCCAACTCGCTGGTGCTGATCGTACCGGCCGACAGTCATCTCGCGCCCGCCAACCTCAACGCGCTGACGACCGCGAACGTCAAGCGCGTCGCATTCGGCGATCCGGCCTCGGTGCCGGTCGGCCGCTACACGCAGGGCGCGCTGCAGGCCGCGGGCGTGTGGGACGCGGTCAACGCGAAGGCGGTGCTTGCGTCGAACGTGCGTCAGAGCCTCGATTACGTCGCGCGCGGCGAAGTCGACGCCGGCTTCGTGTTCGGCACCGACGCCGCGATCATGCCCGACAAGGTCAAGGTCGCGATGAGCCTGCCGACGCAAACGCCGATCACCTATCCGATTGCGCAGGTCGAAGGCAGCCATCACGCGGCCGACGCCCAGGCATTTATCGACTTCGTGCTGTCGCCCGCCGGCCAGGCGGTGCTCGCGAAATACGGCTTCAGGCCGGCGCATTGATTCACGGGAGAGCACGCGCTCATGGAACAGGCTTGGGTGCCGCTGCTGCTGTCCCTGAAGGTCGCGGGCTGGGCCACCGCGCTCAATCTCGTGCTCGGCGTCGCGGTGGCGCTCGGTCTGTCGCGCTGGCGCTCCGGCGCGCGCGACGTGATCGATTCGCTGCTGATGCTGCCGCTGGTGCTGCCGCCCACCGTGCTCGGCTACTACCTGCTCGTGCTGCTCGGCCGACGTGGCGTGATCGGCGCGTGGCTCGACCGCTTCGACATCCAGCTCGTCTTCACGTGGCAGGGCGCGGTGATCGCGTCGATGGTGGTGGCGTTTCCGCTCGTGCTGAAGTCGGCGCGCGCCGCCTTTGAAGGCGTCGATCCGCAGTTGGAGCACGCGGCGCGCACGCTCGGGATCAGCGAGGGCGCGGTGTTTTTCCGCGTGACGCTGCCGCTCGCGGCGCGCGGCATCCTCGCCGGCGGCCTGCTCGCGTTCGCGCGCGCGCTCGGCGAATTCGGCGCGACGCTGATGGTCGCAGGCAATCTGCCGGGCCGCACGCAGACACTGTCGGTCGCGGTCTATTCGGCGGTGCAGGCCGGCGACGACAGCACCGCCAACTTCCTCGTGCTCGTGACCTCGGTCGCGTGCGTGACGATCCTGCTGCTCGCGGGACGCCTCGTGCCGCAGCACACGCTTCTGAGAGCCCGCTGACATGCCGCTCAACGTCGCCATCCGCAAGACTTTCGAGACCGCCGAACGGCGCTTCACGCTCGACATCGCGTTCAGCGCGAACACGCAGCGGCTCGTGCTATTCGGACCTTCGGGCGCGGGTAAGAGCCTGACCTTGCAGGCGATCGCCGGCTTGCTGCGTCCCGATGAAGGGACCATCACACTGCACGGCACCACCTTGTTCGATAGCGCGGTCGGCATCGATCAGAAGCCGCAGGCGCGCAAGATCGCGTATCTGTTTCAGGACTACGCGCTGTTTCCGCATCTGAACGTGCGGCAGAACATCGGCTTCGGGCTGCACCGGGGCTGGCTCAATCCGCGTGCGCGCGGCGCGCGCACGGAGGTCGATTACTGGCTCGACGCGCTCGAATTGAGGGGCGTGGCGGGCAATCATCCGACGCAACTGTCGGGCGGTCAGAAGCAGCGGGTCGCGCTCGCGCGCGCGCTGGTTTCGCAGCCGCGCCTGCTGCTGCTCGACGAGCCGTTTTCCGCGCTGGATAGCCAGTTGCGCCAGCGCATGCGGCGCGAGCTATCGGACTTGCAAACGCGGCTCGATATTCCGATGGTGCTGATCACGCACGATCCCGACGACGTTGCCGCATTCGGCGATCAGGTCGTGCAGATCAGCGACGGCCGGGGCCGCGAAGATCATCCTTTTACCGGGTATGCGCGCAGCGAAGCGTCACCTCGTTGAACGGCTGGCTTGGCGCCATCGCTTTGCGGCTTAACTTGCGCCTCCACTACGCCCCGGCAACCCTCAATCCTTCACGCCGAGTATCACGCTCGACGCCTTGAACACCGCGACCGCGCTCGCGCCTTCCTGCAAACCGAGCGTGTCGACGCTGCCATTGGTGACGATTGCGGTGATCACCGCGCCGCCTTCGAGCCCGAGCGACACTTCCGCGTTGACCGCACCGCGCTTCACGCTCTGCACGGTGCCGCGCAACTGATTGCGCGCCGATAACTTCAACGGCGCATCGCCATCGCCGTCACCCGCCACGAGCAGCACGACCCACGACGCCTTGATCAGCGCAAACGCCGCCACGCCGACCGCGAGCCCGAGCGCTTCGGTGCTCTCGTGCGTGAGCACGGCGACGATCGTGTGGCCGCCGGGCAGCGCGAGCGACACTTCGTCGTTGACGGTGCCGCGCTCGATTGCCGACACCGTGCCGTAGAACTGATTGCGCGCGCTCGTCTTCACGCCGATGCGGCCAATCAGGTCCCAGTCCGTCGCGAAGCCCTCGCCGATCGCCGCGCCGGCGCGTTCGAGAAAGCGCCGATGCTCGCGCTCGACCGCGCGGAACGTGTCGATCAGTTTCACCGCGCGCGGCGTCAGCGTCGTGCCGCCGCCGCCCTTACCGCCGGTCAGACGCACGACGAGCGGCTCGCCGGCGAGGTTGTTCATCGTATCGACGGCATCCCACGCACCTTTGTAGCTGATGCCGACCGCCTTCGCCGCGCTCGTGATCGAACCGGTCTCGCCGATCGCCGCCAGCAGCGCGATCCGAGCCGCGCCGCCGAGCGTCTGGGTGCCGGCTTGAAACCAGACAGAGCCGCCGAGTTCGAGGGCGTCGCGCGGAGGATCGGGGCGGTCGGTGGTCATGGCTGACAGCGGTCGAAGTACGTGGTAGGGCGGAAAATCATTATAGCGACGCGCTCTTGCGCCACTGGCCGCTGCGCTTGCCGATCACCACGGCACGACTCTGCCGAGGTAGTCGAGGTAATGCAAACCGGCGCGGCCTTGGTACGCGTCGATCGTGCCGACCAGGTTCGGGATGCTTTCGTCGATGCTCAGACGCGCGTCCGGCCCGCCCAGATCGGTTCGCACCCAGCCGGGCGCCATCAGCAGCAAGGTTTTGGTGTCGCTTCGATGACGCGCGGCAAAACTGCGCATGAACATATTCAGCGCGGCCTTGCTGCCGCGATAGACCTCGTAGTTGCCGTTCTCGTTGTTGGCGACGCTGCCCTGCCCCGACGACATCACGCCGATCGTGCCGCTCGGCCGGACGAGATCCTGCAGCGCCTCGACGACCCGCATCGGACTCAACGCATTGGTCACCATCACGCGCACGAATTCGTCGGTCGATACATCAGCGATCGTTTCACGATCGTCGTTCTTGACGCCGGCATTGACGAACAGGATGTCGATCGGGCGACCTTCGAGGCGGCTGCGCAGTGCGATGACCTGTTCGGGAATCGTGATGTCGACCGTTTCGACTTCGAGCGCTGCATACGTCTTCGCTAGCTGCAGAAGCCTGGTCGTGGAATTTTGCCTGCCGGTGGCGATAACTCGCCAGCCGCGTTTCAGGTACTCCTCGACCATTGCGAAGCCGAGGCCGCGCGAGGCGCCGATCAGAAGCACGGTTTTTTGTTCGGTTGCGGGTTGCATGGAGCGTTTCCTGTCGATGGACTCGGGTTGAGACCGGTCAACGAAATATAGTCACGCGTGACACCGCGCGAAAGATCCAATGCTTGCACTTATCGACCGTGAATCGTCGACAATGAGCAAACGCCCGAATCAGGAGACCGCGATGCCACCCTCTGATCAATACTGGTTCCCGGCCAAACGCTATGGCTGGGGTTGGGGCTTTCCCGTGCGCTGGCAAGGATGGGTGACGCTGCTCGCGTATCTCGTGTTGCTCGGGGTGGTCGCTTTCCGGTTTCAACCCGCGGGTCATCCGCTCATGTTCGCGTTGCTGGTCGCGCTGTTGACCGTGGCCCTCGCGGTCGTGTGCTGGCTGAAAGGCGAGCCGCCGCGCTGGCGGTGGGGTAAGGACTAGCCGGCCCGCTCCGTCACCGGATTCACGGAAATATTGGTTCGACGCGCGCAAGCCATTGCCACGCCAAACGCCGCCAGAGAAACCAGTGACACCACCAGCACAGCCCACTCCACTGGAAAATAGCTCTGCCCGATTGTCCAGATCATCGCGGCCGAAATCGGCGCGACGCCCTTTGCAATATTGGACGGCGTAGAAAGCAGCCCGTTGATCGCGCCAAATCCTTCGACCCACATTACGTCCTGCACAATCGTTCCACGCAGGATGGTCATCATGCCGTTCGCTCCGCCGTAGATCAGCGCGAAAACGATCAGCAGCACGGGCGATGCCCCGGCAATCAGCAGGATCACCACCGACACCGGAAATGCTGTCGTGATGACCAAGCCGACGATCTTCGGAGAGACTTTCCGTCCAAATGCGAACCACAGAACACGCGCGAGAACCTGAGCCGGGCCGATGAGCGCCATCGTCAACAGGATGGTGGACTGTTGGACATGACGCTCGGCCATCAGCGGAACGAGGTGAAACGTCAATGCCGCGAACGTGACGTAGTAGGCGGTAAAGCACACCGCGAGCGCCCAGAACACCGGTGAGCGTAGCGCGCGCCGGGTGGACGCGGCGTTCACCGCCTTGACCGCGCCCTTGTCGACGGCAGCAGCATGGCGCGCGTCGTTTCCGCGGATCGCCAGTGCGTGAATGGGCAGGCAGACGCAGAGATTGATCGCCGCTAGCGCGAGCAGCGCGTGACGCCACCCCAGCAGATTGATGAGCAACTGCGTGAGCGGAATGAATGCGGTGCTCGCGAATCCAGCGACAAGGGTTATCAGCGTGATCTTCGTGCGGAAGCTGCCCGGATAATTTCGCGTGATCACTGCGAAAACCGGGTCGTACAGCGTGGCCGCCATCGAGATGCCGAGGCCCACCCATGCGACGAATAGCATCGCCAGGCTGTTTGCCTGCGACCACATCACGAGCATTGCGGATGCGAGCAGCGATCCCACCACCATGACGGCCCGGCCGTGTCCGTGGTCGATCCAGGTGCCGACCGGATACGCAGCCAGCCCGGACACGAGCAACCCGACAGACAGTGCCGCGTTGGTCGATGCCCGGCTCCAACCGAGCGCATGTTCCATCGGTACGACAAAGAGCGAGAACGTGTAGTAGATCGCTCCCCACGAAACGAGTTGCGCGGTGGCTAGTGCCCACGTCGCGATCGAACCTCGATCCTGCTGCTGCGCGAACGCTGTCACTTCTTATGCCCCCGTTGTGCCCCGGTTTGCCCTGAATTAACGCTGCCTGTTAAGGCGCCGCGCAACATGCCTTCTCCGCGACCGGCGCCGATGTAGGCGCACAGCAAGAACTCTTGCTGCCGTCATACCCGCTCGCGTTACGGTCGGTACTGCATACACCCGTTTCCGGCAGTTCGAGTTCGACGCGACGCGCGGCCTCGATGTCGCCCGCGAGCCATGCCGCAATGGAGCGCACCTGTTCGTAGCCCGTCGCCATCAGGAAAGTCGGAGCGCGGCCATAGCTGGCCATTCCGGCGATGTAGAGTCCCGTATCGGGCTGCGCCAGTATCTCGGCGCCATGCGGCCGCACCGTGCCGCATGAATGGAGATTCGGATCGATCAGCGGGGCGAGGGCACGAGGGCATTCCAGCGCCGCGTCGAGATCGAGACGCACTTCGCGCAGGATCTGCAACTCCGGCCGAAGCCCCGTCGCTACGATCATTTCGTCGACCTCGACGGCACGCCCGTCAGCGTCCCGAACCTCGAGGGCACTACGGTTCACCCTGATTTCGTCGACGGCAAACGGCGTCAGCAGTTCGATGCGACCCGCGTTGACCAGTTGCTTGAGCCGCTGACCCAGTGCGCCGCGCTCCGGCAACTGGTCAGAGTCGCCCCCGCCGTAGACCTGACCTGGCTGCGAGCGTCGCATCGCCCAGACGAGCGTCGCGCCAGGCTCCTGCGTGGCCAGCTTGGCGAGGTCGATCAGCGTGCCGATAGCCGAGTGTCCAGAGCCGATGACCAGCACCTTTTTGCCCGCGTAACGGCTACGGTCTGAGCCCAGAACGTCGGGCATGCCGTAACGGATATGTCCGTGAGCCGCCTTTTCACCGATAGCCGACAATCCGGACGCGCCAGCCGGAGCCGGATTCCCCCACGTGCCCGTCGCAACGATGACGGCGCCCGCAACGAAGCGCCCTTCTTCGCCATTGCGTTCCTCGAAGCGGATTTCGAACGGCTGCTGCTCGCGCTGCGCGCTCTTGACTTTGCCCGTGCGAATGCGGGCGATACCGGTGACCCGCGTGCCAAGACGCAGGCAACCAGCAATCTCAGGCGTGCGCGCGAGCGGCAGCAGATACTGCTCGGCCAGTTCCCGCCCCGTCGGATAGGCGTCAGCGTCAGGTGCCGACCATCCTTGCCGTTCGAGCAACGCACGCGAAGCGCGGTCGATGTTGTACTGCCACGACGAAAACATATGAACATGGCCCCAGGCCAGCGGCGCAGCGCCTGCCGTTTCTTCCGCTTCGAAGATGACCGGATTCAACCCTTGCCGGATCAGATGAGCGGCTGCAGCGAGACCAACGGGGCCTCCACCGATGATCGCGACGGGCAGAGACGAGTCGAACTGTTGTTTGGACACCTGGGGCGCAGGGGCGCTCTTCGGGCGGCAGCATGAAGACACGGCTAACTCCTGAGTGGGTAGTTTCTATGTAATCGAGAGCATAGGGATTGCGTATGGCGGAGTCAGTGGCCAGTCTGATTCACACGCTTCGACAGTTCCTCGGCGCTTTCCTTGCGCTCGCTGTATCTGTCGACCAGATACGGGCCGATGTCGCGGGTCAGCAATGTGAACTTGACCAGTTCCTCCATTACATCCACGACCCGGTCGAAATAGGCGGAAGGCTTCATGCGCCCCGCCTCGTCAAACTCCAGGAACGCCTTCGCGACAGACGACTGGTTGGGAATGGTCAACATGCGCATCCAGCGCCCGAGGACACGCATCTGGTTCACCGCGTTGAAGGACTGCGATCCTCCGCTCACCTGCATTACGGCAAGCGTTTTTCCCTGCGTCGGACGGACAGCCCCGACCGAAAGCGGAATCCAGTCGATCTGCGACTTCATGATCCCGGTCATTGCACCGTGGCGCTCAGGCGAACACCAGACCATGCCCTCCGACCATTGCACCAGCTCTCTTAGTTCGGCCACCTTCGGGTGGGTATCGGGTGCATCGTCCGGCAGCGGCAGACCGCTCGGGTTAAACGTGCGTACCTCGGCGCCCATCGCCGTGAGCAAACGCGCGGCTTCTTCCGTCAGCAAGCGGCTGAACGAACGCTCGCGAAGCGAGCCATAGAGCAGCAGGAAACGCGGTGGATGAGTCGATGCGGTCGCGGGCCGCAACTGGTCGATGTCGGGCACGCGAAACAGCGCCGCGTCGAGTTGGGGTAGATCAACTATGCGGTCAGACACGTTTGTCCTTGGTTCATGTACTTTCTCCGATGCCGCTCAGGCACATTCGTACCAGGTCCCGGAACGGTTCACGACGCGCACTACGACCAGCATCACCGGCACTTCGACAAGCACGCCGACCACGGTTGCGAGCGCAGCACCCGATTCGAAGCCGAACAGACCAATCGCGGTGGCGACAGCCAGCTCGAAGAAGTTGGATGCTCCGATCAGCGCGGACGGGCAGGCAATGTTGTGCTTTTCACCAACCGCACGATTGAGCCAGTACGCAAGGGCCGAGTTGAAAAACACCTGGATCAGGATCGGAACAGCCAGCAGCACGATGACCAGCGGCTGCCTGATGATCGCCTCGCCCTGGAACGCGAACAGCAGCACGAGCGTCACCAGCAGTGCCGTAATGGACCAGGGGCCCAGCTTCGCCATGAACGCGTCGAATGTCTGCGGCCCCTTTGCGAGCAGCGCCTTCCGCAAGAACTGCGCGAGGATGACCGGAATGACGATGTAGAGCAGGACGGATGTGAGCAGCGTCGCCCACGGCACGGTAATGGCCGACATGCCAAGCAGCAGCCCGACCAGTGGTGCGAAGGCGATGATCATGATGCTGTCGTTCAAGGCGACCTGTGACAGCGTAAACAACGGATCGCCACCAGTCAGCCGGCTCCAGACGAACACCATCGCCGTACACGGCGCGGCGGCCAGCAAGATCAGCCCGGCGACATAACTATTGAGCTGGTCGGCGGGCAGCATGGGCGCGAACACATTCTTGACGAACAGCCAGCCCAGAAATGCCATCGAGAACGGTTTGACGAGCCAATTCACGAAAAGCGTGACGCCGATCCCCTTAACGTGCTGGCGGACCTCATGCAGTGAGCCGAAATCGACCTTGATGAGCATCGGGATAATCATCACCCAGATCAGCAGTCCGACCGGGAGGTTGACGTGCGCGTATTCCATCCGCCCGATGCGCTGAACGACGCCGGGAAAGATCTGGCCCAGCACGATCCCGACGACGATGCACAGTGCGACCCAGACGGTCAGATATCGCTCGAAGAAACTGATGGCCGGCCTCGACGCTTTTGTCGGCGACGCAATGTTTGGGGTATTCATTCGGCTGTTCGAAGGAAATCAGCTTTGCTGGATGCGGTTCAGCGCTTGCTGAAGGTCGGTATTGCTCAGCGTATCCAGGGGCAATGCCAGAAGTTGCAGCATGCGATAGCCAATCGCCTGGCGCGTCAGCTCGAACGCCCGCCGTTTGCCTTCGTCGCCTCCCGGTGCATTGGACGGGTCGGCGTATCCCCAATGCACCTTGACGGGACTACCGGGCCAGTACGGACATTCCTCCGCTGCAGCGCTGTCGCACACGGTGATCACCACGCGCATTTGCGGAGCGCCTTGGGCCACGAACTCATCCCAGCTTTTACTGCGATACCCCGCGGTATCGATACCCGCGTTCGTGAGCGCTTCCAGAGCGAACGGGTTAAGGCGGCCGCTCGGTGCGCTGCCTGCGCTGTAGGCGCGGACATCCTTGCCAAGCTTTTGGGCCCAATGATTGAGCATGCCTTCGCCCAGCACGCTGCGCGCCGAGTTGTGGGTGCAGAGGATCAGAACGTTGGTGGTCATGACGGAGTTCCGGTCATTGTCTACTGCTGCAGACGTTCGGAATATCGCCTGAGGCGCAGGATGCGCCGGCGCAGCAGTTTTCCGTGAGAAAACCGATCAGGTCCGTCATCGCGTCGAAATTTGCCGTGTAAATGACGAAGCGTCCGTCCTGACGAGACTTCACCAGGTCGGCGTGAGACAGGTCCTTCAGGTGGAACGACAGGCTCGACGGCGCAAGACCCAACTGTTGGCCGATTTCGCCGGCGGGCATGCCTTCGCGGCCCGCGACAACCAGAAGACGGAAGATCGCGAGTCGCGAGTCATGGGCAAGCGCGCCGAGCGCACGGACAGCAAGGTTCGGGTTCATGGGCGGAGCATACGTCAATGGCTTCGACATTTCAAGATTTGTGGAAATGTCGATCGTGATGCTCTATGGATCGGGAGAACAAGGGTGGGTGGCGACTTCGCTGTGAATAGCGCCCAGTCAGCGCTAAAGCGACGGGCGTCCCATGTGAGCCATCTGCGCCCGCCCAATGCGTGGCTACAACGGAGAGGCGTACTGCGCAATCCCATTCCCAAACGACCAGTTCTCCTTCTCGACCTCGACGAGATTGATGAACACATCCTCGGACCGCACGCCGGGCGACTTGCCTAGTTCATCGACGATGCGCCGGTACAGCGCCTTCTTCTGCTCGACCGAGCGTGTGTTGCTGACGGTCAGCTGGATCACGACGAGATCGTCGCCGCGCTCGATATTCTGGTATTGCCGGTCGTAGATCATGTTGTCGGCGGTGTGCTCGGTGATCAGCATGAACATGTCGTCCTTCGGCACGTTGAATGTGTCCACCAGCGAGCGCTGAATACTGGCGGTCAGCGCTTGGCGGTAGTCGGCCGGCTTGCCGGCGCGCAGTGAGATTCGGGTGAGCGGCATGACGGGCTCCTTGTTGCGGTGTTGGGTTGAACACAGCTTAGGCGCGCTAGATCATAATAAACAGATATCCATGCCTATTTCATCCATTTCCGTCTGAAATGAAAGTCCTCGATCTCGATGCAGTGCGGGCCTTCGTGCTGGTCGCCGATCTCCGCAGCTTCACGCGTGCCGCCGACGCGCTCGACACCACGCAATCGGCCGTCAGCCTGAAGCTGAAGCGACTGGAGGCGCACCTGGGCAAGCAGTTGCTGGAGCGCACCCCGCGCGTCGTGCGTCTGTCCGCCGACGGCCACGCGTTTCTCGGCGCCGCGCGCGAGTTGCTGAACGCGCACGAGCGCGCGCTCGGCGCGCTGTCGGTGGAGCGGCGCCGGCTCGTGCTCGGGCTCAGCGAGCACGTCGCGGGGCCCGATCTGCCGCACCTGCTGGGCCGGCTCAACGCGCACGATCCGGGTCTGGTGGTCGAGTTGCACATGGGCACCTCGGCGGCGCTGCTCGCGCAGTTCGACGAACGCCGGCTCGATGCTGCGATCGTCCGCTACGGCGCCGACGAACCGCCGCGCGACGACGCGCAGACGCTGTTCAGCGAACCGCTCGGCTGGCTCGCGACGCCGACGTGGCTACCGCGACTCGATGAGCCGCTGGCGCTCGCGCTATTGAGCCCGCCGTGTAATGTGCGCGACGTCGCGCTGCGCACACTCACAGCGGCGGGGGTCGAATGGCAGGAGGTGTTTGTGGGTGGCGGTGTCGCGGCGGTGGGCGCGGCCGTGGCCGCCGGGCTCGCCGTGTCCCCGCTCGCGCGCCGGGTTGCGCCGCGCGGTCTGCTCGACGTCGGCGCGCGGCTCGGCCTGCCGGCACTGCCGGAATCGCGTGTGACGCTGCATTCGCGCGTGCGCGAGGCCCGCTCGGCGGAAACGCTGCGGCTGCTCGCAAACGGCCTCGCCGCGGCGTGACACGGCGACCGATGCCGGACCACGCCGCACCGCTCGAAGCGGCCTCAGTGGATGATCGGCGGCAGCGAACCGCTGCTGGCAGTCGCCGGATTGGGCGCGGAGCCCATCGGCGCGATGTCGCTAACGTTTGCGGACGTATCCGACGAAGTCGGCACCGCGGGCCTGACCGGATTCGCACGGGAAACTGCCGGCTTGGCCGCGACTTTGTCCACGTGCGGACGCGCGGTATGAGCTGCCGCGAAATCGGCATGCACGATCTTGCCCGGAGCCGGTTTCGCGTGCGCCAGTTGTACATGCGGCTGCGCGTGATTCGCGGCCCGCGCGGTGACGGTGGCGTGCGACCGGTTCTGGCTCGAGGCCGCGACTTTCACGCCGCCGCCAAGCGCCGCGAGCTTGCCGCCGTGGCCCGCGCCGGCCGAGGCGACATGAGGCACCGCGTGCCGGACCCTGGTAGCCTGCTGCGCATGCGCACCGGCCTTGGACTTGACGCCGCTCTGCGTGGCGGCCTTCACCTTCACCTTCGCCGCTCCGGGCTGGTTCCGCGCGTGCGCCTGCCTGGTAACGTGTCCGCTCGCCTCCGGCGGATTCCATACTTCCGCATAACCGGCGGCCAACGCCGCCTCCGACACACACCACACGGCCAGCGCCGCTGCCACTGCTCGAACCCACATCTGCTGCTCTCCTGATCGACGACTGCCAAAACGAGCCGGGATTATATTCTCTTGCAAAAATCCATTTATGGACTAAGATCATTAAAAAGTACACATAGGGACTTACCCGAAATGGCTCACGCTGCCCGAATTTCCTCGCCCGAGGCATCGCCGCGACGATCGCTTTCCGAACCCACGCTGACGCAGATGTCCGCGGCGGGTCTGCGTGCGTTCTTCAACATCGCGCGCGACTGGGACCTGAGCGCCGACGAGCAGATCGTGCTGCTCGGCAAGCCGGGCCGCTCGACGTTCTTCAAGTGGAGGGCGACGCCCGAGACCGCGCGCCTCAGCCACGACACGCTGGAACGACTGTCGCTGCTGCTTGGCATCTACAAGGCGCTGCAGATTCTGCTGCCGCAGCCGAGCGCCGCCGACACCTGGGTCAAACGCCCCAACAGCGCGCCGCCGTTCGGCGGTAAACGCGCGCTGGACCGCATGCTGGCGGGCAACATCAGCGATCTCGTGGCCGTGCGCCAGTATCTCGACGCAATGCGAGGCGGCTGGGCGTGACAAAACCGCAATGGCAGGACCGCTGGACCAGCGCCGCGCTCGACTGGACGCCCGCGTATCGTGTGATTCCGACGCGCTTTCCGGCCATCAACCTGTTCGACCGCGTCGCGTCGCCGGAAGATTTCGAAGCGCTGTACGCGCTCGAAGCGATGACCAACGACCGATTGCGCACCGAAATCGGCGAACTCGATCTGGTGCCGCGCGAGGAGCGCCGCTTCGGGCCGGGCTACGGGCCGATCATGGCCGCGCTTACGCATCTGAATCCGCTTGGCAGCCGTTTTTCCGACGGCACGTATGGGGTGTTCTACTGCGCGCGTTCACGCGAGACGGCGATCGCCGAAACGCGCTATCACACCGGTCAGTTCCTCAAAGCGACCGCCGAGCCGCCGATGCGTCAGCAGATGCGTCTTTACACGGTAGTCGCGCAAGGCGGCGTGGTCGACTTGCGTCGCGACCCCGAGCTCGATGAAGCCGTGCTATCGCCCGACGACTACGTTGCCGGCCAGGCGCTCGGGCGCGCGGTTCGCGAGGCGGGCGCGCCGGGCATCGTCTATCCGTCGGTGCGCGACAGCGCCGGCGAATGCCTCGCGGCGTTCCGCACGACGCTCTTGCGCGACTGCCATCACGCGGCCTACCTCGAATACAACTGGAACGGCACGAGCGTGGATATGGTGTTCGAGTTGAACCAGGTCGGGTGACAGAGGAGCGGCGCAGCCGCGTGGCGACTTCAAGCCGCTCAAGGCAAGGCCAGTTCCGCCGCGCCTTCGGCGCGAGCGGCCTCGACCGAGATCGACCAGCGACGCAGCGCCTGCGGCTGCACGATCGTCAGCGTGCCGTCCGGCCCGAACGCGCCGGTATCGATGAACACCTGCGAGCCGATCTGCGTGATGTCGCGTACCGGCGTATGGCCGCAATAGGTCAGCGACAGCCCGCGCTGCCGCAGCGGATCGCCGTGACCGAGCGCGAGCTCGCGACCCCACAGCAATTGCTGGCGCGTTTCGGCCGAATAATTGCCCGCGTCGAGATCGGCATCTGAGCCGAAAAATTCGGCGTGCAGAACGTTGAAGCGCGTCTTGCCGCTGCCGATCACGCGCACGAGCGGCAGCGTGCGCAGATGCTCGGCGTAGTAACGCAGACGTTCGTCGGGCACGTCGGCCGCCCACCCGCCGCCGATGCCGTACCACCACTGCCGCCGCAAGCGGCCGTCGGCGACCGCGCACAGCGCGTCTTCGTGATTGCCGAGCACCGCATAGAACCACGGCTTCGCGAGCAGCGCGAGCGCCTGCTCCGAGTGCTCGCCCCGATCGACCAGGTCGCCGACCGAAAACAACCGGTCGCACGTCGGATCGAACGCGATCTGACGCAGCAGGTAGCGCAACGCATCGACGCAACCGTGCAGATCGCCGACCACGAAATCGCGGCCGGCCTCGTTGGCGTCGTGATGTTGAACGAAGTTGGCGGGAATGGCATTCATCTCATCATGATAATGCCGCCGACGCGCCCGCGTATGCGGGGTGCCTATCGTATCCGCACGCCTCATCGAGCAAGAAAGACATCGAACGACGCAAAAACGACGCTGAAACGACACATTCGCGGTATGCGTTACCGGAATTGCATATTTTCGCGAGTCACTCCTGCCGCGGCGCCCGAGCCGCCTCGCCTGCTATTGCAGCGTGCGCAGCTTCGCCACCTGGCCGGTCGTGATCGTCGCCTGCGGATTGCCGAACTGTTTCGTCACGTAGTTGGTGATCGCCGCGATCTGCTCGTCGTCGAGATGGCCGCCGAAGCCGGGCATCAGCACGTCCGCGTGCGTGGTGGTGCGGTTCACGCCGTGCAGAATCACCAACGCGAGATTGTTCGCGTCGTTCGCGCCGACCGTCGAGTTGTGGATCAGCGACGGATACGCGCCCGGCGCGCTCGCGCCCACGCCCTGCCCGGTCCAGTTATGGCAGGTCGCGCAATTGGCGACGAACAGCTGCGCGCCGTTCACGCCGGTGATCGCGGTGCCGCGCAGCGCAGCGACATCGTTGGCGGGATTGCCCCATTGATGACGAGGACGCGCGTCACCGCCGCTCACGGCCGGCACCGAGCGCAAGAACGCGACGATCGAGCGCAGATCCACCGGCGTCAGATACTGCGTGCTGTTCGCGACCACTTCGCCCATCGGTCCGGCCGCGTTCGCGCGGCCCGGCGCCGCGCCGGTCGACAGATACGACGTGAGTTCGTCGTCGCGCCAGTTGCCGACGCCGCTCAGCTTGTCCGGCGTGATATTGAACGCGTGCCAGCCGGCCTGCACCGCACCGGAGAAACGCGCGCTGGACTGCAGCCCCTGCATAAAATTGCGCGGCGTATGGCATTCCTCGCAATGCGCGAGCCCTTCGACCAGATACGCGCCTCGGTTCCATTCGGCGCTCTGCTTCGGGTCCGGCACGAAGCGCCCTTCGGTGAAGTTGAACATGTTCCAGAACACCATCAGCCAGCGCTGATTGAACGGGAATTTGAGGCTGTTCGCGGGCGGCGTGTAGTGAATCGGCGTGAGCGTGTTCAGATAAGCGCGGATCGCGAGCACGTCCTCCTTGGTCACGCGCGTGTAGGCCGTGTACGGAAACGCCGGATAGAGCCGCTCGCCGCCCTTGCCGATGCCTTCGTGCATCGCGCGCATGAAATCCGCGTCGCTCCATCGGCCGATGCCGGTGTCGGGATCGGGCGTGATGTTGGGCGTCACGATCGTGCCGAACGGTGTGCCGATCGGCAGGCCGCCCGCGAATGGGCGCGACTTGTCGGCCGTATGACAGGCCGCGCAATCGGCGGCACGGGTCAGGTATTGGCCGCGCTTCACGAGTTCGCCATTCGCGGCGCTGCCGTCGAGCGTGGCCGGGCTGCCGTCCGACGCCTGCGCCGCGTCGTCGGCGCGCGCCTGGGTGATCGGCATTTCGTCGGTCGAAACTGCGTCCGGGCCGTGCGACTCGTGCCACGCAATCGACAGCGCGAACAGCGAAAACGCGGCTGCGAGCGCGGCCCCGCCGAAGCGGCGGCGCTGGGCCACGTGCATCCGCGCAGAATCCAGCTGTACGCGAGAGGTGTTCTTCAGCATTGTGGCTCTCCGGTCAGCGCTCAAATTTCGCGCTTCAGCTTGTCGGCCAGCTTCAGCGACAAGGCCGCGATCGTCAGCGTGCAGTTCACCGACGCGGCGGTAGGCATCACGCCGCTGCTGGCGATGAACAGGTTCGCATGATCGTGCGTGCGGCAGTCCGCGTCGACGACCGAACTCGCCGCATCGCTGCCCATGATCGTCGTGCCCATGATGTGATTGTTCGGCGCGAAGCTGTCGTCGAACGAGACTTCGGTGCCGCCGAATAGCGCCGCGATCTTCGCATACTGTTCGTGCGTATCGGCGGCGCTCTTCTTCACGTAGTCGTTGATCGAGTAGTAGATCTCGGGCTGCGCAATGCCGAGCGCGTCCTTGTGATCCGCCGACGGCACGATGCGGTTCTGCGGCTCCGGCAGATGTTCGTGAAAGCTGTTGATGCTCAGCGTGCGTGCCGCGCGGTCGCGAATCTGCCGGTCGAGCTCGGCGCCGGTCAGGCCTTTTTTCAGCAGATCGGCGGTAACGCCCATGGTCGGCACGCCGTTCGACAGATGCAGCTTCTTCGACGCGTAGTCGGAGCGGAACGCACCGTCGCGGAAGTTGACGATCGAGGTCATCTCCATCGGGCCGCGGCCGGGCCACAGCGGTTCGTTCGCGAGAAACGTGACGCCGGTGCCCGGATGGTCCATCAGATTGCGCCCGACCTGATCGGAGCTGTTGCCGACGCCGTGCGGGAATTTTTCCGTGGTCGACATCAGCATCAGCTTCGGCGTTTCGATGCCGTTCGCCGCAAGCACGAACAGCTTGCCGGTGACGCGTGTGCTATTGCCGTTCGGGTCCTTGTAGTGGACCGCGGTGATGAGCCGTTTGTCGTCCGCTTCGATGCGATACACGACCGCTTCGGGAACCAGTTTCGCACCGGCCTGCTCGGCCTTCTCCGCATGGATCACGCCGTTGTACATCGCGGCGATCGGGCAGATCGGCATGCAGTTGTTGTTGCCGCAGCAGGTCGGCCGCGCATCGTACGGCCGGCTGTTGCGCGCAACCGGTTCGGGCACGACCTTGAAGCCCTGTGCGTTGAGCACGTCGCTGAAACGCTGATCCATGTACGACAGCGGCAACTGCTGCATCGGATAGGGCTTCGAGCGCGGCGAACCGAGATCGATCGAACTATCCGGACCGGACACGCCGAGCTGCACTTCGGCGGCCACGTACCACGGCTCGAGCGCTTCGTACGGATACGGCCAGTCGCGCCCGACGCCATACAGCTTGTGCAACTGGAAGTCCGACGGCAGCAGCCGCCACGCGGCGGCCGCCCAGTGCCACGTCGTGCCGCCGACGAGCCGCACGTATTGTGAGTTGTACGGATAATCGCCCTTCTGGATCAGGTAGTTGTTCGCGGGCGCGTATTCGGGATGCGGCGCGTAAGGCGTCGACGGATACGGCGTCGCGAAGTCGGACTTGGCCGGCGAATTGCGGAAGTTCTCGACGATCTGCCAGCGCGCAATGCGCGGCCCGGCTTCGAGCAGGATCACCGACGCGCCCGCCAGTGCCAGCTGATGCGCAACCAGACTGCCGGCGACGCCCGAGCCGACCACGACGATATCGGCGGATTGTGTGTTTGCCATCGTTTCTCTCTCCGGTGCTCTGCCTGTTGCGGGCTTGGTTCGTGCGCTGCTGGCGTGGCCCGCTGGCGAGCCCGCGCGGCTTACGCCTGCAGCGGCTTCTGCGTCCAGTAGAACGGCACGTCGCGGCAATAGGAGGGAATCGTGAGCACGTCTTGCACAGGCGCGAACATCAGCGCCTTTTCATACGCGATCACCTGGACGTGCGGCATGTCGCCGACGAGTCCGAGATACCACGCGCGCATGATCGCGCCGACCGCTTTTGCGAGCGCGGGCCGGTCGGTCCGCAGCGCCTGCGTGACGGTATCGGACGGCACGCCGCCGTGGCCTTGCAGCCAGGTGTTCAGCGCGGCGACGTTCTGCGCGAACTGGTTATCGGCACGCGACAGCGCATCGTAGACACGCTGGCCGAGCACGGTGTCGAAACTGCTACGGCCGGTGAGGTGTTGCGAAAGCGCGAGGAAGGCATCGAGTCCGCCGCCGGCTGGCGGCGTAGCGGCGAACGCGGGCGCGATCCACGACAGCGAACGGCTCGCGCCGGCGAACGCGAGCGCCGCGGCCGCCGCGCACGAACCGAGCACCCATGCCCTGCGCGAAGCGGAAAACGACGGGGACAAACCGGTGAAACGCGTGGCACTGCGATAGGACTTCGCTCCTTGCCGATGCGTCATGTGGGGATGCGCATCGTTATCCTCAGGAACATCTGTCATGGGGGCTCCAGATGATGAGTCGTTCTCGACGAGCTGCGCGGGGAAGGCATGATGCCGTTCGTGTGCCGCTTCGTTTGCTCTTCCCCAAACCTGGTCTGACGCCGCTTCAGCGGTCTCGAATCCGTGCGCGCGATTCACGCACGCACATGTGTGGCGCTGTATGCATGAGCGCAACGAGTGCTGCCGTTTTCTGCCAATCGCCTTTCAACTGAAAGCGGCGCGCAAGGCCGCTGCGAAAGACTATAGCCTGTGACCCACCATTCGACAATCGGTCCTCGTTGCACGCGTAGAATCAGCGACACCGACTGCCCTACACTTTGTCGTCCATCTCGACTCATGTCCATCAACTACTATCCGCAAGTTCTTCGCAATCGGCCCCGCACGGTGATCGGCCTCGTGATCGGGATCGTCGTCGCGTTCCTCGTGCCCGATCATACGAGCCCGATGGCGCGCACACTGATCGGCTGGGACGCCGCCATCTGGAGCTACCTGCTGATGATCTGGGTGCACATGGCTCTCGCCGACGAGCACCGCGTGCGCGAACGCGCGATACGCGACGACGAAAACGCGGGCGTCGTGCTGGTCGTGATCTGCGTCGCGACGATCGCAAGCATCGCCGCGATCGTGCTCGAACTGGCGACGGCCAAAGGCTCGGGCGGCGCAACGACCTTCTGGCACTACCTGCTGACCGGTCTGACGCTGATCGGCGCATGGTTTCTGATTCCGACGATCTTCACGCTGCACTACGCGCGCCTCTACTACGGCACCGACGCGAAAGAGACCGCGTTGAAATTTCCCGATCATCATTTACTGCCGAACTACTGGGACTTCCTGTACTACTCGTTCACGATCGCGGTCGCGTCGCAGACCTCCGACGTGGTGCTGCGTTCGCGCGAAATTCGTCGCGCGACACTCGCGCAATCGGTCCTGTCGTTCTACTTCAACGTCGCGGTGCTCGGCTTGTGCGTGAACATCGCGGCGGGGCTGCTGGGTTCGTGACTCGGCCATTGCGCGGCGCTCGGATGAATTTCATGCGAATGCCACGCGCGTGCCACATGGCTGCCACGCGAGCGTCACCCTGGCTGCGCGCGTCCGTCTGTGTAAATCCGACCCGCGTCGTCCCGTTTTACATGCCGCGCCAGCCGCGGCGTGCGTAACAATGCCCGCTTAATCGCGCGCGCTCCGTGCGGGCGCGCACCTTCGGCACCCGCCATCTCAACGTAACCTCCCCCTTTTCCCGCTAGCGGGCCGCCGCGTTGGCACATGGTTTGCTCCCTTTCGGCGACGAGTGACGACCAGTCCCACCGGACCGGCGTCTGGCGCGAAAGCACCCGCGACTGGCCAGCGGGGTGACGATCTTTGCACTACATTGACCAATACGTGCCCCCGCTGACGCATCGCGCGGTATCCGGCTCGGGAAGCCCAATGAGCGCTGTGATCGCATGCCAACTGCATCCACACCGCAGCAGGACAACTCTGGAAACGACCGATGGAACCTCCAAACGGGTACGCGCCGCGGATTTACTTTTTTCACTCTCTTCTCGTCGGGCCCCTCGATGCCTGGCCCGCGCAGTTCGCTCACGCGGCCGGGCTCGGCTTCGATCACGCGTTGATCGCCGGGCTGTTCGAGCCGGGCCAGGCGGGCCACGCTCAGGTGGTTGGCAATCACGCGCGGCTGCATCCGGTGTTCGAGGCACAGCATTCGGTGCCCGACGCCGTGCGCATGCTCGCCGATGCCGCGCGCCGCAATAATCTGACGCTGCTGATCGATCTGGTGATCGACCGCGTGGCCGCCGACGGCGTGCTGTACAGCGAACATTCGGACTGGTTTCACGCGCGCGAGTCCGAGCTCGCGCGGCTCGATCCGCGCCACGTGCATCGCGAAGACAACGTCGCCTACGCGAATTTCGACGACCCCGCGACGAGTGCCTCGCTGTGCGTCTGGTGGGCCCAGCAACTGCTCGCGCTCGCCGAGGCGGGGGTGGGCGGCTTCCGTTTCGATTCGCCGCATCGCGTGCCGGCTGCCGTATGGCGTCAGCTCGGCGATGAAGTGCGTGCGAAGCATCCGCACGTGCGCTTTCTCGCGGCCACGCCGGGCCTCGCGCGCGGCGACCTGCCCGGTCTCGAGGCAGCCGGCTTCGACAGCGCGTTTTCGTCGGTGCGCTGGTGGGACTTCCGTTCGAGCTGGATGGCCGAGGAGCATGCGGCGCTCGCGCGCGTCGGCGCGCCGATCGCCTTTCCCGAGGCGCCGTACGGCACGCGCCTCGCCGCCGAGTTGAGCGACGTGCACGATGCGGCGATCGTCGAGCGGGCGTATCGACGCGCGCTGTTCACGTCGGTTGCAGTGGGCAGCGGCTGGATGATGCCGATGGGCTTCGAATACGGCATCGCCGAACCGATGTCGCAAACGCGCGGCGACGCCGCGCAGTTCGCGCGCGCCGTGCAGTCACGCCGCTTCGATCTGAGCGCCGCCGTCACCCAGGCGAACGACTTCGCGCGCAATACGCCGACGCTGCACGCCAACGGTGAATTGCGCCAATTGAGCGGACCCGGGGCATCGGCCGCGGTTCTGCTGCGCGCCGACGCGGCCGATCTGCGCGACGCCAGCGAAGCACTCCTGATCGCCGTGAATCCCGAACTCGGCGCGCCAGTGCGGGTCGATCCCGCGCGCTTCCTCGCGGGCGTGCCGGGCAGCTTTACGCGCTTCGTGCCGCTCGATGCACGCGGCCGAAACGAACCCGCGGCCCTCGCGCCGTTCGCGCTTGCGCCCGGCGCGGTGCGGCTGCTGCGCGCGTTCGCGGAACAGCCGATCTACCTCGCGCCGCCCATCGACAAGTCGAACAGCAAGCGCAGCGGCCACAAGACCGTGCTCGACGCGATCGAGGCGCCGCGCGTCGCGATCGAGAGCGTGTCGCCGTCGGTTGAAAACGGCCGCTTCGCGGCCAAGCGCAGCGTCGGCGAGCGCGCGGAGATTCGCGCGGCGATCTTCGCCGAAGGTCACGACAAGATCGCGGCCGCCGTGCTGTGGCGCGCGGCCGACGAAACCGCGTGGCACGAAGAACTGATGTCGCCCGCACCGCCGGCCGGTCTCGACTTGTGGAGCGCGCGCATTCCGCTCGAACGGATCGGCCGCTACGAATTCACCGTGATCGCTTGGCGCGACGACTTCGCGTCGCTCGTCGAGCACATCCAGAAGAAGCTGAAGGCGAACCAGACCGTCGAGATCGAACTCGACGAAGCCGCGCATCTGTTCGCGCTCGTGCTCGCCGAAGTCGAGACGGCCGAAGGCGCCGACAAGGAATCGCTCGAACACATCGTGCGCGACTTCCAGAAGGCCGACGCCGAACAGAAGCTCGCGCTGATTCTCGCGCCCGCCACCGCGGCAGCGATGACCGCCGCGCGCCACCGGCCGTTTCTGAGCCGCGATCAGGTGACCTACAAGATCGACGCGGAACGCACCGCCGCCTATTTCGCGAGCTGGTACGAAATCTTCCCGCGCTCGATGAGCGACGACGAATCGCGCCACGGCACGTTCGCGGATGTCACCGCGAAACTGCCGCGCATCCGCGACATGGGCTTCGACGTGCTGTACTTCCCGCCGATTCATCCGATCGGCCTCGCGAACCGCAAGGGCCGCAACAACACGCTGACCGCGCAGCCGGGCGATGTGGGCAGTCCGTATGCGATCGGCGCGGCCGAAGGCGGCCACACCGCCGTGCATCCGCAGCTCGGCACGCTCGACGATTTCAAGGCGATGCTCGCCGCCGCGCATGCGCACGGCCTCGAAATCGCGCTCGACTTCGCGATCCAGTGCTCGCCCGATCACCCGTGGCTGAAGGAGCATCCGACGTGGTTCGCGTGGCGCCCCGACGGCACGCTGCGCTACGCCGAGAATCCGCCGAAGAAGTATCAGGACATCGTCAACCCGGACTTCTACGCGCGCGATGCGAAGCCCGACCTGTGGCTCGCGTTGCGCGACGTGATCCTGTTCTGGGTCGACGCGGGTGTGCGCATTTTCCGCGTCGACAATCCGCACACCAAACCGCTGCCGTTCTGGGAATGGATGATTGCCGACGTGCGTGCGCGCCACCCTGATGTCATTTTCCTCGCGGAAGCGTTCACGCGGCCGCGCATGATGAACCGGCTCGGCAAGATCGGCTTCTCGCAGTCGTACACGTACTTCACGTGGCGCGAGTCGAAGCGCGACTTCACCGAGTACATGGTTGAGCTCACGCAGACCGGCGCGCGCGATTTCTACCGGCCGAACTTCTTCGTCAATACACCGGACATCAACCCGCGCCATCTGCAATCGCAGGGACGCACGGGCTTTCTGGTCCGCGCGGCGCTGGCCGCGACACTCGCCGGTCTGTGGGGCGTGTATAGCGGCTTCGAACTGTGTGAGGCCACCGCGCTGCCGAACAGCGAAGAGTACCTGGACTCTGAAAAGTATCAGTTGCGCGCGTGGGACTGGCACCGGCCCGGCAATATCGTCGGCGAGATCACCGCACTGAATCGCATCCGGCGCGCGAATCCGGCGCTGCAAACGCATCTCGGTCTCACGTTCCTCACCGCGCACAACGATCACATCCTGTTCTTCGAGAAAGCGACCGAGTCGCGGGACAACGTGATCGTCGTCGCGATCAATCTCGATCCGTTCAACGAACAGGGCGCGGACATCGAGTTGTCGTGGGACACGTTCCAGCGCTGGCACCTGGACGACCACGCCGCGCTCGAAGTGATCGACCAGATGACCGGCGCACGCTTCGAATGGCACGGACGCTGGCAGCACGTGCGGCTCGGCTCGGGCCAACCGTTCTCGATCTGGCGCATCGCGCCGCTAGGCGGCCTGCCCGCCGATCGCCCGGAGGACAGCGACCACGAACACGACAGCGCTCTTCCCGCAGACGCTGTCACCCCAACCTGGATGGAAGGTGGAACATGAAGCGCGACGATCCAGCCCAATCCACGCACGAGGCGCAAACGGCCGCGGCCGTCGGCACCGCGGCGAAGGTACGCACGCGCCGGCGCGGCAAGCCCGCGGCGCTCAGCGACGATCCGCTGTGGTACAAGGACGCGATCATCTACCAGGTGCACATCAAGTCGTTTTTCGATGCGAACAACGACGGCGTCGGCGATTTCCCCGGCCTGATCGCCAAGCTCGACTACATCGCCGAGCTCGGCGTCAACGCGATCTGGCTGCTGCCGTTCTATCCGTCGCCACGCCGTGACGACGGCTACGATATCGCCGACTACCGCAACGTGCATCCCGACTACGGTCAGCTCGCGGACGTGCGGCGCTTCATCCAGGAAGCGCACGCGCGCGGCATCCGCGTGATCACCGAGCTCGTCATCAACCACACGTCGGATCAGCACCCGTGGTTCCAGCGCGCACGGCGCGCGAAGGCCGGCTCGAACTATCGCAACTACTACGTGTGGTCCGATACCGATCAGAAGTACGCGGAGACGCGCATCATCTTCATCGACTCGGAACCGTCGAACTGGACGCACGATCCGGTTGCGGGCGCGTACTACTGGCACCGCTTCTACTCGCACCAGCCCGATCTGAACTTCGACAATCCGGCGGTGATGAGAGAGGTGCTGCAGGTGATGCGCTTCTGGCTCGACATGGGAATCGATGGGCTAAGGCTCGATGCGGTGCCGTACCTGGTCGAGCGTGAAGGCACCAACAACGAGAACCTGCCGGAAACGCACGAGATCCTGAAGCGGATTCGCGCGACCATCGACGCCGAGTATCCGAACCGGATGCTGCTCGCCGAGGCGAACCAGTGGCCCGAGGACGTCAAGGAGTACTTCGGCAACGAAGACGAATGCCATATGGCGTTCCACTTCCCGCTGATGCCGCGCATCTATATGTCGATCGCGAGCGAGGACCGCTTCCCGATCACCGACATCATGAAGCAGACGCCGGACCTCCCCGATTCGAACCAGTGGGCGATCTTCCTGCGCAATCACGACGAGCTGACGCTCGAAATGGTCACCGATTCCGAGCGCGACTATCTGTGGAACACCTATGCGAGCGATCGCCGCGCACGTTTGAATCTCGGCATTCGCCGCCGTCTCGCGCCGCTGATGGAGCGCGACCGCCGCCGCATCGAGCTGATCAACTCGCTGCTGCTGTCGATGCCCGGTACCCCCGTCATCTACTACGGCGACGAACTCGGCATGGGCGACAACATCCACCTCGGCGACCGCGACGGCGTGCGCACGCCGATGCAGTGGTCGTCGGATCGCAACGGCGGTTTCTCGCGCGCCGACCCCGAGCAACTGGTGCTGCCGCCGGTGATGGGTACGCTGTACGGCTTCGACGCGGTCAACGTCGAAGCGCAGAGCCGCGACCCGCATTCGCTGTTGAACTGGACGCGCCGCATGCTGGCGACGCGGCGCGCGAAGCAGACCTTCGGACGCGGCACGATCCGCTTTCTGAAACCGGAAAACCGCAAGATCCTCGCGTATCTGCGCGAGATGCCCGGCGAGGCGCCGATCCTATGCGTCGCGAATCTGTCGCGGGCGCCGCAGGCGGTCGAGCTGGACCTGTCCGAATTCAACGGCTTCGTGCCGATCGAGATGACCGCCGATTCGGTGTTCCCCGCGATCGGCCAGCTGACTTATCTGCTGACGTTCCCGCCGTACGGCTTCCTGTGGTTCATGCTGTGCGAAGGCGGTGGGCGTCCGACGTGGGCGCAGGCGCATTCCGAGCCGCTGCCCGAGTTCGTGACGATCGTGATCCGCGAGGGGCAGACCGGACCGACGCCCGAAAACGTGCGGCTCCTCGAATCCGAAGTGCTGCCGTCGTGGCTGAGCCGGCGCCGCTGGTTCGCGTCGAAGGATCAGAAGATGCATGCGGTGCGGCTCGCCGCGCTGACCACGATTCCGAACGGCGGCTTCGCGTTCACTGAAATCGAAGCGGACGTCGGCGATCACACCGAGCGCTACGTGGTGCCGATCGCGATCACGTGGGGCGGCGAAACCACCACGCCGCTGTTCCTGCAACTCGCGTTGGCGCGCGTGCGGCGCGGCCGCAACGTCGGCCATCTGACCGACGCGTTCTCGCTGCCGATCTTCGCGCACAACGTGCTGCGCAAGATGCGCGAACACGCGGTCGTGCCGACCGTGCAGAAGAGCGAAATCAAGTTCCTGCCGACCGAGCGCTTCGCCGAACTCGACAATCTCGGCGAGCGGCCCGAGATACGCTGGCTTGCGGCCGAGCAGAGCAACAGCTCGCTCATCATCGCCGATGCCGCGGTGCTGAAGCTGGTGCGGCGGCTCGTCAGCGGCATCCATCCGGAAGCGGAAATCAGCCGGTATCTGACGCAGCTCGGCTATGCGAACACCGCGCCGCTGTATGGCGAAGTGGTGCGCGTCGATCCCGAGGGCGTGCCGCATACGCTCGCGATCCTGCAGGGCTTTATCGACAATCAGGGCGATGCGTGGAACTGGTCGCTCGATTATCTGCGCCGCTCGGTCGACGAACTCGCGATCGCGGTCGACACCGAAACGCAGACCGCCCCCGACCGCACGAACGAGTCGATCTTGCTGGACGGCTACGGCGAACTCGCGGGCATCATCGGCCGACGACTCGGCGAGCTGCACGTCGCGCTCGCCACGCCGAGCGACGACCCCGCGTTCGCGCCGGAACATGCCAACGCCGAGCACGTGAAAGCGTGGGTCGACGCGACGCAGACGATGCTCGCGAGCGCGCTCGATCTGCTCGCGCCGCGCATCGCGGAGATGAGCGACGCGGACACGAAGGGGCTCGCGCAAAGTCTGATCGATCGGCGCGCCGCGCTGGTCAAGGCGGTCGACAATCTCGTGCCGGGCGACGCGGGCGCGTTGCGCATCCGCATCCACGGCGACTTCCATCTCGGTCAGGTATTGGTCGCGCACGGCGACGCATATCTGATCGACTTCGAGGGCGAGCCCGCGCGTTCGCTCGAGGAGCGTCGCCAGAAATCGAGCCCGTTGCGTGACGTAGCCGGTCTGATGCGCTCGCTGTCGTATGCGAGCGCGGCCGCGCAATCGACCACCGAAAGCGCGCCGCAACAGACCGCCGATCGCAAGCGTGCTCTGTTCGAGCGCTTCCGCTCCCACGCGACCACGGCGTTCCTCGCTGAATACCGCGCGGCCGCCGCTCAGTCGTCGGAACCGCTCGTCGCGCCCGAATCCGAAGAGGCGCTGCTCGATCTGTTCCTGATCGAGAAGGCCGCTTACGAGATTCGCTACGAGGCGGCCAACCGGCCGACGTGGCTCGGCTTACCGGTGCGCGGCCTCGCGGCGCTCACGAGCCGTCTGCTCGGCGACACCGGCGCACCGCCGCATTACGATCCATCAACCCGGGTGTCCGGCTCCGCCACGCCGCCCAACCCGGCCGAGGGCGATTATGAGTGAGCATGATCCGGCCGCAGGCCTTCAACCCGTCGATATCGACGCGCTCGTCGAAGCGCGCCACCCCGATCCGTTTTCGCAGCTGGGGCTGCATCAGACGGACGCGGGTCCGATCGTGCGCGCGCTGCTGCCGAATGCCGCGCACGTCACCGTGATTTCGCGCGCCGATGGCGCGACGCTCGGCGAGCTCGAGCAATTGCGGCCTGGCCTGTTCGCGGGCCGCATCACGTCGGCGATGCCGTATCGGTTGCGCATCGACTGGCATGGCGTCGTGCAGGAAGTGGAGGATACCTATTCGTTCGGTCCGGTGCTCGGCGACGAGCCGCTCCAACGTCTCGCACACGGCGATCCGTACGCGGTGCTCGAATGTCTGGGCGCGCGGCCAGTCGACATCGACGGCGTGCCGGGCGTGCGTTTTGCGGTGTGGGCGCCGAATGCGCGGCGCGTGTCGGTGGTCGGCGACTTCAACGCGTGGGACGGCCGCCGTCATCCGATGCGGCTGCGTCACGAGGCGGGTGTGTGGGAGCTGTTCGTGCCGCGCGTCGGCGCCGGCACGCGCTACAAGTACGAGCTGCTGTCGCGCGACGGCCATCCGCTGCCTTTGAAGGCCGATCCGTGCGCGATGCAGACGGAAAAGCCGCCGGGCACCGCGTCGATCGTCGCGCACGTCGACGAGATCGAGCAGTTCCCGTGGACCGATCACGAGTGGATCCAGTCGCGCGCCGGCAAGCAGACCGCGCGCACGCCGATCGCGATCTATGAAGTGCACGCGGAGTCGTGGCTGCGCATCGCCGAAGAAGGCCAGCGCGGTCTCGTCTGGGAAGAGCTCGCCGAGCGGCTGATTCCGTACGCGAAGAGCATGGGCTTCACGCACATCGAATTTCTGCCGATCGCCGAGCATCCGTTCGGCGGCTCGTGGGGCTACCAGCCGCTCGGGCAGTTCGCGCCGTCCGCGCGCTTCGGCAAGCCCGAGCAGTTCGCGCGTTTCGTCGATCGCGCGCACGAAGCGGGGCTCGGCGTGATTCTCGACTGGGTGCCCGCGCATTTCCCAAACGACGCGCATGGCCTGATCGATTTCGACGGCACGCCGCTCTACGAACATGCCGATCCGCGCGAGGGCTATCACCAGGACTGGAACACGATGATCTACAACCTCGGCCGCAACGAGGTCAGCGCGTTCCTGATCGCGTCGGGGCTCGCGTGGCTGCAGCGCTATCACGTCGACGGCCTGCGCGTGGATGCGGTCGCGTCGATGCTGTATCGCGACTACTCGCGCGCGGCCGGCGAGTGGGTGCCGAACATTTATGGCGGCCGCGAGAATCTCGAATCGATCGCGTTCCTGAAGCGCTTGAATCATGAAGTCCGCTATGTGCCGGGCGCACCCGGCGCGATCACGGTCGCCGAGGAATCGACCGCATGGCCGGGCGTCACTGCGCGCGTCGCGGATGGCGGTCTCGGCTTCGACTTCAAGTGGAACATGGGCTGGATGCACGACACGCTGCACTACATGCACGAAGACCCGGTGTATCGCCAGTATCACCACCACAACATGACGTTCGGCATGGTGTACGCGTATTCCGAGCGCTTCGTGCTGCCGCTGTCGCATGACGAGGTGGTGCACGGCAAGGGCTCGCTGCTCGGCAAGATGCCCGGCGACCGCTGGCAGCGTTTCGCGAATTTGCGCGCGTACTTCGGTTTCATGTGGACGCACCCGGGCAAGAAGCTAATGTTCATGGGCGGCGAATTCGGCCAGTTGGCGGAGTTCGACCATGACGGCTCGCCGCATTGGCATCTTCTCGACGATCCGGCCCACCACGGCGTGCAGTTGCTGGTGCGCGACCTCAACCATCTGTATCGCAACGAGCCGGCGCTGCATCTACTCGACAGCGAACCGGGCGGCTTCGAATGGTTGATCGGCGACGACAGCGCCAACAGCGTGTTCGCCTATCGGCGCACCGACGGCGCGGGCCAGGAGTTCGTCGTGGTGTGCAACATGACGCCGGTGCCGCGACTCGGCTATCGGCTCGGCATGCCGCGCGGCGGGCGCTGGGTGGAAGTGCTCAATACCGATGCGGCCGTGTACGGCGGCTCGAACACGGGCAACGGCGGGCTGATCCATTCCGACCAGCTATCGAGCCACGGCAGGCCGCATTCCGCCGCGCTGACTTTGCCGCCACTCGCAACGATCGTATTGCGCGCGGACTAAGGAAACGTGCTGCAGCACAGGCGCGCGGCGCGAAGGCAAGCGCCGCGCCCCCGTTGCATGAAGACTCGGACAGACCCGGGCTCTAGCTCGACAATCAGAACAGGAAAGGGAAAACATGTCGCATGCGTTGCCCGACCGGTTGCTGCCCGGCTCACCGTATCCGCTCGGCGCGAGCTGGGACGGGTTGGGTGTCAACTTCGCGGTGTTCTCGGCCAATGCGCAAAAAATCGAGCTGTGCCTGTTCGATTCCACCGGACGCAAGGAGATCCGCCGCTTCGCCATGCCCGAATGCACCGACGAGATCTGGCACGGCTATCTGCCGAACGCGCATCCTGGCACCGCGTACGGCTTTCGCGCGCACGGGCCGTATCAGCCGCATTTCGGGCATCGCTTCAATCCGCACAAGCTGCTGCTCGACCCGTATGCGCGCAAGCTCGTCGGGCAGTTTCGCTGGTCCGACGCGCTGTTCGGCTATCGCGTGCATTCGAATCGCGCGGACCTTTCGATCGACCGGCGCGATTCCGCGCCCGCGATGCCCAAGTGCGTCGTCGTCGACGAGGCGTTCGACTCATCGCACGACCGGCGTCCCGACGTGCCGTGGGGCGAAACCGTGATCTACGAAACGCACTTGCGCGGCGCGTCGATGCTGCGCTCCGACCTGCGACAGCATGAGCGCGGCACGTTCGCGGCGCTCGCCGCGCCCGAGTTCATCGAGCATCTGCTGAAGCTTGGCGTGACCGCGGTCGAGCTCCTGCCCGTGCACGCGTTTCTGAATGACCGCTTCCTCGTGGAGCGCGGCCTGCGCAACTACTGGGGCTACAACACGGCCGCGTTCTTCGCTCCGGAGCCGACCTACCTGAGCACGCACCGGCTCGACGAAATGCGCATCGCCGTGCGGCAACTTCACGCGGCCGGCATCGAGGTGATTCTCGACGTGGTCTACAACCACACCTGCGAAAGCAACGAGATGGGCCCGACCGTCTCATGGCGCGGCCTCGACAACGCCAGCTACTACCGGCTGATCCCCGGCGACGAGCGTCACCATATCAACGACACCGGCTGCGGCAATACGGTCAATCTGCCGCATCCGCGCGTGATGCAGATGGTGATGGATTCGCTGCGCTACTGGTCGACCGCGTTCAACATCGACGGCTTCCGTTTCGATCTCGGCGTGACGCTCGGGCGCGAAAGCCACGGCTTCGACCCGGGTTCGGGCCTGTTCGACGCGTTGCGCCAGGACCCGGTGCTGTCGCAACGCAAGCTGATTTCCGAGCCCTGGGATCTCGGTCCTGGCGGCTATCAGCTAGGCAATCATCCGCCGGGTTTCAGCGAATGGAACGACCGTTTCCGTGACACGGTGCGACGGTTCTGGCGCGGCGACGCCGGCCTGCGGCCCGACCTCGCCGCGCGCCTGACCGGTTCGGCCGATCTGTTCAACCGGCGGCATCGCAAGCCGTGGGCGTCGCTCAACTTCGTCACGTCGCATGACGGCTTCACGTTGGCCGATGTCACCGCGTATGAGCAGAAGCACAACGAAGCCAACCAGGAAGACAACAACGACGGCCACAACGAGAATTGCAGCCGCAACTGGGGTGTCGAAGGCGCGACCGACGACCCCGCGATTCTCGCCACGCGCCGCCGCGTGTCGCGCTCGCTGATCGCGACACTGATGATCGCGCTCGGCACGCCGATGCTGCTCGCCGGCGACGAAGCGCTGCGCACCCAGCGCGGCAACAACAATGCTTACTGTCAGGATAACGACCTATCCTGGATCGACTGGGACCTTGCGGATTCGGCGGAAGGCCGGCGCATGACCGAGTTCGTCGCGCGCGTGATCGGCTTGCGCAAGCGCCACCCGCTGTTGCGTGAAACGCGCTTTCTGTTCGGCGACCGTGAGGTGCTGCCCGGCCTGTTCGACGTCGGCTGGTTCGATGAACACGGCGATCCGCTGACGATCGAAGCGTGGCAGGACCCGGAGGGCCGCGCGTTCACATTGCGTCGCGCGGGACCGGGCCTGAATGGCGAAACCGAAGTATTGTTATTGATGCTCAACGCTCACGACGAACCGCTGCAGTTCTCGCCTCCCGCGCCGCACCTGGAATGGCATGTGCTGCTGGACACCGCCGATCCGGACCGTGCGCCGCAGCGGCTAGCGACGGCAGAACTCGAGGTCGGCGCACACGGCCTCGTGATACTCGCCGCGCAGCCGACCGGCGAAGCGGATTGGCAAGCCGGCTGGGTGGCTGGCGCGCAGCACGGGCCGCGGTTGTTGACCGCGCTGCCGCCCGACCCCGGCGCGCAGACACCAAACGACGATGGCTCGCAATGAACGATGCACTGCGGCCACATAGTTTGAGCGTGGACAAATCGCAACGCATCCGGGGTGGCAAGAATGTTGCGACGCAATGCTTGCGTCGCGTCACATTGCTATCTAGGCGCGTTTGCAGAGTCGAATGGTGAAGACATGTCCGATAGTCCGATTGATCCTCACACGCATCATCACGCGCACTGCCTGCCGTTCAGCGCGCAGTTGATCGGCGCGAGCGGCACGCGACCGCGCACGCGGTTCCGTTTTTGGGCACCGTCGTGCAATAGCGTGCAGGTGGTCATCGAAAGCGGCCACGCGCAAGGCACGCACGACATGGCACCGACCGGCAACGGCTGGTTCGAGGCCACCGTGGAGAGCGGCGCGGGCACGCTGTATCGGTTCCAGCTCGACGGCAAGCAGACAGTGCCCGACCCGGCCTCGCGATTCCAGCCGCGGGACGTGCATGGCCCGAGCGAGGTCATCGATCCGCGCGCGTACCACTGGGAACACACCGAATGGCACGGCCGGCCCTGGGAAGAAACGGTACTGTACGAATTGCACGTCGGTGCAATGGGCGGCTATGCGGGCGTGCAAAAACGCCTGCCCGAGTTCGCCGCGCTCGGCGTCACCGCAATCGAACTGATGCCGTTGAACGACTTTCCCGGCGGTCACAACTGGGGTTACGACGGCGTGCTGCCGTACGCGCCCGACTCCGCCTACGGCCGTCCCGAAGAACTGAAGGCACTGATCGACGCCGCGCATGGTGTCGGCCTGATGGTGTTTCTCGATGTCGTCTACAACCACTTCGGACCGGACGGCAACTATCTGCATACGTACGCAGAGCCGTTTTTCCGCGCGGGAGTGAACACGCCATGGGGCCCCGCGATCGACTTCGAGCGCAGCGAAGTCAGCGACTTCTTCACCGACAACGCGGTCTACTGGATCAACGAGTACCGCTTCGACGGACTGCGCTTCGACGCGGTGCATGCGATCGACAATCCCGCGTGGCTGCGCGAGCTGTCGGACCATATCCGCGCGCGCGTGCAGCATGGCCGCCACGTGCATCTGGTGCTCGAAAACGAGCACAACAACGCGAGCCTGCTCGACGCGCATTTCGACGCGCAATGGAACGACGACGCGCACAACACGCTGCACGTGCTGCTGACCGGCGAAACCGAAGGCTATTATCACGCGTATGCGAGCGAACCGATTCGCCGGCTCGCGCGCGTGCTGTCCGAAGGCTTCGCGTATCAGGGCGAGCCGTCGCCGCTGCACGATGGTGCGCCGCGTGGCGAAGCGAGCGCGCATCTGCCGCCCACGTCGTTCGTGATGTTTTTGCAGAACCACGATCAGATCGGCAACCGTGCGTTCGGCGAACGTCTGCGCAAGCTGACCTCGGACGACGCGCTGCGCGCCGCGACCGCGTTGCTGTTGCTGTCGCCGCAAATTCCGCTGCTGTTCATGGACGAAGAATACGGCTCGACGCAACCGTTCCTGTTTTTCACCGATTACACCGGCGCTCTCGCCGATGCCGTGCGCGAAGGGCGACGCCGTGAATTCGCGCGTTTCGCCGCGTTCAGCGACGAGAAAAGCCGCGCGCAGATTCCCGATCCGAACGATGCCCAGACCTTCGCCGCGTCGTCGCCACCCGCGCCCGATGCGAAGCCGACACCGGATCGGCTCGACTGGATGCACTACTACAAGTCCGCGCTCGCGGTGCGCGCGAAGCTGATCACGCCGCGCCTGAAACATACGAAGGCGTGCGGCGCGACCGTGCTGCGCGACGCAGGTGGCGGCGACGCGAACGCGCTGGTCGCGCGTTGGAAACTCGGTGATGGCGAGACGCTGTCGATCGCGCTGAATCTGTCGCAACAGAACGTCGCATTCGACGACATCCCCGCCGGCAAGATCGTTTTCGAGACGCCGCCACGCGCGCGCGAGCAGGCCGACGCGCGGGTATTGCCCGCTGATGCGTGCATCGCATGGCTGACCGGCGACATCAACGAATTCGCGAGCCGCCACGATGCGCGCATCGCGTCGCACGAGGAGCAGCGCGCGTGACGATCCGACGCCCCAACGACCGGCTCGCCGCGCTCGCCACCCGCGCAGGCTTCGAGGTGCAGTGGCAGGACGCGCACCACAACACGCAGCACGTGCCTGAAAAAACACTCGGCACGCTGCTCGAACGCATGGGTCTGCCGTGCCGCAACGCCACCGATATCCGCCACAGCGCCGCTGCTCTGGAGGCCGAACTATCGGGCCGCAGGCTGCCGCCGCTGATGACCGCGGTGATCGGGCGTGGCATCGCGCTGCCGGCGGCCGCGGTCAAGTCGGGCAGCCATTACCGGATCGAGCTGGAGAGCGGCGCGATCATCGACGGCCGCTTCACCGCGCCGAAAGGCGAGGAAGCGCTGCTCGCGCCGATCGACGAAGCCGGCTATCACACGCTCGTGATCAACGATCAGCGCATGACGCTCGCGGTCGCGCCGCCGCGCTGCTACACCGTCGCCGACGCGTGGCGCACGCTGCACGGCGGCGATGGCGACGGCGACGTCTCGCCGCCCATGCCGCCACTATGGGGCATCGCTGCGCAGCTGTATGGCTTGCGTCGCGTCGGCGATGGCGGCATCGGCGATTACACTGCGCTCGCGCAGCTTGCACGGCACGGCGCGCAGCGCGGCGCGCACGCGCTCGCCGTCAGTCCGACCCACGCAATGTTCAGCGCACAGCCCGAGCGCTTCAGCCCGTACGCACCGTCGTCGCGTTTGTGGCTCAACGTCACACATATCGATCCGGCGGCGGTGTTCGGCGCCAACGCGTGCGCATCGGCATCGGCGCGGACCGGCAACGCATCGTCGAAATACGAAGAGCTTCCGCTGATCGACTGGCCGCACGCGACAGCGTTGAAACTCTCGGTATTGCGCGCGCTATACGAGCAGTTCAACGCGAACGAGCGCCCGCAGCACTCGCCGCGCGCACTCGAGTTTCACGGCTTCTGCGAACGCGCGGGGCGCGCGCTCGAAGATCACGCGCGCTTCGAAGCGCTGCAAGCCGCGCAACTCGCGCAAGGCGGCGACGGCCATTGGCGCAACTGGCCCGACGCGTTGCGCGACCCGCGCAGCCCCGAAGTCGACGCGTTCGCCGCCGCGCATCGCGACGAGGTCGATTTTCATCTGTTCCTGCAGTGGCTGGCCTCGCGCGGCTTGTTGCACGCGCAGCACACCGCGCGCGAAGCCGGCATGGCGGTCGGCCTGATCGCCGATCTCGCGGTGGGTTGCGACAGCGCCGGCAGTCATGCATGGTCCTACCCCGACGACATGCTGCAGGGCGTGTCGGTCGGCGCGCCGCCCGATCTGTTCAACCAGGCCGGCCAGTCGTGGGGACTCACGACCTTTTCGCCGCGCGCGATGCGCACGCAAGGCTTCGCCGCGTTCATCGACATGCTGCGCGCGGCGTTCGCGCATGCGGGCGGCATCCGCATCGATCACATTCTCGGCTTGCGGCGTCTGTGGCTCGTGCCCGAAGGCGAAAGCGCGCGCAACGGCGCGTATCTGCGCTATCCGCTCGAAGACCTGCTGCGGCTGATCGCGCTCGAATCGTGGCGGCATCGCGCGATCGTGATCGGCGAGGATCTCGGCACCGTGCCGTCCGGTTTTCGCGAGCGGCTCGACGAGCACGGCATCGAAGGGATTCGCGTGCTGTGGTTCGAAGGCGCGCCCGACGGCCACGGCTTCAAGGCGCCGGCCGATTGGGACCGCTATGCGGTCGCCACGACGACCACGCACGATCTGCCGACCGTCGCCGGCTGGTGGCGCGGCAGCGACATCATGTGGCGCAATCGCATCGGCCAGACGATGGCGCGCGCCGACGGCCGCGACCCCGAAGAAGCGGCGCTCGAAGAACGCGCTCAGCAGCGCGCCGATTTATGGCGCGCGTTTCAGCGAGCGGGCGTGGCCGCGCCCGACGTCGCGCCGCCGGACGCCGACAACCCGCCGGTCGACGAAGCGCTCGCATTCGTCGCCGCGACGCCCGGGCCGCTCGTCACGTTCCCGCTCGAAGACCTGCTCGCGCTCGCCGAGCAGCCGAACCTGCCGGGCTCGATCGACGAACATCCGAACTGGCGCCGCCGCATGGCGCTGCCCATCGACGCGATGTTCGACGACCCCGTCTTCACCGACCGACTGCTGGCCGTCGACGGCGCTCGCCGCGCCGCCGCGCCTTCACCGAACACTTCCGCGGAGCCCGACACGCCATGACCGTCCCACGCTCCACACTGCGCCTCCAGTTCCATCGGGGCTTCACGTTCGACGACGCCGCGCGCCACGTCGAATACTTCGCCGCGCTCGGCATCAGCCATCTGTACGCGTCGCCGATCACGACGGCCGAGCCCGGCTCGATGCACGGCTACGACACCGTCGACTACACCCAGGTCAGCGCCGAATATGGCGGCGAGGCGGGCTTGAGGCGCCTCGTCGACAAGCTGCGCGCGCACGACATGGGGCTCATCGCCGACATCGTGCCGAATCATATGGGCGTCGGCGGTTCGAGCAACGCGTGGTGGCTCGACATCCTCGAATGGGGACGCCACAGCGCGTTTGCGCGTCATTTCGACGTCGACTGGCATTCGCCCGATCCCGCGCTGCGCGGCAAGGTGCTGCTGCCGACGCTCGGCGCGTCGTACGGCGATGAACTGGTGGCGGGCCGCATCGCGCTGCATTTCGCCGCCGACAGCGGTCGCTTTTATATCGGCTACGGTCCGCACGTGTTCCCGGTCTGCCCGGTCGATTACGCGGCGATCCTGCAAGGCGCCGACCGCGCCGATCTGAGCGCGCTCGCCAATCGCTTTCACGGACTCACGACGCAGCCCGCCGATCAGCCGCGCGCCGCCGAAGCGCGCGACGCGCTGCGCGAGTTCGTCGCGCGCGAAGGTGCGTCGGCGATCGAGTTCGTGCTGGAGACTTACGCGCCGCAAGATCCGGTCACGCGCGACCGGCTGCATCGGCTGATCGAGCGGCAGCATTTCCGGCTCGCGTGGTGGCGCACCGCCTCCGACGAAGTGAACTGGCGGCGCTTCTTCGACATATCGACGCTCGCCGCCGTGCGCGTCGAGCGGCCCGAGGTGTTCGAGGCGGTGCATGCGCTGATCTTTCGCCTCTACCGCGAAGGGCTCATCGACGGCTTGCGGATCGATCATATCGACGGGCTCGCCGAGCCGCGCGAATACTGCCAGCGTTTGCGCCAGCGGCTCAGCGAGTTGCGCGACACCGCGCCGTACGTGGTGGTCGAAAAGATTCTCGGCCGCGGCGAGCCGTTGCGCGACGACTGGCCCGTCGACGGTACGACCGGCTACGACTTCATGAGCGACGTCGGCGCGCTGCTGCACGATCCGGCCGGCGCCGAGCCGCTCGCCAACACGTGGGCCGAACTGACCGGCCGCAGCGCGCGCTTCGCCGATGAAGCGCACGCGGCACGGCGCAAGATTCTCGCGGAAAACTTCTCGGCGGAACTGGACCGCGCGGCGCGCGCGCTGCATCGGATCGCACGCGATTCGCTGAGCACGCGCGACTTCACGTACCCGGCGCTGCGCCGCGTGCTGACCGAACTGGTCGTGCATTTCCCCGTGTACCGCATGTATCCGCTGGGCGGACTGCGCAGCGCCGCCGACAACGTCTATTTCGAGCAGGCGCTCGCGGGCGCGCGCGCTTCGCTGCCGCGCTCGGACGACGCGGCGCTCGAGCGCGTAAATGCATGGCTCGGCGGCAGCGCAGAAGAGGCGCCGCCCGCGCGGCCCGGCGCGCAGTCGCAGCAGCAGGCGCAGGGCGGTGGAGCGCCGCCGCATGCGGGATCGTCGCGGCGCAGCGCGCAAACGCTGTTTTCGCAGCTGACCGCGCCGCTCGCCGCGAAGGCGATCGAAGACACCGCCTGCTATCGCTATGGTCGCCTGCTGTCGCGCAACGAAGTGGGCTCGGACCCGGGCGAGTTCGCGCTGTCGGTCGAGCAGTTTCATGCGGGCAATCTCGAGCGCGCGCAACGTTTTCCGCATGCGATGCTGGCGACCGCCACGCACGATCACAAGCGCGGTGAAGACGTGCGCGCGCGGCTCGCGGTGTTGAGTGAGATCGCCGACGAATGGGGCGCGACGCTGCGTTCCTGGTCGACGTTGAACGCGCCGCAGCGTCGCGCGCTCGACGGCACGCCGATCAGCAGCGTGAGCCAGGACAAGAGCGACGCATGGGCTCCCGGACCCGCCGCCGAGGATATGCTGTACCAGACGCTGGTGGGTTGTTGGCCGCCCGATCTGCGTGCCGACGACGAAGCCGGCGTCAAGGAGCTGGCCGAACGCGTCGCGCAATGGCAGTTGAAGGAGCTGCGCGAGGCGAAGCTGCAAACCAGCTGGCTCGCCCCCGATGAAGCCTACGAAGCCGGCTGCCGCGAGTTCCTGTTCGGCATCCTCGCGCCGCAGCGGCGCGACGCCTTTCTAAAGGAGCTGTCGACGTTCGTCGAGCGGATTGGCCGCGCGGGCGCGCTCAACAGTCTGCAGCAGACGGTGCTGCGTCTTGCGTCACCCGGAATCCCCGATCTTTACCAAGGCACCGAGCTGTGGGACTTCAGCCTCGTCGATCCGGACAATCGGCGGCCCGCCGATTTCGCGAAACGCGAGGCGTGGCTGCCCCAAGCGCAAACGCCGCCGTCGGAATTCCTCGCGGACTGGCGCGACGGACGCGTGAAGCTCGCGGTGATCCAACGCGTGTTGGCGCTGCGCACGCATCTGCCGGAGTTGCTGAGTCAGGGCACGTATCTGCCGCTCACGGTGCGCGGCGCGCATGCGTCGAATGTGATCGCGTTTGCGCGGCGCCACGGCAATGCGTGGGCCGTAGTGATCGCCAGCCGGTTGGCGGCGGGCTTGCTTGGCGACGATGCCGATCTGCCGCTCGTCGAGCCGGCGCAATGGGCGGATACGGCCGTCGAAATGCCGCCCGATCTGTCGGCGCGCGCGCTGTTCGACTGGCTGAGCCCCGCCGCGCCGAAAGTCGACGATCACGGGCTGTTGCATCTGCGCGACGCGCTCGCCGCGATGCCGGTCGCGGTGCTGGTGGAGGATGGGGTGCCTCGAAGCTGAGGCGGATGAACAGGGTTGAGGCTTCGGGTCGGCTCGGGCCTCAACCGCCCTCGTCGTCGAACACCTTCGGATACACGCGCACCAGCACGATGCGCGGTCCCTTCATCTTCTTGACCACCACGTCGAAGTCTTCGAATTCGACGCGCTGCCCTTCGCCGGGCAGATCGTTGAGTGCCTGGATCACGAGGCCGCCCACGGACTCGGCCTTGCCCTCATCGATGTCGATACCCAGCGCCCGTTCGAGCGACACCACCGGCAAGCTGCCCTTGCCCATCAGCGTGCCGTCGTCCATGCGGGTCCAGTCGGCGTCGCCCTGGCGGAACTCGTCGTGGATCTGTCCGACCAGCGCGCCGAGCAGGTTGTCGAGCGTCAGGAAGCCGATCGGTTTTTCGTTCTTGTGGCCGACCAGCGCGAAGTGCGGCGCGCCTTTGCGAAAGCGCCGGAACAGTTCGAGCGCCGGCATGTCCGGTTTCACGTACTGCACGGGGCGCACGTAGCGCGACAGGTCTTCGAGCGTGCTGCCCGCCTGACGCGCGAGCAGCAGGTCCTTCAGATGGATCATGCCGGCCACGCGTTGGCCCGCGGCATCCTCGAACAGCGGATAGCGGCTGAAGCGGTGCCGCGCGACCACCTGCATGTTCTCGCGCAGCGGCAGATCGCGCCGCAGGCAGACCATTTCATGCGACGGCCGCATCAGGTCCGATACCGTCATACGCGAGAAGTCGAGCGAATGCGCGATCGTGTTCCATTCGTCCTGGCTGTACGCGCCGCTCGACGAACCGAGTTCGCTCGCGACGTTCGCGCGGCGGCCGCGCAGGATCAGCTTGAGTTCCTCGGTCGAGTAATGCGAGTCGTGGCCGTGGTCGGTATCGAGGCCCGCGGCCTTCAGCACCGTGTTCGCGCTCGTGTTGAGCAACCAGATGGCGGGGTACATCGCCCAGTAGAAACCGTACAGCGGTGTTGCGGCCCACAACGAAATTTTCTCCGCCTCGCGGATCGCCAGAGACTTCGGCGCGAGCTCGCCGACCACGATATGCAGGAACGAAATGCACGAAAACGCGAAGAACAGCGAAATGCCGTGGGTCAGCCTCTCGGACTCGACGCCAATCAACGAGAAGAGGGGCATCAGCAGTTGCGCGAAAGCCGGCTCGCCGATCCAGCCGAGCCCGAGCGACGCGAGCGTGATGCCAAGCTGACACGCCGACAGATATGCGTCGAGCTGTCCGTGCACCTTCGCGAGCAGACGGCCGCGCATGCCATGCTGGGTGGCGAGGCTTTGCACGCGGGTCTGCCGGAGTTTGACCAGACCGAATTCGGCAGCGACGAAAAAGCCATTGAGTGCAACCAGAAACATTGCACCGACGAGGGCGACAACCTGTATCAAAGCGACGGGCTCCGGCAACAAAAGTTGTCAGTATAGGGTTGAAAGCTCTATGAAATATTTATTGTGCGCGAACGCATTCGCGCGCGACGCTCATTTCGGCACCGTCGCGCTGAACGGCACGCGCAGCATGAGCGTGGCGGGCGTCGCGGTGACGCTGCCCGCTTCCGTCGAATCGCTTTGCTCGAAGCTGCCGCCATGCGCCTCCGCGACGCGCTTGCACAACGCGAACACCCACGCGATGCGCTTCGCCTCGCGCGGCTCGCCCGCCTGCTTGCGCGCGAACGCTTCGAGCACATGCGGCAGCGCGGCGTCGTTCAACGCGGCCTCGTTCGGCTCGTACGCGACGCTCGCATGCCATGTGCCGTTGTCCGCCCGCGCGGCCAGTGCGACTTCGGCGCCCCGCGCGCTCGCTTCGACGGCGAACGTCAGCATCAGCCACAGCGCGGCGGCGAGACGACTGCGGTCGCCGTTCAGTTGCTCGGTGGCGATCTGCGAGTCGAGCCGCACTTCGACGCCGCGCGCGCGGGCGAGGCCGGCGCGGACTTCCTCGACGGTTTCGGCGAGCAGCGGATGCAGCGGAAAAGGTTCATACGTGAGCACGAGCGATTTCGTTTCGGAGCGCGTCGTATCGACGATCGTCTCGAGCAGCTTCACCTGCTGATCGACGCCGCTGCGAATGCCGGTGATCGCGCGCTGCGAGTTGGGATCGTTCGCGTCGAGCTTGCGCTCGAGCACGTAAGCCCAGCTATGAATCGCATTCAACGGACCGCGCAGGTCGTGCGACACCAGCGACAGCACATGATCGCGCATGAACAACGCGGTTTCTGCGCGCAGCAGCGCGCCGCGTTCGGAGATGACGAAGCCGGCCGACGCCGGCTGGGCGCCAGCAGTCCCGGTGGGTGACGTAGTCACGATCGAGTCCTCTCAGGCAGTGCTGGATGATGGGGGAAGCCTCATTATAGGCATCCGGTTCCGACCGACCAGTCCAGGCCGAACCGCGAGGCGCGCCGCAATCCGCATGCCATGCGCGAAACCGGACAAGATTCGGCGATCGGCGTCAACGCGCCTACAATGTCGCTTTTACGTTTTTTGATCTGAGGAGCAACGCATGTCGACTGTGACGACCGAATCCGGCCTGAAGTACGAAGACCTCGTGGAAGGCACCGGCGCCGAAGCCGTCGCCGGCAAGACCGTGACCGTGCACTACACGGGCTGGCTGACCGACGGCCAGAAGTTCGATTCGAGCAAGGACCGCAATGACCCGTTCGCGTTCGTGCTGGGCGGCGGCATGGTCATCAAGGGCTGGGACGAAGGCGTGCAAGGCATGAAGATCGGCGGCAAGCGCAAGCTGACCATTCCGCCGCAACTCGGCTACGGCGTGCGCGGCGCGGGCGGCGTGATTCCGCCGAACGCGACGCTCGTGTTCGAAGTCGAACTGCTCGCAGTCTGAGCTGCACCTAAGTGTTGTTATGAGCCACGCCGCCGTCACCGCCCCTAACGTTTCGCTGCGCGGCTATGGCGCGATCGAAGCGTCGGACGTGCACGACTTCCACCAGGTCGTGCTGGGGCTCGACGGCGCGATGGTGATGGCGGTGAACGGCGTCGCGGAGCAGATCGACGCCGGCTCCGCATGGCTGATCCCGGCCGGCGCGCGGCACGAATATTCGGGCGTCGGCACCAACCGGCAGCTCGTACTCGATTTGCCCGCGGCGTCGCTGGCGGTGCCCGAGCGGCTGTTCGAGCGCGCGCGAGCCGTGGCCGTCGATCCAGCGCTCGCGCAACTCGTCCACACGATTGCCGCGCATGCGGCGGGCGGCGTGGGCGAAGCGCAAGACGATGCTTTCGGTCATCGTCGCTTCCATTGGGATGCCGCCGCACGTCTGGGCGCCGCGCTGGTCGTCGATTCCGGGGCGCTCGCCGGTGCGCAGAGCGAAGGCGTTCGGCTCGATTTCGCGCGCATCGACCGCTGGCTGCGCGCGCATCTGTCCGAGCCGCTGAAGATCGCCGACCTCGCCGCGCACTGCGGCTTCGGCATGCGGCGTTTTCACCAACTGTTTACCGATGCGTTCGGCGAGACACCGCATCGCTATTTGCAGCGGCTGCGGCTCGACACGTCGATCACGCTGCTCGCGGACCCACGTCTTTCGTTGACCGATATCGCGCTCGACATCGGCTTCGGCGATCAGAGCGCTTACACGCACGCATTTACGCGGCGTTTTGGGCTGGCGCCCGGGCAGTGGCGCGCGCTGCGGCACTGAGGGCGGCGAAGGTCCGGTCAGCCTTTTAACTCACGCTGCAGATCCGCACGGATATCTCCCGCGTTTTCGAGCCCCACCGCAAGCCGGATCAGACCTTCGCTGATGCCCGCCGCCGCGCGCGCTTCGGGTGTGATGCGGCCGTGCGTGGTCGTCGCCGGATGCGTGATCGTCGTACGCGTGTCGCCCAGGTTGCCGGTGATCGAACAGACCTTCGTGCCGTCGATCACGCGCCATGCGTTCGCACGCATCTGTTCGGGCGTGTCGCCCTTCAGTTCGAACGACACGATCGCGCCGCCCGACTTCTGCTGACGCATCGCGAGCGCATGCTGCGGATGCGATTCGAGTCCCGGATAGAACACGCGATTGATGGCCGGATGCGAGTCGAGCCAGCGCGCGATTTCGAGCGCATTCGCCGACTGCTTTTCGACACGCAGCGACAGCGTTTCCATGCCTTTCAACAGTACCCACGCGTTGAACGCGGACAGCGTCGGCCCGGCACTGCGCACGAACGGAAACACCTTTTCCATGATGAATTGCTTCGAACCGACCAGCGCGCCGCCGAGCACACGGCCCTGGCCGTCGAGGAACTTGGTCGCCGAATGCATGACGACGTCCGCGCCCAGTTTCAGCGGCTGCTGCAACGCCGGGCTGCAGAAGCAGTTATCGACGACGAACAGCGCATTCGCGGCCTTCGCGATCCTGCCGATCGCTTCGATATCCGAAACCTCGGTCAGCGGGTTGGAAGGCGTTTCGAGGAAGAACATCTTCGTTTCGGGACGCACCGCTTCGTTCCACGCGTTCAAATCGGTCGGATCGACGAAGGTAGTCGTGATGCCGAACTTGCTGAAGATCTGCGAAAACATGCCGAGCGTCGAGCCGAATAGCGCCCGCGAGCTCACGAGGTGGTCGCCCGCCTGCAACGTCGACATCACGACCGACATGATCGCGGCCATCCCCGACGCCGTCGCGATACAGGCCTCGCCGCCTTCGAGCGCGGCCAGCCGGTCCTGGAACATCGAGACGGTCGGATTTGAGAAGCGCGAGTACGTGAAATAGTCTTCGGAGTTCCTGAAGCGCTCGGCGGCTTCCGCGGCGCTCGCGAACACGAAGCTCGAGGTCAGGAAGATCGCTTCCGAGTGCTCGTTGAAGTCGCTGCGCGCGGTGCCCGAGCGGACGGCCAGCGTGTCGAAGTCGAGGTTCAGGGAGTCGTCCATGTTGGGTCTGGTCTCCAGGAGTCGGTCGCTGCCTCGGCGGCTAAATGAGGCAGCAACAAAAAAGCCCGCTTTGCGTCGGCATAAGCGGGCTTCGTGTGCGGAAAGGTGCGGTGTGTGCGCTCAACCCACCGACAGTTGCAGATGCAGCTGCGAACGCGCCGGGCCGCCACCGTCGATCGCTTCGCTCGCGGCATCGCGATCCGATTGCGACGACGGCGCGAGGCGCGCGCTTTCGATGCGGTCGAGGTACTCGGTCGTGATGTCGCCGGTCACGTAGTTGCCGTCGAAGCACGAAGCCTCGAACGCCTTCAGCGCCGGGTTGATATCGCGCACCGCCTGCTTCAGCGCGTCGACGTCCTGGTACACGAGGTGATCCGCGCCGATCATGCGCGCGACTTCCTCGTCCGAGCGGCCGTGCGCGACCAGTTCGCCGCGCGTCGGCATGTCGATGCCGTAGACGTTCGGGAATTTCACCGGCGGCGCCGCCGACGCGAAAATCACCTTGTTCGCGCCCGCATCGCGCGCCATCTGCACGATTTCGTGCGACGTCGTGCCGCGCACGATCGAGTCGTCGACGATCAGCACGTTCTTGCCCTTGAACTCGATGTTCATCGCGTTCAGCTTCTGGCGCACCGACTTCTTGCGCACCGCCTGGCCCGGCATGATGAAGGTACGGCCTACATAGCGGTTCTTGAAGAAGCCCTCGCGATACTCGACGCCCAGCTTCTTCGCGACCTGCATCGCGGCCGGGCGCGACGAGTCGGGAATCGGCATCACGACGTCGATCGCGACGTCGGGCAGCTCGCGCTTGATCTTCTCGGCGAGGTAGTCACCCATGCGCAGACGCACGTTGTAGACCGGCACGCCGTCGAGCACCGAATCCGGACGCGCCAGATACACGAGTTCGAAGATGCAGGGGTTCAGGCTCGGAGCCGTCGCGCACTGCTGCGAATGCAGTTGGCCTTCCGCGTCGATGAAAACCGCCTCGCCCGGCTGCACGTCGCGCACGAATTCGAAACCAATGCCTTCGATCGCCACCGATTCCGACGCCAGCATCCACTCGACGCCTTCAGCCGTTTCCAGCTTGCCGAGGCACAGTGGGCGAATACCGAACGGGTCGCGGACGCCGAGCAGACCGTAGCCGGCGATCAGCGCGACGATCGCGTAAGAACCGCGCACCCGCCGATGCACGCCCGATACCGCCTTGAACAGCGCGGCCGGATCGAGTTGCAGACCCGAACTCGACAGTTGCAATTCGTGCGCGAACACGTTGAGCAGCACTTCGGTATCGGAATTGGTGTTCACGTGGCGGCGATCGATGCGGAACATCTCATCTTTCAGTTGCTGCCAGTTGGTCAGGTTGCCGTTGTGCGCGAGGATGATGCCGAACGGCGCGTTCACGTAGAACGGCTGCGCCTCTTCTTCGCTCGACGCCGAACCGGCGGTCGGGTAACGGACCTGGCCGATGCCGGTCGTGCCCGGCAGGCTACGCATGTTGCGCGTGCGGAACACGTCGCGCACCATGCCGTTGGCCTTGTGCATGTGGAAATTGCTGCCGTTCGCCGTCGCGATGCCGGCGGCGTCCTGACCGCGATGCTGCAGCAGCAGCAGGCTGTCATAGATCAGCTGGTTGACCGGGGAGTGGGAAACTACGCCTACGATGCCGCACATGGCATGTCCTTCAAAGGTACAAAATTCGTGATGGCGACCGGTGCCTATGCTCGCGCCCGCGCTTCGATGCGACGGGACGCGCTACGCCGTCATGGCAGCCGGTATGCGCCGGAGTCCTGTTGCGCGTTGCTCGGGGCGCCAAGATCGTCCACATGGACGTAAGCGGCGAGCGCCCCGGGGAGCAGCGGTTTCATTGCGCGTACGCCCGCAACCGCATATGGACGAAGCAGCGCGTTGCGCCAGAATTCCTCTTTGGGCAGTTCGGTCAAGCCTGCGAGGGCGACCAGAATCAGCACCAGAACGACCCCGCGGACGAGGCCGAACATCAAACCGAGCGAGCGGTCCGCACCGCCCAGGCCCGTGACCTGCACGAGACGGCTTAGCAGCGCGCTCACCACGCTCGCGACCAGCACTACGCCGATCACCACGAGCGAAAAAGCCAGCAGCCACTGCGTCAACGCGCCGCCCGGCCAGGTGGACGGGATGTACGGGACCACGTAGCCGACGAACTCGCAGGCGACGAAAAACGCCGCGACCCAGCCGATCAAACCAAACACTTCCGACAGCAAACCGCGCCAGGCGCCTCGCAGCGCCGACAAACCGATCACCGCCATTACAGCGTAGTCGAAGGCAGTGAACATCACTCGCTTACTGTGCGCTGCCGCCGTTCGAGCCCGACACGAGGCCCGCCTCGCGGACCTTCGCGACAGCGGCGGTGGCCGCGGCGCGGTCGGCGAACGGGCCCGCACGCAGCAATGTCAGCGTCGAACCGTCGGCTTGCTTCCGGTGCTCGGTATATGTGGGCACGCCCGCCGCTTTCAACTTTGCGGCCCAATTGCGCGCATTCGCTTCGTTCGAGAAGGCGCCGAGTTGCACCGCGAAACGGTTGCCCGGCGGCGAGGCCGGCGTGCCGGAGTTCGCGTCGGCGCTGGCGGTGGCCGGATTCGCGTCGTCGTCAGTCGATGCCGACGGTGCGGCGGCGGGGGGTTTCGTCTGTTTGGCGGGCGCGGCGGGAATGGTGTTGGCAGCAAGTGACTGCGTTTGCGGCTTCGCGGCGGGCTTCGGCGTCGCGGCGGTAACGGTGCCGGTGGCGACGGACGGGGCCGTGCCCTGTTTCGCTGCGGTCGATTGAGTCGATTGTGTTGGTTTCGCGGCAGAGGCAGGGGCCGCCGCCGTTGTCGCCGCGGATGCCGCGGTTGCTGCCGGTGCGAGGCTGGACGCCGCGATGCCGCTGTCAGCGGCCGGCGGATTGTCCGGCGCGACGCCAGCTTGCATGTCTTCGTTGGCGGTGGATCTGGAGAGCCTCGGCGCTGGCCGGCTAGGAATGTCGATCGAGATGTCGTCGGTGACGGGCTTTGGGTGCGAATCCAGCACCATCGGCAGAATGATTACCGCCGCGACGACCAGTGCGATTGCGCCGACGAGCCGGCGGCGCGCGCGCTGCTTTTCCGGCAGCGTGGGGTCGAGCAGCATTGCATCTGCATCGACGGTGCGCTCGGTGCGGCGGGTACGCCGCTCGACGCGCTCACCGCGGGCGGACCGATTGGAACTGGTGTTTGCGCCGCGCCGGCTGGGCGCGTCGTCTTTCTTGCCGAACGAGAAAATTCCCATGAATCGCTTGGTTCGAGCCTGGCGCCCGCTCAGTGTTGCTGCGATTTCCGGTAGGCCATCACACCCGCTACCGTATAGAAACTGCCGAAAACCACGATTCTATCATTCTCTGACGCACGTTTTAGCGCGTCCTGGAAAGCCTCTGCCGGCGTCGCGTAACGCGTGACGCTGCTGTCGGCGCTGTCGTCCACGCCTAGCTCGCGCAATGCGGTTTCCAGCTCTTGCGCGGACGCGGCGCGCGGGGTCGGCAGATCGGTCACGCACCAGTGATCGATCTCGCCTTTCAGATGACTGAGCACGCCGGCGATGTCCTTGTCGCGCATCGCACCGAACACGGCGTACGTGTACGGAAAAAAGCCCATGTTGCCGAGATTCTGCCCAAGCACCGCGGCGGCATGCGGGTTGTGGCCGACATCGAGCACGATGGACGGCTTGCCCGGCAGCACCTGGAAGCGGCCCGGCAGATCGACGTTGGCGATGCCGAGCCGAATGTCCTGCGCCGACACCGGCAGACGGTCGCGCAATGCTTCGAGCCCGGCCAGCGCCGCCGACGTGTTGATTAGCTGATTCGCGCCGCGCAGCGACGGATAGGCGAGCGCCGAGCGCCGCAGCGTCGGTCCGACGTAGCTCCACTGCTGACGCTCGCTGCCGGCTTGGCCTTCGTAACGGAAGTCGCGGCCGAACAGCCAGAATTGCGCGCCGATCTTTTCCGCGTGATCGATCAGCGATTGCGGCGGCACCGGGTCCGCACAGATTGCCGGCTTGCCGGGGCGGAAGATACCGGCCTTTTCGAAGGCGATTTTCTCGCGCGTGTCGCCGAGATAGTCGGTGTGATCGATGTCGATGCTGGTGATGATCGCGCAGTCGGTATCGAGGATATTGACCGCGTCGAGACGCCCGCCGAGGCCGACCTCGAAAATCACCGCGTCGAGGCCGCGCGACGCGAACAAGCTCATGATCGCCAGCGTCGTGAATTCGAAGTAGGTCAGCGAAACCGGTTTGGCCAGGCTCTGGCGCGCGGCTTCGACCGCTTCGAAGTGCGGCAGCAGATCTGCGTCGCTCGCCATTGCGCCGTTGATGCGCGCCCGCTCGTTGAACGACAGCAGATGCGGCGACGTGTGGCAGCCGACGGTGTAGCCCGCGCGCAGCAGAATCGCTTCGAGAATCGCGCAGGTCGAGCCTTTGCCGTTCGTGCCGCCGACCGTGATGATCGGGCACGCGAACGAGAGCTGCATCGCATCGCGTACCTGGGAGATGCGGCTCAAACCCATGTCGATGCCGACCGGATGCGCGGATTCAAGGTGCGTGAGCCACGCGTCGAGGGTGGGGAATGTCGTCATCGGGTGAATCTTGAGTGAGTCGCGGTAGTTCGGTTCTGCAGTGCTGCGAAGGGTGCTGGTCAGGCGGTTGCGGTCCGGGTCGCGGGTCGCCGGTCATGGGTGGAGGCCGGGTTTGTGCGCATAAACCGCGAAACGGCATCGCAGGCGACCGTAATTATCCCGGAAATGACAGCGCGCCGCTTGATTGCTCACGCGGCGCGCTATTTTCTTGATTGCTTCGGTGCCCGGTTCTTACGCGACCGCGTCCGCCGGCTGATGGCTCAACAGCGCCAGCAATTGCGCGATCTCTTCGCGCAGCTTGCGACGATCGACGATCATGTCGATCGCGCCCTTTTGCAGCAGGAACTCGGCGCGCTGGAAGCCTTCCGGCAATTTCTCGCGCACAGTCTGTTCGATCACGCGCGGGCCGGCAAAGCCGATCAGCGCCTTGGGCTCGGCGATCACGACGTCGCCGAGAAACGCGAAACTCGCGGACACGCCGCCCATCGTCGGGTCGGTCAGCACCGAGATGAACGGCAGCTTGGCTTCGGCCAGCTTCGTGAGCATCGCGGTGGTCTTCGCCATCTGCATCAGCGACAGCAGGCTTTCCTGCATCCGCGCACCGCCCGAAGCGGTGACGCAGATGAACGGCACTTTCTGTTCGAGCGCGTTCTGTGCGCCGCGCGCGAAACGCTCGCCGACCACCGACCCCATCGAGCCGCCCATGAACGAGAACTCGAAGTTCGCCACGACGACCGGCAGCGTGTGAATCGCGCCGCCCATCACGACCATTGCATCGGTCTCGTCCGTTTCGTCCATCGCCTCTTTGATGCGCTCAGGATACTTGCGGCTATCTTTGAACTTCAGCGCGTCGACCGGAACGATTTCCTGGCCGATTTCGTAGCGGCCTTCAGGGTCGAGCAGGCTGTCCAGCCGCTCACGCGCGCCGATGCGCATGTGATGGTCGCATTTCGGACACACATGCAGATTGGCCTCCACGTCGTTGCGATACAGCACGGCTTCGCACGACGGGCACTTGATCCACAGGCCTTCCGGAATTCCCTTGCGGTTCTTCGGGTCGGTTTGTTTGATTTTTGGCGGCAGCAGCTTATCGAGCCAGCTCATGGGGAATCCTTCTGGGTCAGCAGTCGCGCGAACGGCGGGACGAGCCCGCCGCTCACGTTACCGCGACAAAAATAACTGTTATCGGGCAGTCGCGACGCTATCGAGCGCCTCGCGCACTTCAGCAACGAAACGCCTGAGCGTCTCGGCAGCGGCGTCAGGCGCTGCCTGTTCGAGCAATTGAACGATACGGCTGCCGATCACGACGGCATCGGCCACCTCGCCCACCGCACGCGCCGTTTGCGCGTCGCGAATGCCGAAACCGACGCCCACTGGCAGGGGGACGCGCGACTTGATGGCCGGGATTTTACTCGCGATGCTGGAAACGTCCAGATTCGCGGCGCCGGTGACCCCTTTTAGCGACACATAGTAGACGTAGCCGCTGGCGATCCGGCCGACTTCGGCGATACGTTCGTCCGTCGAAGTCGGCGCGAGCAAAAAGATCGGATCGATACCGGCAGACTGCATCTGTTCAGCGAAGTTAGCGCATTCTTCAGGCGGATAATCGACCACCAGCACGCCGTCGACACCGGCTTCCTTCGCGGCTTTCGCAAAGGCCTCGGCGCCCATTCGCTCGATAGGGTTCGCATAGCCCATCAGCACAACGGGGGTTTTGTCGTCGGCTTCCCGGAAGCGTTTGACGTCGGCCAGCACGTGGCGCAGCGACACGCCCTTTGCGAGAGCGCGTTCGGACGACTGCTGGATCACCGGACCGTCGGCCATCGGATCGGAAAACGGCACGCCGAGTTCAATCACATCGGCGCCGCCGGCGGCGAGCGCGTGCATGAATTCGACCGTGCGAGCCGGGTCCGGATCGCCAGCGGTCATGAACGGAATCAAGCCTTTTTTACCTTGGGCGGACAGCGCGGCAAACGTGTTCTTGATACGGGACATGGAAGTATTCTCGAATTAGGGCTACTGCGCGATCATCGCCGCACACCTTTAGGCGGAATTAGCGGCATATTTCGCTCTTTTCACTGCACTGCGGTCGACGGCTGCATTTTCGGCTTCGCTCGAGTCCGACGCGGCGCAGCAGGCGTAGCGGCGGCGCTGACGCGCTCGCGCGCTATCGCGCAATAGCTCTCGTTGATCTCATAGCCGACGAATTCGCGCTGATGACGGACGCAAGCGACTGCGGTGGTGCCGCTGCCCATGAACGGGTCGAGCACGCGGCCGCCCTTCGGGCAACTGGACAGCACCATCCGCTCGACGATTTCCAGAGGTTTCTGGGTCGGATGCGCGACGCGCTCGGCATGTTGCCGATGCAGACGCGAGACCGACCAGACATCCTTCGGATTATAGCCAAGCTCCAACCACTTGCTTCCTTCGAACAACTTTCGCGAACGCGCCTTCTTCGTGACTGCGTCGTACGGGATGCGCACCGGATCGAGATCGAAGAAATAGTCCTTCGACACCGCGAAAAAACCGATGTTGTCGTGCACCGACGTGAAGCGGCGCGTGGTGCCGCCCATACTCGGCACGCGCCGGTCCCAGATGATCTCGTTAATCATCACGAGTTTCGTCTTCAGAAAACTGAAGATTTCCGGCGCGTATTGCCAGGTGCAGAAAATGTACAGCGAACCCGACGGCTTGAGCTTCGGGACAGCCAGATCGAGCCAGCCACGCGTCCAGACGAGAAATTCCTCGCCCGTGCGCATGTCCGAGTCGTTGCCATAGTCCTTCCCCAGTCCGTAAGGCGGATCGCAGACGATCAGGTCGATCGACCCGTCGGGAATGTTCGCTACATCGGTCAGAAAATCGCGGTTCAACAGCTGAATGCCGGCCGGCACTTGCGCAAGCAGCGGTGCAGATGCCGCGGCGGCCGGTAGTTTGGCGGCCGGATTCGTGGTTTCAATCGCCGGCTGCGGCTCGTCGAACTCGTCGCGCATCGCCGCGCTCAGAACTGGATACCCGATCGCTCGGCGACCGTGTGCATGTCCTTGTCGCCGCGGCCCGACAGGTTGACCAGCAGGATCTTGTCTTTCGACAAGGTCGGCGCGAGCTTGGTGGCGTACGCGAGCGCGTGGCTCGACTCCAGCGCAGGAATAATGCCCTCGATGCGGCAGCAGTCGTGGAACGCCTTCAACGCTTCTTCATCGGTGATGCCGACATATTGCGCGCGGTTGCTCTCTTTTAGCCACGCGTGCTCGGGGCCGACGCCCGGATAGTCGAGACCTGCCGATACCGAATGCGTCTCGATGATCTGGCCATCTTCATCCTGCAGCAGATACGTACGATTGCCGTGCAACACACCGGGGCTGCCGCCGATCAGTGAAGCCGCGTGGCGACCCGTTTCGATGCCGTCGCCGGCCGCTTCGACACCAATCAACTGCACGGATTTGTCATCGATGTACGGATAAAAGATACCCATTGCATTCGAACCGCCGCCAACACATGCGATGACCGCATCCGGCTGGCGACCAGCGAGTTCGGGCATCTGCACGCGGCACTCGTCGCCGATCACACGCTGGAAGTCGCGAACCATCATCGGATACGGATGCGGACCCGCAACCGTGCCGATGATGTAGAACGTATTTTCGACGTTGGTGACCCAGTCGCGCATCGCTTCGTTCAGCGCATCCTTCAGCGTGCGCGAACCCGATTCGACCGGCACGACGGTCGCGCCGAGCAGCTTCATGCGGTACACGTTGGCGGCCTGGCGGCGTACGTCCTCGGCGCCCATGTAGACCACGCACTCCATGCCGAAGCGCGCGCAGATCGTCGCCGTGGCCACGCCGTGCTGACCGGCACCGGTTTCAGCGATCACGCGCGGCTTGCCCATGCGCTTGGCGAGCAGCGCCTGGCCGATCACGTTGTTGATCTTGTGCGCGCCGGTGTGATTCAGGTCTTCACGCTTCAGATAAACCTGGGCGCCCCCGAGCAATTCGCTCCAGCGCTGTGCGTGATAAATCGGGGAGGGGCGACCCACGAAATACTTCAGTTCGCGCTCGTATTCGGCGACGAATTCCGGGTCTTTCTGATATTTCTCGTACGCTTCGCGCAACTCGTCGAGTGCGGAAAACAGCGTTTCGGCTACGAACACGCCGCCAAACTGGCCGAAGTGGCCCCTTTCGTCAGGCAAGTTGTACATGGTGATCACTCTTCTCAGGATGGCTCGCGGCTTTCATCGGAAAGCGCCCGCGAGCCTGAATCATTCAGCGTCCGCGGCGCGCACCGCGCGTACGAACGCCGCCATCCGGGCGTGATCTTTCACGCCCCGGGCGCCCGGCACTTCGATGCCGCTCGAGACATCGACCGCGTACGGGCGCACGCGATGGATCGCATCACTGACGTTTTGCGTGTTCAACCCACCACTCAAAACGGCCCGATGCGCGAGCTCTGCTGGAATAAGTGACCAATCGAAAACCTTCCCGCCGCCGCCGTAGCCTTCGACATGGGTGTCGAACAGAAGACCACTGGCTGCTGAATAGTTGAACGCCGATTTTACCAAATCGGCCGATCGAGTATCCGCCGCGACCCGCAGCGCACGCAACCAAGGCAAACCCGCAACGCCGGCGAGCGTCTCGCACTGTTCCGGCGTCTCGTCGCCGTGGAACTGCAACATCGCCAGGTTCACATTGCTCGCGACTTCCTGGACCCAGTCCGGCGTCGCGTTGACGAACAGGCCGACGACCGACACGAACGGCGGCATGTCGTGCACGAGTTCGACCGCTTGCGCGACGCTCACCGAGCGCGCGCTCGGCGGATAGAACACCAGGCCGATGGCGTCGGCGCCGAGGTCGATCGCGTGTGCGATGTCGGCGGGCTGCGACAGTCCGCACAGCTTGATGCGCGTGCGATGCGGCACACTTTGCAAGGCGGTGGCGTGGGCCTGGTTGGCGGGGGTCTCTGCGGCTTTCATGTTTCCGGTTGTTCTGTCCATACGCTGCTCCACGGCACGCTGCCCGTCGCCGGGTCGGGCACGCCGAATTGCTCAGGATAGCCCACTTGCGCGAGATACAGGCCGTCGGGCATAAAGGTGGGCGCCGCGCAGTCGCGGCTGCGGCTCGCGAGCACGTCGGCCATCCACGCGGCCGGGCGGCGGCCGCTGCCGATTTCGATCAGACAGCCCATCACGTTGCGCACCATGTGATGCAGGAACGCGTTCGCGCGAAAGCGGAAATGCACGAAGTTACCCTGTCGTTTGACGTCGATCTGGTACAGATGCTTGAACGGCGTCTTCGACTGGCATTGCGACGAACGAAAGGCCGAAAAGTCGTGCTCGCCGATCAGGTGCTCCGCGGCCGAGCGCATCGCGTCGACGTCGAGTGGCGTGTGCACCCAGCCGGCGCGGGTCGTGAGCATCGGTGAGCGAACCGGACTGACGTACAGCACGTAGTAATAGGTCCGCTCGAATGCCGAAAACCGCGCGTGAAAATCGTCGGGCATCGGCTTGGCCCATTGCACCCCGATCGTCTTCGGCAGAAACGCGTTCGGGCCGCGCACCCAGGAGATATCGACGCGGTCGAGTTCGGTGTCGAAATGTACGACCTGGCCCAAGCCATGCACGCCGCGGTCAGTGCGGCCGGCGACCACCGTGTGCACGGGCGTGCGCGTGAATTCGCGCAGCGCCCGTTCGAGTTCGTCCTGAACCGTGTTGCCGTGCGGCTGCGACTGCCATCCAGCGAACGCGGCGCCGTCGTACTGGACGCCTAATGCGATGCGTTTCACGACAGCGGCGCGAGGGTCGAAAGCAACGCGCGGGCTTCGGTGCGCGTGGCTGGATCGTTCGCTTCGATCACTTCGTTGATGAGCGCGCGGGCGCCCCCCAGATCGCCGAGCTCGATGTACTCGGCGGCCAACTCCAGCTTGTTGCGCGCGATACGGGCGAGATCGGCCGGCGTGAAGGCCGGCAGCGGCTGGGCGGGGCTCGGCGGCAACTCGAGGTCGAAGTCGAGCTTCAGCGCGCCGAAGCCAGCCGCGCCGAGACCCGCGACGGCGCCGTGACCCGCTGTGCCGGCGGCGATCTGCTCGGCGATGTGCGGCGCGTCGTCGTCCGCGCCGTGGACGCCGAAGGCCTGCTGCGCGGTCGTGTCGGGCGATGCGACCGGTTGCGTCGACAGCGACGTGGACGGCACCGCTTCGCCGACGGTGGGCACTTCGATGCGCGGCGGCAGCGGCATGTTCAGGCTGCCGAATGCGTGGACGGCGTCGCGCGGGAATTCGGTCGGCGCGGACGGCGCGGGTTGCGCCGGCACGGGGATGTCGCCTAACGGCTGACCGAGCGACGTGGTGGCGCGCGGTTCGATCTGGTGTTGCGTGAAATCGATCACTGGGGGTGGAACGTTCAGGGGGGACTGCGGTTCGGCCGTGGCGGTGTGCGGTGCGGTCGGGCTTTTTGTTGATTCCTCGTCCCATTGCACGGGATGCGCGTTCTCGTCCTGCGTCGCACCGATGGCCGGTTCGAGCGGCCCCAGCGGCAACGCGTCGGCGCCGAGTTCTGCTGCGGCGGCGAGATTGGCGGCCGTGGCCGCGGAGCGCAGCGTCTCGTCGGCGGCCGGTGCAACCGATGGAGGCTCAGTGGACGGCTCGCTTTCGCTGGACGGCGGGATGCCGGCGAGTGGCGCCGTCGGTGCGGTAGGTTCGGGCGTGCCTGCATGCTGTGTCGCCTGTACCTCTGCGGCGCGCTCGGCTGCGATGCGCGCTGCTGCTGTGCGTTCCGCTTCCGCATGTTCGGCGGCGACGCGTGCCGCTGCTTGTTCGGCCGCTGCCTGTTCGGCTGCTGCTTGTTCGGCTGCTGCGCGTTCCGCTGCCACGCGTTCCGCCGCGGCATGTTCCTCGGCTCCTGCTCGCTCTGCTGCTGCTCGCTCGTCTGCGGCCTGTTCGGCTGCGGCTCTTTCCGCAGCGGCCTGCTGCTCGGCCTCTGCACGTTCTGCGGCCGCGCTTTCTGCCGCTGCCCGTTCTGCTGCCTCACGCTCCGCAGCCGCATGCTCCGCCGCTGCCGCCGCAGCGGCCTGCCGCGCACGCTCCTGATCTTGCGCGTCCGATGCCTCCGTGACCGCTGCCTGCCCTGCCACCGCGCTGCCATCGTGCGAATCGGCGTTATCCGCCGATCCCGCCACTGCGGTATCAGTTGCCTCGGCACCCCGCGCCGCAGCCTCCTTTTCGCGCTTGCGGCGACCCATGCGCAGAGCAGCGAGCAGAACGACCAATGCCGCGCCCACCGCCGCCGCGATGCTCAAATTGCGCTGAGACAGGCCGCCGTCATTCGACGGCGACGTCGCCGCATTCGCGTGCTGCGGCGCCACGGGCACTGTCGCCGCTGAGCCTGCAGCTGCGGGCTGCGCAGCGCTCGTCGGCTTCGGGCCCGAAGCGACCGGCACCCCGCCAATACCGTGTTTCTGCAATTCCATCAGCACACGGTTTTTCAGCGCCAGCAGTTGCTGCAGACTCGACACCTGCTGACGCGGCTGCGAAGCCGCCTGCGCGGCTGTGGCCGCCGGTGCAATAGCGGTTGCCGCCGACGGCGCTTGCCCGGCAGGCGCGCTCGCCGCCGGTTGAATCGATCCGCTCCATTCCTGGGTGCCACTCGCCGCCACGGACGCCGAACCGGCCACTGGCGCGGACGAAGCCAAGCTCCCCGCCGCCGCGCCAGTCGATACCGCCGCGCTGGCCGCGCCAGAGACCTCGGATGCGGCTGGCGTCGTCGCTTGAGCTGCGGCGCTGGCCGCACTCGCCGTGCTGGCCGCCGCCTCGACAGGTGCCGCCGTCGGCGCGGAAGCGGGCACAGCCGCCGTGGACTCGGACGCCCCCACCGAGGCCCCAGTCGACGAAGCCGCCAAGGCCCCCGACGCATCGAGAGCCGGCACAATCAACACCGCGCCCACACGCATGCGGCTCGGATCGTGATTCATGAACGCAGCCGGATTCGTGTCGAACAATGCGCGCGTCGCGCGCGCGAGAACCGCGCGGTCATGCGACTGCGTAATAGCGATCGCGACATCGTTCAGCGACTGCCCTGCGTGTACGGTGTACTGCGCGCCCGCGACGACGGCAACGACAGCGGTAGTGGAACTGGCAGCGGAAGTGGTATCCGGCGTGCCCGTGGCACGAGCCGGCGCGGCAAGCGCATTGCCCGCGCCACCGCCGAGCAAAGCAATGGCGAAAGCGGCACCAGCGGCCATCGCCGCCGGACGGCTGCTGGATCGCACCTTCTCGTGACGAATGAACATGGCCCGAAGAGCGGAGCGTCGAAAGTTCATCGGGACTCCTGGCGCGTCAGCGCGCAGCCTTTTTTGCGAGTGGAAAGAGACAAGATGATCGGAGCACAGAATGAAAAAAGCGCCGCGCAAGCGCGACGCTTCTTGAGTTGTCTACGCGTCGTGAGCGCGTAGTTTACTTTACTTGTCGAGCACAATGCGAAGCATACGACGCAGCGGTTCAGCCGCGCCCCACAGCAGCTGATCGCCGACCGTGAAGGCCGACAGATATTCGCCACCCATCGCGAGCTTGCGCACGCGGCCGACTGGCACCGTCAGCGTACCGGTGACGACCGCCGGGGACAGATCGCGTATCGACGCTTCGCGCTCGTTCGGCACGACCTTGACCCAGTCGTTGCCCGACGCGAGGATGCTGTTCACTTCGTCGAGCGGTACGTCCTTGTTCAGCTTGATCGTCAGCGCTTGCGAGTGACAGCGCATTGCGCCGATTCGCACGCACAGACCGTCGACCGGAATCGAACCCGGCGTGCCCATGGCCGGCTTGCCGAGAATCTTGTTGGTTTCCGCGCCGCCCTTCCACTCTTCCTTCGACATGCCGTTACCGAGATCCTTGTCGATCCACGGAATCAGCGAGCCCGCGAGCGGCACGCCGAAATGGTCGGTCGGCATGCTGTCGCTGTTCATCGCTTCGAGCACGCGGCGGTCGATGTCGAGAATCGCCGAAGCCGGGTCAGCCAGTTCGTTCTTCACCGCGCCGTTCAGCGTGCCCATTTGTGACAGCAATTCGCGCATGTTCTGCGCACCCGCGCCCGATGCGGCCTGGTAAGTCATGGCCGTCATCCAGTCGACGAGGTTTTCGCGGAACAGGCCGCCCAGCGCCATCAGCATGAGGCTGACCGTGCAGTTGCCGCCGATGAAGTTCTTCTGACCTTTGACGAGCGCGTTCTTGATCACGTCGAGGTTGACCGGATCGAGAATGATGACCGCATCGTCCTTCATGCGCAGCGACGAAGCTGCGTCGATCCAGTAACCGTTCCAGCCCGCCGCGCGCAGCTTCGGGAACACTTCGTTCGTGTAGTCACCGCCCTGGCAGGAGATGATCGCGTCGCACTTCTTCAGGTCTTCGATGCTTGTCGCATCTTTGAGCTTGGTCTCGTTTTTGGCGAACGACGGCGCGTTGCCACCCGCGTTGCTGGTGCTGAAAAACACCGGTTCGATCAAGTCGAAATCGCCTTCCTGCTGCATGCGTTGCATCAGGACGCTGCCGACCATGCCGCGCCAACCTACGAGACCTACGTTCATGACTTCATACCCTTCGAATGGAAACTTCCCCGCATCTTTGCCCGCAGTGACCGCGCGGGGAAGATGGGCGGGCACGACGGACGATCAGCGCTTCGTGATCGTTTTCGGGGTAATGGTTTTGATGGTAATGGCGAACTCGATTGCACGGGCCGTTGTGCCGTGCAATTTGGAAATCGAGGAGATTTGGGAGATCTGAGCCATCGCAACAATATACACGAAAAACAGAAAACTGGCGGCGTTCGTCGCCGTATGACGCGCGAATCGGCCTGTTTCAAGGACGATTCGCGCTTTAATGATCAGTATTGGTGACCTGACTACTGCACGCGTTTTACAGCGCGGCCACGACGGCATCGCCCATCGCGGCGGTGCCGACCTGCTTGCAACCCGGCGTGAGAATGTCGCCGGTGCGATAGCCTTGTTCGAGCACCTTCTTCACCGCGGTTTCGATGCGATCAGCCTGCTCGGCCCTATTGAGCGAATAGCGCAACATCATCGCGGCGGAGAGAATCGTAGCGAGCGGATTTGCAACGCCCTTGCCGGCGATATCCGGTGCGGAACCGTGCGACGGCTCGTACAAGCCCTTGTTGTTCTTGTCGAGCGACGCCGACGGCAGCATGCCGATCGAGCCGGTCAGCATGGCCGCTTCGTCGGAAAGGATGTCGCCGAACATGTTGCCCGTCACGATCACGTCGAACGACTTCGGCGCCTTCACGAGTTGCATCGCGGCGTTGTCGACGTACATGTGCGACAGCTCGACGTCCGTATATTCCTTCGACACGTCGATCATCACGTCCTTCCAGAACTGCGACGTTTCGAGCACGTTGGCTTTATCGACCGAGGTCAGCTTCTTGCCGCGCTTTTGCGCCGCCTGGAACGCGACGTGCGCGATGCGGCGCACTTCCGGTTCCGAATAGCGCATCGTGTCGAAGCCTTCCTTCGCGCCGGCGAACAGGCCGTCCGGCGACGTACGCACGCCGCGCGGCGCGCCGAAGTAGATGTCGCCGTTCAGTTCGCGCACGATCAGGATGTCGAGACCCGAAACGATCTCTTCCTTCAGCGACGACGCACCCGTCAGTTGCGGGTAGCAGATCGCCGGACGGAAGTTCGCGAATAGTTCCAGGTGCTTGCGCAGACCGAGGATCGCCTGCTCCGGGCGCAGCGCGCGTTCGAGCTTGTCGTATTTCCAGTCGCCGACCGCGCCGAACAGGATCGCGTCGGCTTCCTTCGCCAGTGCGAGCGTCGAATCGGGCAGCGGATGGCCCTTCGCTTCGTAGCCCGCGCCGCCGACCGGCGCTTCTTCGAGTTCGAACTTCTCGCCGAGCACGTTCAGGACCTTGACGGCCTCCTTGACGATTTCGGGACCGATGCCGTCGCCCGGCAATACTGCGATCTTCATGAGAATTCCTTGATGATTTTTTCGGGTGTTTCTCGCGCAAACCGACGCGGGCGCGGACTAGACGCGCCTACATTCTCACGGGTTCGCTTAACGGACGAGGCGATTGTTCAGCCACGGCTGCTTCGCGAGACGCTCCGCTTCGAACTGGCGGATCTTGTCCGCGTGACGCAGCGTGAGGCCGATGTCGTCGAAACCGTTCAGCAGGCAGTATTTGCGGAACGCCGCGACTTCGAACGGATATTCGGTGCCGCCGTCGGCCGTGCGCACGACTTGCGCTTCGAGGTCGATCGTCAGCTCGAAGCCGTTGAACGCATACGTCTCGTTGAACAGATGATCGACCTGCTGTTCGGTCAGCACGATCGGCAGCACGCCGTTCTTGAAGCAGTTGTTGTAAAAGATGTCGGCGAAGCTCGGCGCGATCAGCGCGCGAAAGCCGTACTGCTGCAACGCCCAGGGCGCGTGTTCGCGCGAGCTGCCGCAACCGAAATTCTTGCGCGCGAGCAGCACCGAGGCGCCCTGATAGCGCGGCTGGTTCAGCACGAAGTCGGGGTTCAGCGGACGCTTCGAGTTGTCCTGACCCGGTTCGCCGTGGTCGAGGTAGCGCCATTCGTCGAACGCGTTCGGACCGAAGCCCGTGCGCTTGATCGACTTCAGGAACTGCTTCGGAATGATCGCGTCCGTGTCGACGTTCTCGCGATCGAGCGGCGCCACGACGCCGGTGTGTACGATGAATTTATCCATGACGCTTGCGCCTGTTCAGGACCGGGCGATGCGACCGGCGGTTGGACCCCCGCGCCGCATCGCCGGCAAAAATCAAAAACCGCTTATTTCTCAGCGTGATTGCTGATCGAATTGCCGAGGTGCGACATGTCCTGGCCGAATCCGTGCACCGTGTTGCATCCGGCCAGCCCGAGCAGAAGCCCGGCGAGCGTGCCGAGTGCGAAGCGGCGCAATAGAGTGATGCGATTCATGTTCTTCATCATGCGATTCATCCAAGCTTGCGAATGTCGACGAAATGCCCTTCGATGGCTGCAGCCGCGGCCATTGCGGGGCTCACCAGGTGCGTGCGCCCACCGGCGCCCTGACGACCTTCGAAGTTCCGGTTCGACGTGGACGCGCAGCGCTCGCCCGGCTCGAGCCGGTCAGCGTTCATTGCCAGACACATCGAGCAACCCGGCTCACGCCATTCGAACCCGGCCTCGGTAAAGACCTTGTCGAGGCCTTCACGCTCCGCCTGCGCCTTCACGAGACCCGAACCCGGCACGACCATCGCCAGACGGATGTTCGGCGCGACGCGGCGGCCGAGCTTCTTCACGACGTAAGCCGCGGCGCGAATGTCTTCGATGCGCGCGTTGGTGCACGACCCGATGAAGATTTTATCCGGCTTGATTGACTCGATCGGCGCGTTCGGCTCGAGCGCCATGTACTTGAGCGCACGCTCCATCGCGTCGCGCTTGACCGGGTCCTTCTCGCGCTCCGGATCCGGCACGCGGCCGTCGACCGGCGTGACCATTTCCGGCGACGTGCCCCAAGTGACCTGCGGCACGATTTCGGCCGCGTTCAGCTCGACCACGCGATCGAAATGCGCGCCCTCGTCCGACTTGAACTGCTTCCAGTACTCGACCGCGTGATCCCATTCGACGCCCTGCGGCGAGAACGGACGGCCTTTCAGGTATTCGATCGTGGTGTCGTCGACGGCGACCATGCCGGCGCGCGCGCCCGCTTCGATCGCCATGTTGCAGACCGTCATGCGGCCTTCCATCGTCAGCGAACGGATCGTCGAGCCGCCGAATTCCATCGCGTAACCGGTGCCGCCCGCGGTGCCGATTTTGCCGATGATCGCGAGCACGATGTCCTTCGCGGTACAGCCGCGCGGCAGTTGGCCTTCGACCTTCACGAGCATGTTCTTGCTCTTCTTCTGCAGCAGCGTTTGCGTGGCCAGCACGTGCTCGACTTCCGACGTGCCTATGCCATGCGCGAGCGCGCCGAACGCGCCGTGCGTGGACGTGTGCGAGTCGCCGCAGACGATCGTCATACCCGGCAGCGTAGCCCCCTGTTCCGGCCCGATGATGTGGACGATGCCCTGACGCTGGTCGTTCATCTTGAACTGCGTGATGCCGAAGGCGTCGCAGTTCGCGTCGAGCGTGTCGACCTGCAGCTTCGAGACTGGATCGGCGATGCCGTGGCTGCGGTCCGTGGTTGGCACGTTGTGATCGGACACGGCCAGGTTCGCGCTGATGCGCCACACCGGACGGTGAGCCATTTTCAGGCCTTCGAACGCCTGCGGGCTGGTCACTTCATGCAGCAGGTGACGGTCGATGTAGAGAATCGCGGTGCCGTCGTCTTCCGTGTGGACCACGTGCGTGTTCCACAATTTGTCGTAGAGAGTCTGTGCCATGGTATGCGGGGTAGTAATGACTGCGGGCTGACTGTGTCGGTCGATTATGCCACGCGACGCACCGCGATGGGCTGCTTAAACAGCGAAAAAACCGATAAAAAACATGGAGTTGGCTGGTAGTGCCAATACCTGTATCGGTGTTACCCGGCAAGCATCGGCGAGCGGCGGCGCCAATGCGCCGCATGCACGATCCGCGGCGGCCGCAGAAACGGAAACGCCCCAACGGCAGACCCGTTGAGGCGTTTTATTTGCTCCGATTTCGCGCTTATGCGCGGCACGAATGCCGCGGCCAGGCGCGCGTATCGCTGTCGATCAGCGCTTAGCGCTGTGCGATCGGCTTCGCTTGACGCAGCGTCTCGCCGACGAACAGCTGACGCGGACGACCAATCTTCTGCTCGGGATCGGCGATCATTTCGTTCCACTGCGCGATCCAGCCGACCGTGCGTGCCATCGCGAAGATACACGTGAACATCGACGTCGGAATGCCCAGCGCGCGCTGCACGATACCCGAGTAGAAGTCGACGTTCGGGTACAGCTTGCGCGACACGAAGTATTCGTCTTCGAGCGCGATCTTTTCGAGTTCCATCGCGAGCTTGAACAGCGGGTCGTCGTGCAGGCCCAGTTCTTCGAGCACTTCGTGGCAGGTTTCGCGCATCAGCTTCGCGCGCGGGTCGTAGTTCTTGTACACGCGGTGGCCGAAGCCCATCAGCTTCACGCCCGAGTTCTTGTCCTTCACCTGCTTGATGAACTCAGGGATGTTGTCGACCGAGCCGATTTCTTCCAGCATGTTCAGCGCGGCTTCGTTCGCGCCGCCGTGCGCCGGGCCCCACAGACACGCGATACCCGCTGCGATACACGCGAACGGATTCGCACCCGACGAACCGGCGAGACGCACGGTCGAGGTCGACGCGTTCTGCTCGTGGTCCGCGTGCAGGATCAGGATACGGTCGAGCGCGCGCACCAGCACGTCGTTGACCACGTACTCTTCGCACGGATTCGAGAACATCATGCGCATGAAGTTTGCGCTGTACGACAGGTCGTTCTTCGGATACACGAACGGCTGGCCGATGCTGTACTTGTACGCCATCGCGACCAGCGTGGGCAGCTTGGCGATCATGCGGATCGCCGACACTTCGCGGTGACGCGGGTTGTTGATGTCGAGCGAGTCGTGATAGAACGCCGACAGCGCGCCGACTGCGGCAACCAGAATCGCCATCGGGTGCGCGTCGCGACGGAAGCCGCGGAAGAAGAACTGCATCTGCTCGTGCACCATCGTGTGCTTCGTGACGGTGCCGACGAATTCGGTCTTCTGCTTTTCGTTCGGCAGCTCGCCGTTCAGCAGCAGATAGCAGGTTTCGAGGAAGTCGGCGTTCTGCGCGAGGTTGTCGATCGCGTAGCCGCGGTAGAGCAATTCGCCCTTGTCGCCGTCGATGTAGGTGATCGCCGAATTGCACGCCGCCGTCGACATGAAGCCCGGGTCGTACGTGAATTTGCCGGTCTGGCCGTACAGTTTGCGAATGTCGATTACATCCGGGCCAATCGTGCCCTTGTAAATCGGCATTTCAACGCTCGGCGAATTGTCGCTAAACGATAGCGTGGCTTTAACATCTGACGGGGTCATAGCACATCCTCAATCGAAGTATGGATACAGGGTTTCGATAATTGCACGCCTGGAACAACGGACTGGCGGCGCTCAAGCATTGCGCAGCAACTCCAGAACCCGGACCACGTCCGGGTCGGCTAGATCGCCTTCTGGTTCCTTGCGTGCGAGCAGCAAGTCCATCAGGTCGTTATCGCTCAGCTCGAGCAGGCGCGTGAGTGCGCCAACGTCGGCATCGCTGAGGTCATGCTCATATCGGCTGAAAAAACGCTCGAAAATCAGGTCGTTTTCCAGCAGGCCCCGCCGTGCGCGCCAGCGAAGACGCGCGCGGCGGAGAGGGTCGGACTGATGCGATGTATCGGTCATGTCGGTACACCCCGCGCCGCGCCCAGGCGCGCTGACTGCCCTCTCGGGGACAGCCTGCGCCAAGGAGCGCGGGGCTCATTGATACTAGACAGCGCGGCGAACCATCAATTCCTTGATCTTGCCGATTGCCTTGGTCGGGTTCAGGCCCTTCGGGCAAACGTCGACGCAGTTCATGATCGTGTGGCAACGGAACAGACGGTAAGGGTCTTCGAGGTTATCGAGGCGCTCGCCGGTTGCCTGGTCGCGGCTGTCCGCGATGAAGCGGTAGGCTTGCAGCAGACCGGCCGGGCCGACGAACTTGTCCGGATTCCACCAGAAGCTCGGGCACGACGTCGAGCAGCTCGCGCACAGGATACATTCGTACAGGCCGTCGAGCTCGTCGCGTTCTTCCGGCGACTGCAGACGCTCCTTTTCCGGCGGCGGCGTATCGTTGATCAGGTACGGCTTGATCGAGTGATACTGGTTGAAGAACTGCGTGAAGTCGCAGATCAGGTCACGCACGACGGGCAGGCCCGGCAGCGGACGCAGCACGATCTTCTGCGGCAGGTCGTTCAGGTTCGTCAGGCACGCGAGGCCGTTCTTGCCGTTGATGTTCATTGCGTCCGAACCGCACACGCCTTCGCGGCACGAGCGACGGAACGACAGGGTTTCGTCGAGCGCCTTCAGCTTGACGAGCGCGTCGAGCAGCATGCGTTCGTGCGAGTCGATTTCGATCTCGTACGTTTGCATGCGCGGAGCGGCGTCCTTGTCCGGATCGTAGCGGTAAATTTCAAATGTACGCTTGGCCATTTCTCTGAATTCCTTTGACTTGTGCCTTAGAAGGTACGCGCTTTCGGCGGAACCGATTCGACGGTCAGCGGCTGCATGTGAACCGGCTTGTAGTCGAGGCGATCGCCTTCGCTGAACCACAACGTATGGCGCAGCCAGTTTTCGTCGTCGCGATGTTCGAAGTCGTTTTGCGCGTGCGCGCCGCGGCTTTCCTTGCGCGCTTCGGCGGAGACCATCGTGGCGCGTGCCACTTCGATCAGGTTCGCCACTTCCAGCGCTTCGACGCGGGCCGTGTTGAACACCTTCGACTTATCCTTCAGATGGATGTTGTCGACGCGTGCGGCCACTTCGCGGATGGCTTCGACACCTTGGGCCAGCAGCGCCGAGGTGCGGAACACGCCAGCGTGCTTCTGCATCGTGCCGCGGATGTCGTTCGCGACCGACTGGGCGTACTCGCCCGACGACGAGCTATCGAGCTTCGCCAGACGCGACAGCGCGAAGTCGGCTGCATCTGCCGGCAGCGGCTTGTGTTCCTTCAGTTCCTTCACGTGCTTGACGATGTGATTGCCGGCAGCGCGGCCGAACACCACCAGGTCGAGCAGCGAGTTCGTGCCGAGACGGTTCGCACCGTGCACCGACACGCACGAGCATTCGCCCACTGCGTAGAAACCGTTGACGACTTCTTCGTGGCCCTTCGGCGTACCGACGACCTGGCCGTTGATGTTCGTCGGAATACCGCCCATCTGGTAGTGGATGGTCGGCACGACCGGGATCGGCTCCTTGATGCAGTCGACGTTCGCGAACTTCAGCGCGATCTCGCGGATCGACGGCAGACGCTTCATGATCGTCTCGGCGCCGATGTGCGACAGGTCGAGCAGCACGTGATCCTTGTTCGGACCCACGCCGCGGCCTTCCTTGATTTCCTGGTCCATCGAACGCGAAACGAAGTCGCGCGGCGCCAGGTCCTTCAGCGTCGGCGCGTAGCGTTCCATGAAACGCTCGCCGTTCGAGTTACGCAGAATACCGCCTTCGCCGCGCACGCCTTCGGTGATCAGCACGCCCGCGCCGGCCACGCCGGTCGGGTGGAATTGCCAGAATTCCATGTCCTGCAGCGCGATGCCCGAACGGGCCGCCATGCCGAGGCCGTCACCGGTGTTGATGAACGCGTTGGTCGATGCCGCGAAGATCCGGCCTGCGCCGCCCGTGGCGAACAGCGTGGTCTTGCCTTCGAGGATGTAGACGTCGCCGGTTTCCATTTCCAGCGCGGTCACGCCGAGCACGTCGCCGTCGGCGTCGCGGATCAGGTCCAGCGCCATCCATTCGACGAAGAATTGCGTCTTGGCAGCAACGTTCTGCTGGTACAGCGTGTGCAGCAGCGCGTGACCGGTACGGTCAGCCGCTGCGCAAGCGCGTTGCACCGGCTTTTCGCCGTAGTTCGCGGTGTGGCCGCCGAACGGGCGCTGATAGATCGTGCCGTCGGCGTTACGGTCGAACGGCATGCCGAAGTGTTCGAGTTCGTAGACGGCGTTCGGTGCTTCACGGCACATGAACTCGATCGCGTCCTGGTCGCCGAGCCAGTCGGAGCCCTTGATCGTGTCGTAGAAGTGATAGTGCCAGTTGTCTTCGCTCATGTTGCCGAGCGAAGCGCCGATGCCGCCCTGGGCCGCGACCGTATGCGAACGCGTCGGAAACACCTTGGACAGCACGCAGACCGACAGACCGGCGCGCGCCAGTTGCAGCGACGCGCGCATCCCCGAGCCGCCCGCGCCGACGATAACCACGTCAAACTTGCGACGCGGCAGAGAATTCTTGATTGCAACCATGCTTTTATACTCTCCAGAGAATCTGCGCAGCGTAGCCCGCACATGCGAGCAGCCAGAGGATCGTCAGCGCCTGCAGGACGAGACGCGTGCCAACGGGCTTCACGTAATCCATCCAGATGTCGCGCACACCCACCCACGCGTGATAGAACAGCGAGAGAAGCGTGACGAACGTGGCGAGCTTCATCCACTGCGTCGCGAAGATCGACGCCCAGCCGTCGTACGAGAAGTCGCGTGCGAGGAAGAACCACGCGAGCAGAATCACCGTGTACACCGCCATCACGACGGCGGTGACGCGTTGCGCGAGCCAGTCGCGCAGACCGTAATGCGCGCCGACGACGAGACGCTTCGAACCGATTCGGTTATTGGCTGCCATTTTTTAGAATGCTCCGAACAGTTTTGCCGCGAATGCGATGGTAAGCAGCGACGACACGACAAACACGACGATAGAGGTCGACTTGCCCTTTTCTTTCGACACGGCATCGTGATTCGTATCCATCAAGAGGTGACGGATGCCGGCGCAGAAATGGAACAGGAAAGCCCACGCGAGAACCAGCGTGATCAGCTTGACGATGATGTTGGAGAGGAAGCCCTTGAAGACTTCGAAGCTCAGTTCGGAAGTCAGGCTCTGATCGAAGAGGAACAGCAGGAACGGAAGGAAAAGAAACAACAAGGCACCGCTCACACGATGCAGAATCGACACGCGCCCCGCCAGCGGGAGACGGTATGCCGTCAATATTTGCCCAATACCGATGTTCCGGAATTCCGGCCTCGGTTTCTTTACCGCTTCTGCCATGCTAGACCCCTACTATGTAGTCACACTAATCCGCAATTTTAGCGCCTTTTTATATCGCGCTGCAGCGAAAACCACGCCAGGTCCTTGCTGCGCGCGCTATGAAAGCGCCTTCCGATCGGCACGCGTGTGGGACGCCGCGCCTCGTTTCAGCCCGATTCAGCTCAGATCGTTCTGATAGTAATACCCGGTTGTGACATACCAACCTCGCCGGACCTCAACCGGCCGGTCCCCATAGGTATAGGACACGCGCTCGACCGAGAGCAACGGAAAACCCGCCGGCACATGCAGCAGGTCTGCCACGGAAGGCTCCGCCGCGACAGCGCGGATTTTTTCCGTCGCGCGAATCATGCGGGTGCCGAATTCGGTCTCGAACATCGCGTAGAGGGGACCTTTGTACTCCGAAAGCCGCTCGAGCGTGAGCCCGCGGAACACGGCGCCTGGCAGCCAGATTTCGTCGAGCACGGTCACTTCGCCGTCGAACTGCAGCAAACGCTTGATCAGCACGACCGGATCGGCCGGCTTCAGATCGAGTTGCCGGGCGATTTCCGCCGATGCGCGCAGCCGCCGGCATTCGAGCAGACGGCTCACGTGCGGATGCTCCGCGCCGTCGTCGGCGAGCAATCGCAGGAAACGGAACTGCGCGCGTTCTTCGTTGTGCGTCGCAACGAACGTGCCCTTGCCCTGACGGCGCACCAGCAGGTTGTCGGCGGCCAGCTCGTCGATCGCCTTGCGCACCGTACCCTGACTCACCTTGAAACGCGCGGCCAGTTCGACTTCACTAGGAATGATCTCGCCCGGCTTCCATTCGCCGCTTTCGAGGCTCTGCGTAATCAAGCCCTTGATCTGCTGATACAAGGGGCTGAAGGTCGGCGACGCGGCAGCGGAAACAGCGGATACAGCTTCGCCCGCGGCCCCCTGGCCATTCGGGTTTACAGGATTCGCCGGGTTCGAATTCATGCGCGCATTTCATCATAAAGCGCCGGGGCACGTCTAGGGTTTTCCCCTCGATAGATGTGTCTTATATAAGACATAAGATACTGTTGACTTTGTCGGTTTCGACTCCTACACTCCTTGTCGAGCAAGGGTTTGCGGGATTTTGCGGCAGCTGTTTGATGCAGCACCGCGACGCTCCGGCCGCCACTCTGCACCATGCCGTCCCCTACGCAGTCCAGGTTTCGATTCGCCGCCATCCGTTGCATTCGCGTGCTGTTCCGTGTTGCAGCCGCTGGCCCGACACTCGCCGAAACGCGCTGTTCGCAGGAGCCCGCACCGTGCAGTTGCGGCCCCGGCGTAAGCCCTGGGCCATCCCGTCCCGCTCGGTAGTACGGATTTCCGGCACGGCGGTCTTGCCGCAACGCGCCGCCCGGTCTCGGCACATTCCGAGCCCGCACGCGAACAGTGAATTCCGCCGTGTTTCATAACGCTTCGCTGAACGCGCATATAGAATGGCGTTTTCCCTAGCGTCTAACGCATCGTCCTGGAGATTTCTCAATGGCTAAGCCCGCAAAGCGCGTTGCCGTCACCGGCGCCGCAGGTCAAATCGCTTACTCCCTGCTGTTCCGCATCGCCAATGGCGACCTGCTCGGCAAGGACCAGCCGGTGATCCTGCAACTGCTCGATCTGCCGCAAGCGCAAGCCGCCGTCAAAGGCGTCGTGATGGAACTGGATGATTGCGCATTCCCGCTGCTGTCGGGCGTCGTGATCACGGACGACCCGAAGGTCGCGTTCAAGGACGCCGACATCGCCCTGCTCGTCGGCGCGCGTCCGCGTTCGAAGGGCATGGAGCGCAAGGATCTGCTGTCGGCCAACGCCGAAATCTTCACGGTTCAGGGCAAGGCGCTTAACGAAGTCGCCAGCCGCGACGTGAAGGTTCTGGTGGTCGGCAACCCGGCCAACACGAACGCGTACATCGCAATGAAGTCGGCGCCAGATCTGCCGAAGAAGAACTTCACCGCGATGCTGCGTCTGGACCACAACCGCGCGCTGTCGCAACTGGCGGCCAAGTCGGGCAAGCCGGTCGCGTCGATCGAAAAGCTCGCGGTGTGGGGCAACCACTCGCCGACCATGTACCCGGACTTCCGCGTCGCAACGGCTGAAGGTCAGGACCTGACCAAGCTGATCAACGACGAAGAATGGAACCGCAACACGTTCATCCCGACCGTCGGCAAGCGCGGCGCGGCGATCATCGAAGCGCGCGGCCTGTCGTCGGCGGCATCGGCGGCTAACGCTGCGATCGATCACGTGCGTGACTGGGTGCTCGGCACGAACGGCAAGTGGGTCACGATGGGCATCCCGTCGGACGGCTCGTACGGCATCCCTGAAGACATCATCTACGGCGTGCCCGTGACCTGCGAAAACGGCGAGTACAAGCGCGTCGAAGGTCTGGCAATCGACGCGTTCTCGCGCGAAAAGATGGACGCTACGCTGCAGGAACTGCTGGAAGAGCGCGACGGCGTTCAGCACCTGCTCGGCTAAGCATCTGATCTGATGCCGATGAACCGGAACTCCGAAGCGTCAGCGCGGCGGGTTCCGGTTTTTTTCGTGCGAATGGCGCCGCGATGGTCACCGTTCGCCTCTGATTCGAACGTGCTTTGCCGTCGCCCGACTGCGCTTGCGCAGAGCACACCCGAATCCGACATTCCTAATCCTCACCACGCCCCACACGCCGAAGATGCGCGTTCTCACACCCGCCGAAGTGCTGTTTGAGGGCGAAGCGCCGCCCGCTGTTCTGCCTGCCTGCGACCACTACGCGGGAAGCGAAAAGCTGATGCTGAAGTCGCTCGCGTTACAGCAGCAACTCGGCCCGGTGTTCGATATCACACTCGATTGCGAAGACGGCGCGCAGGTCGGCCGCGAGGCCGAGCACGCGGAACTGGTCGCATCGCTGCTGGGCAGCGAGCACGACCGCTTCGGCCGCGTCGGCGTACGCATCCACGACTTCGCTCACGCGCACTGGCGCGACGACGTGCGCCTGATTCTGCGCGCCGCAAAGCGGGCACCCGCCTATATCACGCTGCCCAAAATCCGCAACGTCCACGACGCCGCCGAAATGATCGCGTTCATCGAGGCGACGCGGCGCGAGCTCGGCATCGCGCAGCCGGTGCCGGTGCAGTTGCTGGTCGAAACTCACGGCGCGCTCACGCGCGTGTTCGAACTGGCCGCGCTGCCAGGCGTCGAGGCGCTGAGCTTCGGCCTGATGGACTTCGTCTCCGCGCACGACGGCGCGATCCCCGATACCGCGATGCGCTCGCCGGGCCAATTCGATCATCCGCTCGTGCGGCGCGCGAAGCTCGAAATTTCGGCGGCCTGCCATGCGTACGGCAAGGTGCCGTCGCACAACGTCAGCACCGAAGTGCGCGACATGAGCGTGGTCGCAAATGACGCGCAGCGCGCCCGCAATGAATTCGGCTACACGCGCATGTGGAGCATTCATCCGGCGCAGATCGAGGCGATCGTCGCCGCGTTCGCGCCGCGCGACGAAGAAATCGCGACGGCCACCGAAATCCTGCTGGCCGCGCAGTCCGCGCATTGGGGCCCGACGCGTCACGGTGATACGCTGCACGACCGTGCGAGCTACCGCTATTACTGGTCGGTGCTGCGCCGCGCGCAGAACACCGGCCGCGCTGTTCCGCAAGAAGCGGCGCCGCTCTTTGCGCAAGTTGGCGCCAACGGACAGTCAGTGGCATAAGCGACGCGTTTTTCAAACGGCGGCAGCGATGAGCCGGCACACAGGAGTAGGCGGAACATGAGCGAGACGACGCAAGCCGCTGACGCAACAGGCGGCAACGAAACGCAAAGCGGCTTCAAACCGAAGAAATCCGTCGCGCTGTCGGGCGTGACCGCGGGCAACACCGCGCTGTGCACGGTCGGCAAGACCGGCAACGATCTTCACTATCGCGGCTACGACATTCTCGATATCGCAGGCGCGTGCGAATTCGAGGAGATCGCTTACCTGCTGGTCCACGGCAAGCTGCCGACCCAGTCCGAATTGACCGCCTACAAGACGAAGCTGAAGTCGATGCGCGGTCTGCCCGCCAACGTGAAGGCCGCGCTCGAATGGATTCCGGCCGCCGCGCATCCGATGGACGTGATGCGCACCGGCGTGTCGGTGCTCGGCACGGTGCTGCCCGAGAAGGACGATCACAACCTGCCCGGCGCGCGCGACATCGCCGACAAGCTGATGGCCTCGCTCGGCTCGATGCTGCTGTACTGGTATCACTACTCGCACAACGGCAAGCGCATCGAGGTCGAAACCGACGACGATTCGATCGGCGGCCATTTCCTGCATCTGCTGCATGGCGTCGAGCCGTCGAAGGCGTGGGTCGAGGCGATGCACGTGTCGCTGAACCTGTACGCGGAGCACGAGTTCAATGCGTCGACGTTCACGGGCCGCGTGATCGCGGGCACGGGCTCGGACATGTATTCGGCGATCACCGGCGCGATCGGCGCGCTGCGCGGCCCGAAGCACGGCGGCGCCAACGAAGCCGCGTTCGACATCCAGTCGCGCTACCAGACACCCGACGAAGCCGAAGCCGACATCCGCCGCCGCGTCGAGAACAAGGAAGTCGTGATCGGCTTCGGCCATCCGGTGTACACGATCTCGGACCCGCGCAACAAGGTCATCAAGGAAGTCGCGAAGAAGCTGTCGAAGGAAGCGGGCAACATGAAGCTGTTCTCGATCGCCGAGCGCCTCGAATCGGTGATGTGGGAAGCGAAGAAGATGTTCGCGAACCTCGACTGGTTCAGCGCGGTGTCGTATCACATGATGGGCGTGCCAACCGCGATGTTCACGCCGCTGTTCGTGATCTCGCGTACGGCGGGATGGAGCGCGCACATCATCGAACAGCGCGTCGACAACAAGATCATCCGGCCGAGCGCGAATTACACCGGACCCGAGAATTTAAAGTACGTGCCGCTAAATAGGAGAAAATAGCGGTCGCTGTGCGCTCCACAGCGCGTGCAGTTCAACCCGCGCGGCCGCCGGACCGGTCGTCCGCGCACTGTTTAACTGATTTGATAGAAAGGTTTTCTCCATGAAAAAGCTGATGATCGCCGCCATGATTGGCGCCCTGTCTACGACGATGCTGACCGTCGCGACTGACGCCGCTGCTGCGGACACGGCCACCACCACCACGAAGAAGGCCGTCGCCAAGCGCCCGGAGCCGCGCCGCCTGGTCAAGCGCAAGGCCAATCCGGTGAAGGAAGCGAAGGTCGATCCGATCCCGGAAGGGGCGGAAAAGTGGTCGTGCAAGGACGGTCTGGCTTTCGAAATGAAAGGCGACATGAAGCGTGACCAGATCGTCACCGTTCACTGGGCGAACAAGAACTACAACCTGCCGCGCGAAGCGACCACCACGGGCGCTGACCGCTTCCACGACGCGGCATCCGGTATGGACCTCGTCGTGATCCCGACGAAGGCCATGCTGTTCCAGGACAAGGACAGCTCGCGTCTCGCCGACGAGTGCAAGACGGTCGCGATGGAACAGGGCGCGCCGGCAGCAACGCAATCGAACGCGATCAACAAGACCGGCAACTGATTTTCGCCGCCAGGGAAGCCCCCGATGTCCGCCCCGATCTCCAACGTACGACCCGCCCCGGACGCCGTCCTGGTCGATATCGTCGACTACGTGCTGGATTACCGGATCGACAACGCGCTCGCGCTGGAAACCGCGCGTCATTGCCTGATCGACACGCTCGGTTGCGGACTCGAGGCGCTTACCTACCCGGCCTGCACCAAGCTGATGGGACCAATCGTGGCAGGCACGATCGTCCCCAACGGCGCGAAGGTGCCGGGCACGTCGTTCCAGCTGGACCCCGTTCAGGCCGCCTTCAACATCGGCGCGATGATCCGCTGGCTCGACTTCAACGACACCTGGCTCGCGGCCGAATGGGGCCATCCGTCCGATAACCTCGGCGGCATTCTCGCGACGGCCGACTGGCTCTCGCGTACCGCCATCGCAGCCGGCAAAGCGCCGCTGACGATGAAAGACGTCCTGATCTCGATGATCAAGGCGCACGAAATTCAAGGCTGCATCGCGCTCGAGAACTCGTTCAACAAGGTCGGGCTCGATCATGTGCTGCTCGTCAAGCTCGCGTCGACCGCGGTGGTCGGCCAGCTGATCGGCCTCACGCGCGAAGAGCTGATCAACGCGGTATCGCAGGCGCTCGTCGATGGGCAGGCGCTGCGCACCTACCGCCATGCGCCGAACACCGGTTCGCGCAAATCGTGGGCTGCCGGCGACGCCACCGCGCGCGCCGTGCGCCTCGCGCTGATCTCGAAGACCGGCGAGATGGGCTATCCGTCGGTGCTCAGCGCGAAAACGTGGGGCTTCTACGACGTGCTGTTCAACGGCAACGCGTTCCGGTTCCAGCGTCCGTACGGCTCGTACGTGATGGAAAACGTGCTGTTCAAGATCTCGTTTCCGGCCGAGTTCCACGCGCAAACCGCCGCGGAAGCCGCGCTCGCGCTGCATGCGCAGCTCTCGCGCCAAGGCCGGCGCGTCGAAGACATTCGCCGCGTGACGATCCGCACGCACGAAGCCGCGATTCGCATCATCGATAAAAAAGGCCCGCTGAACAATCCGGCCGACCGTGATCATTGCATCCAGTACATGATCGCAGTGCCGCTGATTTTCGGCCGTCTGACGGCCGCCGATTACGAAGATTCAGTGGCGCAGGACTCGCGTATCGATGCGTTGCGCGCGAAAATGGAATGCGTAGAAGATCCACAGTTCACGAAGGATTATCACGACCCGGAGAAGCGTTCGATCGCCAATGCACTGACGATCGAATTCAACGACGGGTCGAAGTTCGGGGAAGTCGTAGTCGAATACCCGATCGGTCATAAGCGCCGCCGCGAGGACGGTATTCCGTTGCTGGTCGAGAAGTTCAAGACCAACCTCGCGCGGCGCTTTCCGGTCAAGCAACAACTGGCGATTCTCGACGTCTCGCTCGACCAGGCCAAGCTCGAAGCGACGCCGGTCAATGAATACGTCGATCTTTACGTCATCTAGGCTGAGTACTGTAGTTCCGCGATCCAAACCAAGGAAAACACCATGGCCCACAACCTCCACAAAACGCTCAAGGAATTCGACAGCGGTTCCGGCAAAGGCAAGTTCTACTCCTTGCCGCAACTCGGCAAGGCTCTGAACCTCAAAATCGACCGTCTGCCGGTCTCGATCCGTATCGTGCTGGAATCGGTGCTGCGCAACTACGACGGCAAGAAAATCGCCGAAGAACACGTCACGCAACTCGCGAACTGGAAGCCGAACGCGGCGCGCGTCGATGAAATTCCGTTCGTCGTGTCGCGCGTCGTGTTGCAGGACTTCACCGGCGTGCCGCTGCTCGCCGACATCGCCGCGATGCGCGGCGTAGCGAAGGCCGTCGGCAAGAATCCGAAGTCGATCGAGCCGCTGGTGCCGGTGGACCTCGTCGTCGACCACTCGGTGCAGGTCGACCACTTCCGCGAGAAAAACGCGCTCGACCTGAACATGAAGCTGGAATTCCAGCGCAACAACGAGCGCTACCAGTTCATGAAGTGGGGCATGCAGGCGTTCGACACGTTCAAGGTCGTGCCCCCGGGCGTCGGCATCGTTCACCAGGTGAACCTCGAATATCTCGCGCGCGGCGTGCACAAGAAGGCCGACGGCGCGGACACCGTGTACTACCCGGATTCGCTGGTCGGCACCGACAGCCACACGACGATGATCAACGGCATCGGCGTGGTGGGCTGGGGCGTGGGCGGTATCGAAGCCGAAGCAGGCATGCTCGGCCAGCCGGTGTACTTCCTGACGCCGGACGTCGTCGGTGTGCACCTGAAGGGCAAGCTGATCGAAGGCGTGACCGCGACCGACCTCGTGCTGACGATCACCGAACTGCTGCGCAAGGAGAAGGTCGTCGGCAAGTTCGTCGAGTTCTTCGGCGAAGGCACGCGCTCGCTGTCGGTGCCGGACCGCGCGACGATCGGCAACATGGCGCCGGAGTACGGCGCGACGATGGGCTTCTTCCCGGTCGACGAAAAGACCATCGAGTTCTTCCACGGCACGGGCCGCACGGAAGCGGAAATCTCGGCGTTCGAGAACTACTTCAAGGCGCAGGAGCTGTTCGGCATTCCGGACGATGGCGACATCGACTACACGAAGGTCGTCACGCTGGATCTCGCCACGGTCGCGCCGTCGCTGGCAGGCCCGAAGCGTCCGCAGGACCGCATCGAGATCGGCCACGTGAAGTCGACCTTCACCGACCTGTTCTCGAAGCCGGTCTCTGAAAACGGCTTCGCGAAAAAGGCTGCCGATCTCGACGCGCAATACACGACGAGCAACGGCGTCGACGTGAAGAACGGCGACGTGCTGATCGCCGCGATCACGTCGTGCACGAACACGTCGAACCCGAGCGTGCTGCTCGCCGCCGGTCTGCTCGCGAAGAAGGCTGTCGAGGCTGGCCTGACGGTTGCTCCGCACATCAAGACGTCGCTGGCTCCGGGATCGCGCATCGTCACCGAGTACCTGACGAAGACCGACCTGCTGAAGTACCTCGACAAGCTCGGCTTCACGCTGGCCGCATACGGCTGCACGACCTGTATCGGCAACGCGGGCGACCTGACGCCGGAACTGAACGAAGCGATCACGAAGAACGACATCGTCGCGGCAGCGGTGCTGTCGGGCAACCGTAACTTCGAAGCGCGTATCCACCCGAACATCCGCGCGAACTTCCTCGCGTCGCCGCCGCTCGTCGTCGCGTACGCGATCGCCGGCAACATCACGCGCGACCTGATGACCGAGCCGGTCGGCAAGGGCAAGGGCGGCAAGGACATCTACCTCGGCGACATCTGGCCGACCAGCGACGAAGTCAACGCGCTGCTGAAGTACGCGATGGATGCCGACGCGTTCCGCAAGAACTACTCGCAGCTCACGAAGAAGGGCGACCTGTGGAGCAAGATCGAGGGCGAAGAAGGTCAGGTCTACGACTGGCCGAAGTCGACCTACATCGCCGAGCCGCCGTTCTTCGGCAAGGACTTCTCGATGACGCCGGCCTCCAGCATCGCGCCGGTCAAGGGCGCGCGCGCTCTGGGCATCTTCGGTGACTCGGTCACGACCGACCACATCAGCCCGGCAGGCTCGATCAAGGAAGACTCGCCGGCAGGCCGCTGGCTGAAGGAAAACGGCGTGCAGAAGGCCGACTTCAACAGCTACGGCTCGCGTCGCGGCAACCACGACGTGATGATGCGCGGCACGTTCGCGAACGTCCGTATCAAGAACCTGATGATCCCGGCAAAGGCGGACGGCACGCGCGTCGAAGGCGGCCTTACGATTCACCAGCCGAGCGGCGAACAGCTGTCGATCTACGACGCGGCGATGAAGTACATCGACGCCGACACGCCGACCATCGTGTTCGCGGGCGAAGAGTACGGCACGGGTTCGTCGCGCGACTGGGCGGCCAAGGGCACGCAGCTGCTGGGCGTGAAGGCCGTGGTCGCACGCAGCTTCGAGCGGATCCACCGTTCGAACCTCGTCGGCATGGGCGTTCTGCCGCTGCAGTTCAAGGGCTCGGATAGCGTACAGTCGCTCGGTATCACCGGCGAAGAAACGTACGACATCGAAGGCCTCGGTGACGACTTCAAGCCGCAACAGGAAGTCACGCTTGTGATCCACGGCAAGGACGGCGACAAGCGCGTTCCGGTGCTGCTGCGTATCGACACGCCGATCGAAGTGGACTACTACAAGCACGGCGGGATTCTGCCGTTCGTGCTGCGCTCGCTGCTGGCTGCTTGAGCCTCGCGGCAACGCATGTAGCCTCGCTGTTTTGCAGGGGCTGCGTCCTGTGGAGGGCGCAGCCGACTTTGGAGCCCGACCTCAGGTCGGGCTTTTTTTTTAGTTCTTCTCGGCGTGCCACGCAGGATGCGAAGGGGACTCGAACCTGACGCGGAGTTCGGCATCACGACAACATGCCGCGCGACAACCTGCCTAATTTCTTGTTCGCGGGAAATACCTTACATTTTCCTTGAGGCGGCAAACAGTTGAAGTAGTTGGAGTAGCCGCCGAGGGCGTCTTCGATCATGAGAAGACGTGTGTGGGATGCGTCTCACCCCCGGGCGTCAGCGCCGCGCTCGTGCACAGCGCACATATGACGGCCGCACGCCGTCCCTGGCTGCGGCGCCCCGTGAGACGCGTCCTCCTGATGCAACGCAGGCTGAATGCTCAACTTCACCTTGGAGGGAATGCCTTTGAATACTGACTCTGACCACTGCTATGTAAGCCGCTCGCGTGGCTTCGGCAAGAGCCAGCGAGCATCCCGCAGGACTGAACGGTCCTGATAGATACGTCTGAAGACGTGTCCTGTATGAAACGCGCCGGTACGCCATGTCCGGCGCGTTTGTTTTTCTGGTGCCCAACTCGACGGGAACGCACCTAGCTCGCGAACGACGTGCAGGGTTCGGTGGGAATGACCGACCGACAGGGATCAGTCGGAATGGCCAATCGACATGGCTCCGTGGGAGCTAGCACGCTGGAGAGCGCCAAACCGCCTCGAATGGCGTGCATGCCTTTTCGGTCAAGCAGATCGACACGCGGCAGATCGTGGATGGTAAGAGTCGTCATGGCAATGGTCCTTTTGTCCGGATGGGAGTGACCGGACCACTTGCAAGGCTTATGCCATTGCGCAGAAAGGTGCTCGGGATACCGCCTCCGCTTTGGACGAAAGCGGTTTCCCACTGCCATGTGCCCGCGCCTGCACGATACGCCGCGGCAAAATCTGTCGGGTGACAAGCAACAGACCTGAGCGCCCGCCACCATCACTTCAAGCCGAAATCGACTCGCGTCGTCGCACCCTTGTCCTTGATATCGTCGGGATTCATCTTCGGCGCGACGATAAACACGCGGCTGCTGTCGATCTTGCCCTCCAGGTACTGTTGCACGCTCTGTGCGCGCTGCTGCGCAAGCTGGCGCAGGCTCGCGTCGTCGATCGGCGCGTTGGCCGCGAGCGCGCTCTTCATGTCGTCGTCGGGCAGCGTCTTCGTCATGCCGATGAAGTTGCGCGGTTTCTTGAAGTCGGAGGACTTGTAGGCCTTGGTCAGATACTTTTCGTAGTCTTTCTGATCGACCGTGACCGTCGACGGATCGACGCTCTCGCCGTTGCCCACCGCGTCCTTGATCTTCTGCCGCTTGACCATCTGATCGACGTACCGCGTGCGCAGCGGCGGCTCGTCGACCTTCGGATCGACGCGGCCGATCAGGTCCATGCGGATTGACGGCTTGTCGGTGAGTGCCTTGACGATCGTGTCGAGTTTCTGCTTGTCGGCGTCGGTGAGCGTGGCGGAGCCGGCCTCGAATTCGACGTAGCCGAGGTCTTCGCCATTGCCGCCGAACGCATGCGCGATCAGCGAGAACGGCGCGGTCACCGCCTTCTCGAGCAGATTGAGCACCGCATGCCAGATCAGCCCGCCGATGCTGAACTCGGGGTTCGACAGCGAGCCCGACACCGGCAGGTTCACGTCGATCTCGCCACGCGAGTTCTTCAGCAGCGAGATTGCGAAACGCACCGGCAGCTTGGTCGCGGTGTCGTTGTCGATATGATCGCCGAACGTCAGCTGATCGATGAACAGGTGGTTGTTCGCGTTCAGCTGGTCGTTCGCAAGCTGATAGTGCAGATCGACGTTGAGTTTGCCCTTCGTGATTGGATAGCCCGCGTATTTCGCCGAATACGGCGTCAGGTTGGTCAGCTCGATGTCGTGCGCGGTCGCGGTCAGATCGAGCGCCGGTTTCGCAATCAGCGGATTGACGGTGCCGCGAATCGTCAGCGGACCGTTGGCCGCGAGTTTCGCGGCGACATCGACCGGTGCGGGCGTGGTCGTTTCCGTACCGAACGCGCCGATGGTGCCCTGAATGTCGACGAGGTTCGCCGTGTAGTTCGGCTTGACGAAGTTGTCGGTGTAGGTCACGCGGCCCTGTTGCAACACCAGTTGCCCGAAGTGCATCTTGAGCGGATTTTGTGGCGGCGTCGCGGCCGTGGCGGTGGCCGCAGGCGTGGTGGTTGCCTTGCCCGGCGCCGCAGCCGATGCTGCCGCGACCGCCGCCGGCGCCGACGCCGCGACCGCTTCGGACACCGCCTCGGGCGTCAGCGGAATCGGGTGCGAGCCGCTCTTGTTGCGCGTCAGCGACTGCGTCGTACCGCCCTCGTGCGCGACCACGTCCTTCAAGTTCAGCTTGCCTTGCGCGTCGAGCAGCACGCGGCCATAGAACTTCGAGAACGTCACACGCCCCGCGTCGACCACGGTCCCCCCGTGCTCGTCGTAATCGGCCTTCAGGTTCGTCAGCGCAAGCGAGCCCCAGCCTGCGAACGGGTCTGAGGTCGCCTTGTCGATCAGGCGCACGGCGACGAGCGCCATGTCGCCGCGAAAGTTCGCCTTCAGCGACTTCGCCTGGCTGACAGAGAGATCGCCGTTCGCATTCAGCAGCGCGCTAGCGAGCGACGCGTTCAGCTGGCTGCCGAAGTACGGCTCGAACGCGGCCGCGTCGAGCTGATTCGCGTTGACCTTGACGGCCAGCTTGAGCGGCGTCGCCGTGACGTCGCCCTTTACGCCGAGCGTGCCCTTTTTGTTCAACGTCGCCTGCAGATCGACGGGCAGCGGTCGGCTCAGGTCGTCGCTGATCTGCTGCACCTTCAACTGCACCGGCGTGAAGCTCAGTTTGACCGGCTGCGCCGTCATGTTGTCGGTGAACTCGGCGGTCGCGTCTTTGAGCGTCAATTCGCCAATCTTGTAGCGCCATGCGGGGCCCTCGGCCTGCGCTTTTTTCGCCGCGTGAATCGCCGTGCGCTCCGTCGCCTGTTGATGCGACCCCGCGAGATCGTTCAGATTGACGGTGCCGTCCTTCAGGCGCTGCGCGTCGACCGCGAGGCCGGTTGCGTCGACGCTCGTCACGTCGGCCGTGCGCGCCGCGACGTCGACCTGCTTGACCACCACGTTGCCCTGCGCGAGCGAGATCACCGGCGTCTTGTCGCCGCGCGCCGCGAGCTTCACCTTCTGCATGTCCAGCTTCGTGTCCGCAACCGTCAGCGCCATGGGCGACTTCGACCAGTTCGCGTCGATATTCGTCGTCGCGGACAACGCACCATCGAGCACCTGCGCGGACGTCGCGGTGTCGAGATACGGCTGCAGCGGCGGCAGCTTCAGCGACTTCAGATCGAGCTTCGCGCTCGCCGTCTTGGCTGCGAGGCCGACCGTGCCGTCGGCGGCAAGCGAACCGCCGCCGTCCTTCAGGTTCGTGTTCAGCGTGTAATGGGCGGGCGCAGACGCGAGCGTCGAGAAATCGGTCAGCGTGACCGCGAGATTTTGCAGACCGGCTTCGACCGGACGGGACGCGGCCTCGTCGTGTACGTTGACGGTGCCATCGTTGAGTGCGAAACGTTTGATCGCGACGTCGAACGGCGGGGCCGCTTTTTCGGCGGCGGCGGTTTTGGGCTTGGCATTCGTGTCCGCGGTTTCCTTTGCCGCCGGTTTTCCGGGCGCGGGCGCGAACATATGCTCGACGCTCAATACACCGTCCTTGTCGCGCGCGACACTCGCGCTCGGCGCGTCGATGCGGATATCGTCGAAGTGATAGACGCTCTTCAACGGCTCGAGCGATGCCGCCGCTACATGCACCGCGCGCGCGGCGAAAAACGGCGCCTTGCCCTGATCCTGCACGTCCACGTCGTTCAGGTCGACGGTGCCGGCCACGCGCAGCGACGGCGTGTCGTTCGCCATCACGAAGTTCAGCTTCAGGTCAGTGGACAGCTTGCCCGACTGCACGATCACCGGCAGCTTCGATGGCGCGTAGGACACCAGCTTCGGCACGTCGAGATCGTCGAAGCGCAGCGACACTTCCGACTCGCGCGACGCCGCGAACGGTTTGGTCCTGCCGTCGATCGCGAGCTGACTGTCGCCGTCGATGCGCGCACGCAGCAGCGGCTCGACAAAGATATCGGTCTTCGACGGCAACGTCGCGATGAACGGAATGCCGAGCTTCCATTGATCGATCACGTGGCTCGTGCCAAGCACGCGGTCGTCGAACTTGACCTGGCCGTTTTCGACGCGAATGTTGGAGACGGAGAACTGCGTCGGTTTGCTGTTGGGTTTTGCCGGCTGGTTCGCGAACTTCTCGATCAGGTCGCTGAAATTGAAGTGCTGCGCATCGAGGCGAACGAGATGAAAGCGCGGCGAATCGACCTGCACTTCGTCGACGATCGGCGCGCCGCGAAACAGCGAACTCCACGACGGCTTCACGATGAGCCGCGAAATATCGACGAAGTCGCCCGCGCCGCCGCGCTCGCCGATATGCACGTTGTCGGCTTCGAAACGCAGGGTGTACGGATTGAGTGCAACGCGGCCGATCGACGCCGGCCGGTCGAGCTGCTTGCTCAGTTGCTGGCTCGCGATATGGCGAATCAGCGGCGGCGCCGCGAAAAAGCCGAGCAGGCCGATTACGACGACGAAGATCAACAGACCGACGAGAATTCGCCGCGTACGGTGCGACTGCGCGACTGCGCGCACAGTCTGAATGGAGGAGGCTAACGATGCTTTATTGAGGCTTGCCATGCTCGATGTGGAGGAATGCGGCGGCAAGCCCGCCGCGAAAAACAGAAATCCCGCATGCGGCAGTATAAGTCTTGAATCAATGGTTAGACAGGAATGTCAGGCCCGCCTTGACGATTCGTGCTGCTGACCGACCGGTTTTCTCGCGAAGAAAATTATCGCGCGCGTTAGATAACGACACCGGACGGCGCGCGGTTTGCCCGCGCGCCGTTCACGTCATTGCCGCACGACCGGCGGCGGCTGCCAGCTGCCGTCGGTGGCTTGCGGCTTCGGCGCATACAGGCGCAGCACCAGTTGCATGTCCGCGCGCGGTGCGGGCAGCCAGTTGCCGATGCGGCTGCGCGTCGACGACACGACCACGTCGAGCGAACCGTCGCGATTGCGGCGCGCGCCATTGCGATCGCCAACCGCGAGCCGCGCCGGCGCGTTCTCGCTCAGCGCGCCATCCTTCGTGTACGCGGTGATGGTCCAGAATCCGCGCACCGGCGGCAACTGGTTCGCCGCGAAGTGGATCACGTAGCGATTCGCACCGTTCAGCGTGTTGCCGTCGCTGTCCTGCGTGACGACCGCGCGTACTTCGTCATCCTTCGTACCGATCCCCAACTCCGCGCTCGCCGCATACGCGCGCAATGCGTAGTCGGGACCATAGTTGCCGACGCCGTCGCCAAGCCAGCTCCAGCCGTTCGCGCTCAGCAGATTCGACGGCGGCGTCGCGACGCGCTCGCGACCATCGGCGAGACCGGCCGCGAGCACAGCGGATGACTTCGGCAGCGTCACGGGATCGCCGGGCGTCACGCCGAGGTCGGAGAGGAATTTGAGCGCATGCGGATCGGCCGGTGTCGGCGGATTGTCAGGCAACGCGTCGGCAAGACGGCCGAAGAAGCCGCTCGCATCGAGCGCGGCGACCTGCTGCGCCGGCGTGCCGCTCGGGCCCGCGACGCCGCTTGCGTAACCGCGCGGCGGCACCGCCGGCTCGGCGTCGCCGACGAACACGCTCAGCGGCTCCAGACGGATCGCGCGCTGCAGCTTGCGCACCGCGTTCAGATCGCGCGCACCGCTCGCCTGGACGCGCACGCTGATCCAGGCGTTGCGGGTCGGCACCTCGACGCGGGTCGCGCCCTTCGGCAGCTCGCCTTTCCAGCCTGGCGCGACGAACGCGATCGTCTGCGCGCGCAAGCTCTTCGCAGTGCCCGTGCCCGCGGCGAACTGCGGCCCGGTCGACCACGCGACGTTGGTCCACATGTCGAGCACGCGCGCATCGACGTAACGGCCATGCGAATCAGGTAGCGCCAGGATCACCGGCTCGGCTGCAAGGTCGAGCCAGCCGGTCGAGTCGAGCGTGTCGAGGCTCGGCTGCGGCGGGTTGGTCGCGCCGATCGGCGGCAGCGCCTGCGCGTGACGCAGCGTGTTGAACGGCGCCTGGCCCGGCTCGGTGCCGATCGCCGCATCGCGCGCGGCGCTCATCAGCACGAGCGGATAGCCGAATAGGTACGAGTCGGCGACTTCGTCCTTGACCCAGCCGTTGCTTTGTTGCGTCGCGGTGGGGGTCGACGCGCAGCTGGCCAGCAGTGCGATACCCGCGAGCGATACGCAGGTTCGTTGCAGCAAAAACAGTTCTCGGAGATTTTTTATCATTCGTTCAGAGTGCGGAGCGTGCAGCCCTATAGGAGATGCCGGTGTGCAGCGCCACGTGCATGCGCGGTTCTCCCGAAACACTGCGCAGCGAGTCCGCGGATTGCGATTCCGACAACCTCGCGTTGTATCGTATCCTTGCTAGCCAGGCAAGCACAAAGCAGCGTCGTTGCCACATTATGTTCCCGCGCCAACGGCTCGCGCGAGCGCGCGATGCTTTTTGATTCGCGGATCCGTCGATCCGCCGTCTCGCCGATTCGCCCTCACTCTTTCGTCGTCCTGCATTCGGAGCGTTTCAATGTACATGCCCGCCCATTTCGAAGAGAACCGTCCGGAGGTTCTTCACCGCCTGATCGCCGAGCACTCTTTCGGCGCGCTGATTACGCACGGCCCCAATGGGCTCGACGCGAATCATTTGCCGTTCGAGGCGCAGGCGGACGCGGCGGATTCGGCACGTCTGGTGCTGCGCGCGCACGTCGCGCGGGCGAACCCGGTCTGGCAGGAAGCCGCGACTCATCCCGAAGCGCTCGTGATCTTCCAGGGGCCGACCGCCTATATTTCGCCGAGCTGGTACCCGAGCAAACACGAAACGCACAAACAGGTGCCGACCTACAACTATATGGTCGTACATGCTCATGGCAGGATTGTGGTGCATGACGATGAATCGTTCGTACGCGGCCTCGTCGCGCGACTCACGCGCAAGATGGAAGCCGGCGAGCCGGTGCCGTGGAAGATGGGCGACGCGCCGGCCGACTACATCGCGCAGATGCTCGGCGCGATCGTCGGGATCGAGATCGAAGTGACGCGGCTCGTCGGCAAATGGAAGCTCGGCCAGAACAAGGCGGCCGAAGACCGGCGCGGCGCGGCGCAAACGCTGCTCGCGCGCGACGGCGATCAACAGAAAGCGGTGGGACAGGCGATGCTCGATGCGCCGCCGGCGTTTTGACGGCGGGCGCATAATCCGGCCTTGACCTTCCCGTCATGGGAAGGTCGATACTGGCTTCACCATGCGGCCCAATGCCGCCACGAGCCTTGCCTGCCATGACCGGACTTGCCAACCCGCAGCGCCCCGCCGACGCTTCCCCTTCCCCTTCCCCTTCACTCACGCGCGTCGTCGAACTCGACATCGGCGGGATGACTTGCGCGTCGTGCGCGAGCCGCGTCGAAAAAGCGCTGAGCAGGCTGCCGGGGGTGGCGCGCGCATCGGTGAATCTCGCGACCGAGCGCGCCCGCGTGGAAAGCGACGCGACGCTCGCGCCTCAGCAGCTGGCCGAGGCCGTGCGCAAGGCCGGATACGAAGCGACACCGGTCGCCAACGCCGATGTCGCCGAACAGACAATCGCGACGCTTGCCGCGACACCCGCCGACACGCCGCCGACCACTGAACTGGAGATCGGCGGCATGACCTGCGCGGCCTGCGCGTTGCGCGTCGAAAAGGCGCTCGCGAAGGTGCCTGGCGTCGCGCGCGCGTCGGTCAATCTGGCGACCGAAACCGCCACCGTTCATCCGCAAGGCACCGCATCCGCCGATGCCGCCGCGCTGATCGCCGCCGTCAGAAAGGCCGGCTACGAAGCGACGCTGAGCGCGCCGCCCGCTGCTGTCGCTCCGGTAGAGACAATGGCGGCGACGGCCGCCTCGACTGGCGCCGTCAGCGACATCCTCGACACGACGCCTGCCCCGGCCGTCGACCGCAAGCAGCTTCAAATCCGCCGCGACCTCGCGAGCGTCGGCGCGTGCGCGCTGCTGACGCTGCCGCTCGTCGCGCCGATGTTCGGCGAATGGTTCGGCCTGCACGGGATGCTGCCGGCGTGGTCGCAGTTCGTGCTCGCGTCGATCGTGCAGTTCGTGTTCGGCGCGCGCTACTATCGCGCCGCCTGGCGCGCGGTGCGCGCCGGCGCGGGCAACATGGACCTGCTGGTCGCGCTCGGCACATCGGCGGCGTACGGCATCAGCGTCTACGAACTCGCGGTGCATGCGGGCGACACGATGCATCTGTACTTCGAGGCATCGGCAGTCGTGATCACGCTGGTGCGCTTCGGCAAATGGCTCGAGGCGCGCGCGAAGCGCCAGACCACCGACGCGATCCGCGCGCGCAACGCGCTGCGCCCCGAGCGCGCGCGCATCCGCGACGGCGCCGGCGAACGCGAGGTGCCGCTCGCGCAGGTGCGGGTCGGCAGCATCGTGATCGTGCGGCCGGGCGAGCGCGTGCCGGTCGACGGCGCGGTGCTCGAAGGCCGCACGCATATCGACGAAGCGCTGATCACCGGCGAAAGCCTGCCGGTGCCGAAGCAGACCGGCGACGCCGTCACGGCCGGCTCGATCAACGGCGAAGGCGCGCTCGTGGTGACGACCACCGCGATCGGCGCGGAGACGACGCTCGCGCGCATCATCCGGCTCGTCGAAAGCGCGCAGGCCGAGAAGGCGCCGATTCAGCGGCTGGTTGACCGCGTCAGCGAAATCTTCGTGCCGGCCATTCTCGCGCTCGCCGCTCTGACGCTGATCGGCTGGCTGCTCGCCGGCGCGGGCGCGGAAACCGCGATCCTGAACGCGGTCGCGGTGCTGGTGATCGCCTGCCCGTGCGCGCTCGGACTCGCGACACCCGCCGCGATCATGGCCGGCACCGGCGTCGCCGCGCGCCACGGCGTGCTGATCAAGGACGCGGAAGCGCTCGAAATCGCGCATCGCGTGTCGATCGTCGCGTTCGATAAAACCGGCACGCTGACGCTCGGCCAGCCATCGGTGACGGCGTTCGAGCCGGTCGGCGGCGTGAGCCGCGACGAAGCGCTCGCGCTCGCGGCGGCGGTGCAGCGGCATAGCGATCATCCGCTGGCGCGGGCGGTGGTGCGCGCGTCCGAGGCTCAACTCGGGCAACTCGCTGGCGAAGCCGGCGGGCCAAGCGCCACCGCCGCTCGCGCCGTCGCCGGCCGGGGCGTCGAAGCCGACGTCGACGGCCGCACCCTCGCGCTCGGCAGCACGCGCTGGCTGCATGAGCTCGATATCGCGCTGCCGCCCGCGCTCACCGCGCGCGCGCAGGAACTCGAAGCGGCGGGCAATACGGTGTCGTGGCTGATGACGCGCGCGCCCGACTCCCCCGAAGCGCTTGCGCTGATCGCGTTCGGCGACACGGTGAAGCCGACCGCGCGCGCGGCTGTCGCGCGGCTCGCGCAAATGGGCATCCGCAGCGTGCTCGTGACCGGCGATAGCCACGGCAGTGCGGCGAGCGTCGCGCGGGCGCTCGGCATCGACGAATTCCACGCCGACGTGCTGCCCGACGACAAGGCCCGCGTGATCCGCGACCTGAAGATGCGCCACGCCGGCATCGTCGCGATGGCGGGCGACGGCATCAACGACGCGCCCGCACTCGCCGCCGCTGACATCGGCATCGCGATGGCAACCGGCACCGACGTCGCCATGCACGCCGCCGGCATCACGCTGATGCGCGGCGACCCGGCGCTGGTCGCCGATGCGATCGACATCTCGCGCAGAACCTGGCGCAAGATCCAGCAGAACCTGTTCTGGGCATTCGTGTACAACCTGATCGGCATTCCGCTGGCCGCGTTCGGCTTGCTCAATCCGATGCTCGCGGGCGCGGCGATGGCGTTTTCGAGCGTCAGCGTCGTCACCAATGCGCTGCTGTTGCGGACTTGGCGCACAGCGCCCGGTCGCACCGTCGCTCAGGCGCGCCAAGCAGCATAGGAACACCCTTCCGGCCTTCCGTCTCGTCCTTTTGGGGGGCCCATTGCGGCCCCTTTCAGCCTGTTACGGCCGCCTTTCATACGCCCTCAAGCCCGCCGTCTCCCGAGCCGTAAACCAGTCAACCGATGCCCGCTCGCGGCCACGCCCGACGAGCATCGCCCAATCCCCATTTCACGCCTGCCCATGAACTCATTCTTCTCGCGCCGCGCCAGCGTCGGCGCACGGCTTGCCGTGCTCTCGTGCGTGCTGGTCGCGGTCATTTTCAGCACCTTCGCGTGGGCGCTCGCCCGGGCCGCGGGCGACCAGGTGCGCGACCAGGTGCTCGCGCGCATCGCCGACAAAGACCGCTCGATCGCCGCGATGATCGCGCTGTTCGACAAGGCGCTGTCGGCCGAGGTCGATCGATCGATGGCGCTATTCGCTAGCTTCCTGCCCACCGACTTCTCGCTCGACGACACGCAGAAGGTCGATATCGGCGGCACCGCGACGCCGACTTTCAAAGCCGGCGACAAGGTGCTGAACCTCGACTTCACGATTCCCGACCAGTTCCTCCAGCGCAGCGGCGCGATCGCGACCATTTTTGCGCGCAGCGGCGACGACTTCGTGCGCGTGACCACGTCGCTGAAGAAGCAGGACGGCACTCGCGCGATCGGCACGCTGCTCGACCGCAAGGGGCCCGCCTATGCGCCGCTGCTCGCGAACCGCACGTACACCGGCCTCGCCCCGCTGTTCGGCAAGCGCATGATCACGCAGTACAAGCCGATCACCGACGCGAGCGGCCGAGTGATCGGCGCGCTGTTCGTCGGCGTCGACGTGGACAAGGAGATCCAGTCGGTCCAGGACGGCATCCGCGCGCTGAAGATCGGCGCGAGCGGCTATTACTTCGTGCTCGACGCGTCGAGCGGCGCGGAGCGCGGCAAGCTGCTCGTGCATCCGGCCGCCGCCGGCCAGAAAGCCGACGACGCGAACGCACCGTATCAGCGCATGCTCGACATGAAGCAGGGCGAGCTCGACTACCGCTCGGCCGACGCGACCCTCGGCGAGAGCGACGCGGGCGACAAGTTCGTGTCGTTCGTCACGGTGCCGGAGTGGCAGTGGCTCGTCGGCGGCGTCGCGCCGCGCGACGAAGTGATGGCCGACGTCGTGCGCACCCGCAACGCGTTCCTGCTGCTCGGCCTCGCGCTGGTCGGCCTGTTCGCGATCGTGTTCCTCATCGCGGTGCGGCGGCTCGTCAGCCGTCCGCTCGAGGAAGCCGCGCGTGCGTCCGAGCGTCTCGCCGCGGCCGATCTGAGCGTGCGCGTGGCACACGGCCGCACGCGCGCCGACGAGATCGGCCGTCTGATGAAGGCGATCGACGGCATCGGCGAAGGGCTCGCGCGCATCGTCGCGCAGGTGCGCAACGCGTCGGCCGGCATGTCGGCGGGTACCGAGAAAATCGCCGCCGGCAGCGGCAACATCGCGATGCGCATCGCGACCCAGGCAAGCAGCCTCGAGGAAACTGCCGCGAGCATGGAGCAGATCACGTCGACCGTGCAGCAGAACGCCGATCACGCGACCGAAGCGAACACGCTCGTCACGCAAGCCGCCGACGCCGCGCTCGAAGGCGGCCGCGCGGTCGAACGCGTGGTGTCGACGATGGGCGAGATCGGCCGCTCGTCGCAGAAAATCGCCGAGATCACGACGGTGATCGAGGGCATCGCCTTCCAGACCAACATCCTCGCGCTGAACGCGGCCGTCGAAGCGGCGCGCGCGGGCGAGCACGGCAAGGGCTTCGCGGTCGTCGCGTCGGAAGTGCGCGCGCTCGCGCAGCGCAGCGCGGCGGCAGTGAAGGAGATCGAGGGGGTGATCGCGGCGTCGGGCGCGAACGTCGACAGCGGTTTTCGGATTGCCGAAGAAGCGAGCGCGACGATGCAAGGCATCGTCACTCAGGTCGGTCAGGTCCGCGCGATCATGAGCGAGATCAACGTCGCGTCGCGCGAGCAGTCGGGCGGCATCGAGCAGGTCAACCGGGCGGTCACGCAGATCGGCGAGGCGACTCAGCAGAATGCGACGATCGTCGTCGATGCGGAAACCGCCGCGGCCGAATTGCGCGAGCAGGCTGCGCGGCTCGCGCAGCTGGTCAGCGTGTTCAAGCTGGAAGGCGAGCGCGGCTGACGGATCTACCTACTGAGGGCGGCGGCGCACGGCGCCCGCCGCGCTCAGAACTCGACATCCAGTTCGTCGATCTCCTCGACCTCCTGCCGCGCTAGCGCGATCCACTCGCGCATTTCGGGCAGCGCCATGATGTGCTGCCCGTATTCGACGATATCCGGATCGAGTTGCACGTCATAGGTCACGAAACGCGTGACCACCGGCGCGTACATCGCGTCCGCCGCGGTCCGCTCGCCGAACAGGAACGGACCGCCGTACTCCTTCAGGCATTCACGCCAGATCGTCACGATCCGCTCGATATCCGACTGCGCGCGCGCCCAGACCTTGAAGCCCGGGAAATGCGCCTTCAGGTTCATTGGCAGCGCCGAGCGCAACGACGCAAACCCCGAATGCATCTCGCCGCAGATCGAGCGGCAATGCGCGCGGGCGCGGATTTCATGCGGCAACAGCGCGGCTTGCGGCTTCAGCTCGTTCAGATATTCGGCAATCGCCAGCGTGTCCCAGACCTTGACGCCGTCGTGCACGAGGCATGGCACCAGAATCGACGGCGAGAGCAGCAGTAGTTCGGCGCGCGTCGCGGGGTCGTCGATCGGCACGACGAGCTCTTCGAACGGCAAGCCGCTGAACTTCGTCAGCAGCCAGCCGCGCAGCGACCACGACGAATAGTTCCTGCTGCTGATCGTGAGCGTAGTATTTCCCATACGTGTGTCCTCCAGATCGGGTATCGCGCCGCGCGTGCCTGCACTCATGCACGCCGCGGTGCGCGCGCGCACCAAAGCGCGGCAAGGCCGGCCCGTTTCGCCTACGCACGCAAGTGATATGCCGACGCACGCAGACATGCCGCGATGTACCGCGGCACACCGGGCGACGCGCGTCAGCGCCTGGCGCACCGCTTGCTTTTATTCGGGTTCCTGTGTTTCTGGCGCATTCGAGTGAAAGTATGAATCTGTTCGCCTATCCCGCCTATCAGGCCTGCGCCGACATGCTGCTGCCGCTGCGACACGGCGCGGCGCTGGCGAACCACTCGCTCGATGCGTGGCCGACATTCGCGGCTACGCCCCACGGACGCTCGCTGCGCGCGACCTGCGAACTGCTGATACTCGGCGGACTCACGCCGACGCGGCCACCGTTCGGCATCGACAGCGTCGTCACCGAAGGCGGGCCGGTCGCGGTGGTCGAGGAAGTCGTCGCGCGCACGCCGTTCTGCTCGCTGCTGCATTTTCGCAAGGACGCCGTGCTTTCGACGCCGCAGCCGCGCGTGCTGATGGTTGCGCCGATGTCGGGACACTTCGCGACGCTGCTGCGCGCAACCGTCCGCACGATGCTGCCCGAGCACGACGTCTATATCACCGACTGGCACAATCCGCGCGACGTGCCGCTCGGCGAGGGCCGCTTCGGCTTCGACGAGTTCGTGCGCCACGTGATCGACTTCACCGCGACGATCGGGTCCGGCACGCATCTGCTGGCGGTCTGCCAACCGACCGTCGCGGCGCTCGCCGCCGTCGCGCTGATGGCCGCCGACGACCATCCCGCGCAGCCGGCCAGCATGACGCTGATGGCCGGCCCGATCGACACGCGCATCAATCCGACCCGTGTCAACGAACTGGCGAGGAGCCGGCCGATCGAGTGGTTCGAGCGCAACCTGATCAGCGCGGTGCCGTTCGGCTTTGCGGGCGCGCAGCGTCGCGTGTATCCGGGCTTCGTTCAGTTGGCCTCGTTCATGGCGATGAATCCGGGCCGCCACGCCGACTCGTTCGAAACGATGTACTACGAGCGCGGCAAGGGTGATCCGCAAAAAGCCGACACAATTCGCACGTTCTACGAAGAGTACTTCGCGACGATGGATCTGACGGCCGACTTCTATCTGGAAACCGTCGACACGGTTTTTCAGCAGCATGCGCTGCCGTTGCGCGCGCTCGAAGTCGAGGGGCGTCTGGTCGAGCCGTCGAAGATTCGCCGCACCGCATTGCTGACCGTGGAAGGCGAAAAGGACGATATCTGCGCGGTCGGTCAGACGCTCGCCGCGCAGGACATCTGCGATCGTCTGCGGCCGTACCTGAAGACGCATTACGTGCAGACGGGCGTCGGCCACTACGGCGTGTTCAGCGGACGTCGCTGGGAGCGGCACATTTATCCGCGCGTGCGGGCCGTGATTTACGACAACGAACCGCGCGCGGTGCTCGTCAGTTCGCGCGCGCGTCCGATCCAGCCGGTGCCCGCGGCGACCGCGGCCGAAGTCACGGCGGCCGCGCCGGTCGCGGCCTCTGTTGTCGGAGTGGAGGTGGATGCGCCCGTAGGCGGGAGCGAGAGCGGCAACGGCGATTCCTCGGCCCAATCGTCCGGGCAGCCGTCACGCAAACCGCCGTCCGTGACGTCCTGAGCGTTCAGGCCGTTGGCCGGATCATCTGGAACATCTCGCCGATCTGCGCATAGTCGGCACGATAGCCCGCGCGCATGATCGGCTGCGCGGCGTGCGTGTCGAACAGGCCGTCCTTCAGATAGGCCTCGTCGATATGCACGCCGACCACCTGGCCGAGCGACAGATAGTTGTCCATCGGCTTGCCGTCGACATCATGCAGACGCACGATCTGCAGCAGCTTGCATTCGAGCGCAGCGGGCGATTCGGCCACGTGCGGCACCGCCACGTTGCGGCCCGGCGCGGGCGTGAGCCCGGCCAGTGCGAACTCGTCGACGTGCGGCGCGACCGGCGCCGACGAGCGGTTCATCTGCTCGGCAAGCGGCCGGGTAGCGAGATTCCACACGAATTCACCGGTCGCCTCGATGTTGGCGAGGCTGTCCTTGCGGCCCTCGCTGCTGAAACCGATGATCGGCGGAAAGGTCGCGAACGCGCCGAAAAAGCTGTATGGCGCAAGGTTGAGCGCGCCTTGCGCATCGCGCGAAGAAATCCAGCCGATCAGCCGTGGCGCGACGATCGCCTTGAAAGGATCGTGCGGCAGGCCATGGCCGGCGGCGGGATCGTAGAAGTAGTGAGGCATGACTTGAGACTCGTGTGATGGTCAGCGCAAAAAGCGGCGCAGAAGCAGATCCGGAACGGCTACTTATACAGCACTAGCCGCGCCCGATCACGCGCTTGCGCCCCTCCTTGACCCGCGCGATCCGCGCTTCGTCCCAGTCATGAAAACCCGCGCCGCTGCGCACGCCGACCCGCCCGGCGTCGACCTGCGCGCGCAGCAGATCGATCACGTCCTCGTCCTTCGCGAGTTGCGGCATCAGATGCGACGCGATGTCGACGAAGGTGTCGAGCCCGCCCAGATCCGCGCTTTCGAACGGTCCGACGATGCCCCAGCGGCGTCCGAGCGAAGCCTTCATCACGCGATCGACGACTTCGGGCGTTGCCGCCCCCGAACGCACGATATGCAAGGCCTCGCGCAGCACCGCGAACTGCAGCCGATTGCCGACGAAGCCAGCAATCGCCTTCGCGAGCACGACCGGCTCCATGCCGATCGCGCTCATCAGCCCGGCGGTTTGCTGCACGACTTCGGGCGCGGTCTCGGTGCCCGGCACGACCTCGACGAGCGGAATCATGTGCGGCGGGTTCCAGAAATGCGCGATCACGAAGCGTTCCTTCGCACGCAGCGGGGTGGCGAGGTGGTCGGGCGGGAAGCCGCTGGTGTTGCTCGCGAGGATCGCATCATCGGCGAGCAGGCCGGTCAGTGTCGCGTAAAGGCGATGCTTGAGTTCGAGCACCTCGGGAATCGCCTCGATCACGAAGCGCGCTTGCGCGACCGCGGCGAGCTGCACGTGCGTTTCGATGCGCGCGAGCGCCGCCTGTTTGGCGGCATCGTCGATCCGGCCCGCGTCGATCAGCTCGTCGAGCACCGCTTGCGCTTTGGGCGCGACGCTCGCGAGCCGGGCCGGATCGACGTCGTGAACGATCGTCCGGTATCCATGCAGCGCGGCCTGCGTCGCAATGCCGACACCCATCAGTCCGGTGCCCACCACCCCTATCGCCACATCCTGCGTCGTCTTGTCCACACGCACTCCCGCTACCGTCGATCGAAGTCCCGAAGCATAGCGCAGCACGCTGCATTCCCCCGGTGGGACTTGCAAGCCCAAATGCGACGAAGCCGATCTTTCCGTGGAAGACCGGCTTCGTGGACCCGCGCCGCCTGTTGCGGCGCGCTCAGGTGCGCATTAGTAGCGCGGCGGCGGCGGGCGGTGATCGTCGTGATAGCCGTCTCGATGGTGCGGATCGTAGTCGCGCGGATGACGGCGCATCCAGTCGTCGTGCGCCCAGTAGCGGTGGCCGTCCCAGTAACGATCGCCGTGCCAGCCGATGTCGATCGATACGCCCGCCGGCATCATGTGCGGTTGATCGTACACGACCGGCGCCGGGCGCTGCTCGACGATCACGCGGTCTTGCGCGAATGCGCTACCAGCCGCGACGAGTGCGCCGCCCGCGAGCAGCGTTGCGATCAGCGAGCGCGATGCCTTGCCAAAGGTTTTCATAATGACCTCCCGTCAAAGTTCTATTCCAGGCCAGCGTCCGTGTTTGCCCGAATCGTGCGATTCGCTTCCGAACCAGACGCCGTACGCTTGAGAGCCACTTTAGCGGCCCGCATCGCGTGAAGACGTTAGCAGTTGTAAGCGCGCATTTCATAGTCGGAGACGGACGACGGAAGCTCGATTTGGCTTTCTCACTGCATTGAACAAGGCTTACACGGCGGCGCTGTCGTTCTACCCGCTGAACCAGCATGAAAGCCGGTTACATTCATTTCGGCCCCGAAATATTCCGCAAGCGCAATGGTGCATCGCGGTAAAACGCCGCCAAAAGACAAAAAGCCACGATTCGCATTTCGCGAATAGTGGCTCAATGAATAACGCACCCGAGGTGCGCGCCCCAGCGCGTCGTGTCGCGCTGAGGAAGGTACGGCTGGACTTAGTCCGTCAGCTTGATGCCGAACAGCGTGGACTGCGCGCGGCGCAGACGCTCCGCTTCGCGGGCACGCGCCGCATACGAATAGTCCGAATCCAGCGGCAGATGAGGCGACGCAAAGAGGTCGCTGATCTTTTGGAACAGTGCAAAGATGAAGCTCATGGCGACTCCCGGTTAGTGACTGCATTGCTAGGGTTTTCCCTTAGCCATGATTATAGGGGTTTTCCCTACGGAAAAGCTAGTGCAATGCAGCAAAATTTCGGTGCGGTGGTTGTCGCGGTGTCACGGAGCCGGGAGGTGTTGCATCGCGACAACATCCCCGATTCAACGACCGGGTGGGCGGCCGTGCTGAGCGCGAGCATGCCTCGCGTGTGTCGGCGTAGCGCTGGGCTGTAGGGGCGCGTTGGGGAGCGCCGCGGTGGGGGTCGTGACGGCGGCGGTCGCCGACGCCGAGTTCGCCGTCGCGGCCATCGCCGTATGCGCGTCGAGCAGGCTCACCATCGCCGCTTGCTGGTTCTGCATCATCTGTTCGATGCGCTGTTGCTGGGCCGTCGTCTCGTGCGTGAGGCGCATCAGCAGCAGCGTCTGCGCGATGCCGATCGCCACCGTCACCAGCAGTGCACCGACCACGATCGACAGCATCCATTTCACGCGCCGCGAATGATCGGTCGCGGCGCGGCGCTGATCGGCGATCACGCCATAGAGCGCATCGACCGTATCGGCGAACGCGGTGGCACGCGCGCGGTCGAGTTCCGGTTCCGAGCGTAGCGCGGTGGCAGCCGCGTCGGTGCGGCGCGCGTCACGCCACGACGTGGCGAATCCGGTGTGGTTCTCTGCGGACGCGGGCCGGGGTGTCGTCAACGGCGCGGTGGTCGAGGACTTGTCGTCCTGTTTCGGCGTCACAGCCTCTGGCGAGGCGGACTGAGTACGCGTCACGGACTCGTTGGTGGACTTGCGCGCGCTACTGTCGTCGTCGGTCGCGGCGGACGTTGCGGACGAGGCTGGAATCGCAGCCGCAGTCGCATCGCGCGATGCCGTCGCGGCTTTCGCAAAGGTCGCAACGAAACGCTGCTGCGGCTTGCCCGCGCCCGCCGTCGCTGCCGACTCCGCTTCAGCCGCCTGACGCAATGCGGTCACGCTGCGCGCGACGGTCGCAGCGGCCATCGCCGAGCTCAGCGGCGCGGATGACTCACGCGAAGGTGGGGTGAGTTTGTCGTCGGTGTTTGCTCCGGCGTTCGGCGTTGCATCGTCGGAGGCGCCGCTCGCGGGCTTGCTTGCGGGCGCATCCGCAGCCGCCATCGCCGCTTCGACGTCAAACCCGCTCAACTGCTCGTTCACCGGCATCGGTACATCCAGTTTCGCCGCACGCGGTGCGCGGCGCGCAGTCTTGTCGAGCGCCATGTGTTCATCGAATGCGCCGACCGCCTGCAGCACCACGTCCGGCAATTCGAACCCGTGCAGCGTGCCTTGGCGGACGTCGATGTTCATCGCTTCGAGCGTCGCGCGGGTGGGATCGTCGGGGAACAGGTCGAGCGTGCTGTCGTCGCGCGCGACGCCGCTCAGTTGCGCGAGGCGTTGCGCCGAGCGCGCCGCGCGCGCCAGCTTGTTTTCGGTTTCAGTGGAGACGGCGCCCTGCCGCTGCTTCTTCGAAGCGACGCGCCGGGGCCTGGACTGCGGGGATGCTGCGGAATCTGCCATAGAGGAAAAAGCGGTCGTCGCCAGGAACGGGCGCCGGATGCCGCTCGTCATTGCCGTTGGAATATTTAGAGCCAGCATTGTCGCATGGCGCTCCGCCCGCGCCGAAGCCATTCCCCGACGATTTGCGCGCTTTCGAGCCAGCGAAGGCTCAACGCACGTCACGCCTCGTAGGCGTCGAGCATTGCGGACGCTTGACTCGAGGTGTCAGCGCGAGGCGTTTGCTTTATGCTAGGCCGCAGACCACAGCGACCCGGCCGAGCGGACCCCTGAGCCGCCACCTTGAGCGCCGCCTCGATACACTGCGCACGTTACGCGCCCGAACCAACCGACCATGCCAAGCACGACCCCTCCCCCTGCATCGACGACCACCGCCGCGAACGCGCTGCGCGAGCACTTCGCGAACGTGGTGCTGCCGATGTGGCGCGGGCCCGGCTTCAACCACGCGTTGCAGCTGCCCTACGAAGCGCTCGACGCCAGCGGAGCCGAGCCTTTGCCCGCGCAACGCTATCGGGCGATGGCGTGCGCGCGGCAGTTGTTCACGTTTGCGCAAGCGGGCGACATGGAACACGCGCGCGTGCTGTTCGATTCGCTGACGCGCACCTTTCGGGACGCGGACCACGGCGGATGGTTTTATAGCGTCGACGCGCTCGGCGTGCCGCTCGACACGACGAAGGACCTCTACACGCACGCGTTCGTCGTGTTCGCTTGTGCGGAATACGCGCGGCGCTCCGCCGACCTCGACGCGCTGAAGCTCGTACACAGCACGACCGCGCTGATCCAGTCGAACTTCGCGGCCGACGGCGATCTGTTCAACGCCGCGCTGAACGTCGACTTTTCGAAAGTCACCGCCACGCCGCTGCAGAATCCGCTGATGCACCTGACCGAAGCGTGGCTCGCCGCCTGCCAGGCGACGCGCGATAACGTCTTCGGCGCCGCGTTGCGCCGCCTCGCTGGCGCGGTCGCGCGACACTTCGTGCATGCACCGAGCGGCTGCATCGCCGAACTGCCGATCGGTGCGAGCGGCAATCGTCTGGAGCCAGGACATCAGTTCGAGTGGTACTGGCTGGTCAGGCAGGCGGGCGCGCTGTTCGACGGCACGAGGCTAACGGAAGCGCTGGCGCGCGCTTTCGCCTTCGCGCAGCAGCATGGCGTGGACCCGAACAACGGCGGGGTGTGCGCATCGCTCGACGAGGCTGGCAACGTCAGCGACGCGACTCAGCGGATCTGGGCGCAGACGGAATACCTGCGCGCGCTCGCCTGTCACGACGATCCGGCCGTGCGCGCGGCGCTGCCGCAACAGATCGCGCGTTTTCAGAGATGCTTTTTACATGAACATGGCTGGTTCGAATGCAAGACGTCGAGTGGTGAAGTTGCGCGCGCCGACATGCCGTCAACCACGCCTTATCACCTGGCTACCGCCTATGCGGCGCTACCTGCGGGTGCCGAATCGGCAGCGGGAACTTGGCCGAATTTGGACGTCGATCAATGAAATTGAACGCTTGATCGTCTCAATAAAGAGCCGCCTGCATGGACGACGATCCGCCGCTGGGTCGCGAGGAAATTAATGCCGCTGGTAAACCCTGGCGCGAAAAAAGTTCTCGCCAAACGTTCTCAAAGCGCGAAAAAACATCAAAACCGGGAATACCCGGATGCATGTTGATTGGCGTCTGTCATAAAGACGTGATACAACTCTTCCCTCGCGCTCGCTTTGCATCGAGCAAGAGCGGTCGCGATGCAATACACAACATTTATTTGGATCAAAAATGGCAACAGGTACTGTTAAGTGGTTTAACGATGCAAAGGGCTTTGGCTTCATCACCCCGGACGACGGCGGCGAAGACCTGTTTGCACACTTCTCGGAAATCCAGGCATCGGGCTTCAAGTCCCTGCAGGAAAACCAGAAAGTGTCGTTCGAAGTCAAGCAAGGCCCGAAGGGCAAGCAGGCTGCAAACATCCAGTCGATCTAAGTACCTTCAGGTGCTTTGAGACAGACTTGGACGTCACGATAGGCCTCTAAAGGCCCCTGCGTCTAATGCAAATGGCTCGCTTTACGCGGGCCATTTTCTATTTCTGCGTCGCGTCTTCAAGCGTCGCTGCTTAAAGCGCATGCATTCCGGTTAATGCGAAATCAGCATTGACTGCGGACATTGCACTGCGCTGTTGCGTGCGCAACACACTTTCAGAAATTTCGAACACGGAAACGGCCTGTTTCAATTGCTCGGTCTGCTGATGCAGCGAAGCAGCAGCCGCCGCGGCCTGCTCGACGAGTGCCGCGTTCTGCTGCGTCATCTCGTCCATCTGCACTACCGCCTGGTTTACTTGCTCGATGCCGGTGCTCTGCTCGAGCGACGACGCGCTGATTTCGGCCATCATCTGCGTGACGCGCGAGATCGACGCCGACACATGGCTCATCGCTTCGCCGGCGCGCTCGACCAGCGCCGAGCCGCCCTGAATCTCCGCGACCGATTCGCTGATCAGCGTCTTGATTTCCTTCGCCGATTGCGCGCTGCGTTGGGCGAGGCCGCGCACTTCGCCGGCCACGACCGCGAAGCCGCGGCCCTGCTCGCCGGCACGCGCCGCCTCGACGGCGGCATTGAGCGCGAGGATGTTGGTCTGGAACGCGATACCGTCGATCACCGAAATGATCTCGGCGATTTTGTCCGAGCTCTGCGCGATGCCGCGCATCTTGTCGACCACCTGGTTGACGACTTCGCTGCCGCGCGACGTTGCGTCGAGCGCGGTCTCGGCGAGCGCGTTGGCTTCGCGCGCGTGATCGGCGTTCTGGCGCACGGTCGCCGTCAGTTCTTCCATGCTCGACGCCGTTTCCTCGAGCGATGCCGCCTGGTTTTCGGTGCGTGCGGACAGATCGGCGTTGCCGGTCGCGATTTCGTTGGCGCCGAGATGAATCGAGTCGGCCGATTCGCGCACGCTCCTGACGGTGCGTGCGACGCTCGCCTGCATCGTCGCGAGGCCGGAGAACAGGCGGCCGATTTCGTTGCTGCCGCGCGCGGCGATCGGTTGATCGAGACGGCCTTGCGCGATGCGCTCGAAGTGGCGGCCCGCCTCTTCGAGCGGTGCCACGACGCCGCGGCGCAGCGCCGTGTAGACGGCGAGCGTGCCGGCGACCAGCACGAGCAGAATCACCACGCTGACGATGCGAAACGCCGCCACGCGCGCATCGATCGAAGCTAGCGACGCGCGGCTCGCGGCGTCGCCGAATTGCTCGAAATTGTGCACTTCCGCCAGATAGGCGTCCTGAAACGATTGCGTGGGTTGATCGAGGAAGGCCTGAATGTTGTTGGAGTCGAGATACTGCACGAGCTCCGCGAGCGCGCCGTGCAGCGTCTTGTAGCGTTCGGCGAGTGCGGTGGCGCGCGCGCTGTCTTCGTCGCTGGTCTTCTGGGCGCTCATGAAGCCCGCGAAAGACTGATCGGCGGCGGCGAGCTGTTCGCGAGCGTGCTGCACGATGTCCGTCGGCTCGGCGCCGCCGCGCACCATGCGCGTGCCGGCGCGCGACAGGTTGATGCGCGCGTCCATCAGGCGCTGCGTCGTCTGGTTGACCGCGTCGACCTGCTTCAACGCGATGCTCGCCAGATCGCCGACGTCGTCGTGCGTGCGGGTCAGCGACCAGAAGCCCAACCCTACCGTGACGAGCTGGAAGACGCAGAACGCGGCCAGAACACATAGCAGGCCGGATGCGACCTTGATCTTGCTGAACATCGGGGACACCTGGGGAACAAAGGATGACGGAGGCTACACCAGGGTTAACGGCAGCCCGATTAATGGCTTGAGGCCAAATCCCGCAAAAAGCGCCCTACGTGCAGGTTTCATCGGCGATCGTCGCGATTGTGGTCGTTTTGCGCAACAATGCTCCGTTCATCGCGAGGAATCACCTTGCGCAGTGCAGCGGCACTTCCTAGAGTGGGTAGGGACCGCGTGGCGCTCGCCGTGCGGATGTACTGCTGCACCGATGCACCACCCCGACCCTGCACGAAGGAACCACGATGACCGACCTACTCGACCGGGCGCGCGGCGCACTGCACGCCCAGCCGTTCAGCATGCTGCTAGGCGCGGAGTTGATGCACGCCAGCAGCGAAGAGCTCACCCTGTGTCTGCCGATTCGCGATGAACTGCGGCAGCAGCATGGTTTCGTGCATGGCGGCGTCATCAGCTATCTCGCCGACAATGCGTTGACGTTCGCGGGCGCGCTGTCGCTGGGTCCGAGAGTCGTGACCGGTGAATACAAGATCAACTATCTGCGCCCGGCAGTGAAGGGCACGCTGATCGCGCGCGCCAGCGTCGTCTATGCGGGCCGGCATCAGGCGACCTGCCAGTGCAGCGTGTTCGTAATGGAAGGGAATCGCGAGAAGCTGGTGGCGGTTGCGCAGGGGACCGTGAATCGGATTGGCGAGAATGGAGAGCAGGAGGCGGGGAGTTAAAGCCGCGCGGCATGAAAAAGGCCGCTCCTGCGCGTAACAGGAACGGCCTTGCATTTCACAGCGACGAGACAGGAAGAGAAAGCGCGTTACTCAGCCGCGTAAGTCTTCTGCGTCTGCTCGCCCAGCCCTTCGATACCCAGACGCACCGTCTGCCCCGGCTTCAGGAATACCGGGTTCGGCTTCACGCCCATGCCGACGCCCGGCGGCGTGCCGGTCGAGATCACGTCGCCCGGCTGCAGGCTCATGCACTGCGACACATACGACACCAGCTTCGCGACACTGAAGATCATCGTCTTCGTGCTGCCGTTCTGATAGCGATGGCCGTCCACTTCGAGCCACAGGCTCAGGTTCTGCGGATCGGCGACTTCATCGCGCGTGACGACCCACGGGCCGATCGGGCCGAACGTGTCGAAGCCCTTGCCCTTGTCCCACGTGCCGCCGCGCTCGATCTGCCATTCGCGCTCCGACACGTCGTTGATGACGCAGTAGCCGGCCACGTGCTCGAGCGCGTTCGCTTCGTCGACGTACTTCGCCGCCTTGCCGATCACGACGCCGAGTTCCACTTCCCAGTCGGTCTTCTTCGAGCCGCGCGGGATTTCGATGTCGTCGTTCGGGCCGCTGATCGCGCTCGTCCACTTGTTGAAGATGACCGGTTCGGCCGGCACCGGCAGGTTCGATTCCGCCGCGTGATCCGCGTAGTTCAGGCCGATGCAGATGAACTTGCCGATCTTGCCGACGCACGGGCCCACGCGCGGATTGCCTTCGACGACCGGCAGCGTTGCCGGATCGAGTGCGCGCAGTTTCGCGAGGCTTTCATCGCCGAGCACAGCGCCGTCGATATCGCCCACCACCTTCGACAGATCGCGAATCTTGCCTTGCGCGTCCAGCAGGCCCGGCTTTTCCTGGCCCTTCGGCCCATAACGAAGCAGTTTCATCGTTGCACTTTCCTTTCCATTCAGTAGTGTTCGGTTCGTCAATCAATCAGAATCAGTTCGACCATCCGCCGTCGATCACATGGAGCTGGCCCGTCGTGAACGACGACTCGTCGGACGCGAGATACAGCGCGAGCGCGGCGATTTCCTCCGGCTTGCCGATGCGGCCCATCGGCTGACGCGCGACGAACGCGGCCTGCACCGCATCGACGGACGCGCCCTGCGCCTGAGCCTGCGCGGCGATCCGCTGTTCGAGCGACGGCGAAGACACCGTGCCCGGGCAAATCGCGTTACAGCGTACACCACGCGTGACGAAATCCGCGGCCACGGACTTGGTCAACCCGACCACCGCGGCCTTCGACGCGCCGTAAGCAAAGCGGTTCGGCACCCCCTTCACGCTCGACGCCGCCGACGACATGTTGATGATCGAGCCGCCGCCCCGTTCCAACATGCCCGGCAAGAACGCGCGAATCATACGGTACATCGCCTTCGCGTTGAGGTCGAACGCGAAATCCCAGTCCTCCTCGCTGCATTCGAGGATATTGCCCGCATGCACGTAGCCCGCGCAGTTGAACAGCACGTCGATCATGCCGACTTCCGCGGCGAGCGCCTCGATCGCCGCGCCGTCGAGCACGTCGAGCTTGCGCGCCTCGATCGGCTTGCCGGCGAGTCCGTCGATGCGGATATCGGTGGCGATCACGCGCGCCCCTTCGCGCGCGAACAGTTCGGCGGTGGCGAGACCGATACCTTGTCCCGCCGCGGTGATCACGGCCGTTTTGCCGGCCAGTCTTTGCGTCATCTACGACTCCAGTCGAATGGGCTGCTAACGAAATCAAAGCCGGTAAAACGCGGCGGCGTTCTCGCCGAACACGGCGTCGCGCTCGGCGTCGCTCAACGACGCGAGCAGCGTGGTCGCCACCGAATGCCAGAGCAGATAGTCGCCGTTCAGTTCGAGCACGGGCCAGTCGCTGCCCCACATCAGCCGCGCGGGGCCGAACGTGTTCAGCAGGTGTTCGACGTAAGGCCGCAGCGTGTCTTCGGTCCAGCCGGGCGACGCCTCGGTCGCGAGCCCCGACAGCTTGCAGTGCACCTGAGGGAATGCGGCGAGCCGGGTAATCGCATCGCGCCACACATCGTAGCCCGCCTGGCCGAAGCGGATCGGCGGCTTCGCGCCATGATCGACCACCATGCGCAACGCCGGAAAACGCTGCGCGAAAATCTCGACGTACTGCACGTGACGCGCGTAGATCAGCGCATCGAACGCGAGGTCGTGCGCGATCAGCGCGTCGATCGCCGGCGTGAGGTCGGGATTGGCGATCCAGCCGTCGTCGGGCAGGTCCTGCAGCATCGGCCGCACGCCCTTGAACTTCGGCTCGCGCGCGAGCGCCTCGATCAGATCGGGCGCGTTCGGCAACAGCAGCGGCACCCAACCGACCACGCCCGCGATCGACGGCTCGTGCCGCGCGATGTCGAGCAGGTAGCGGGTTTCGTCGAGCGTCGGCGCGGCCTGCACGACCACGGTCCGCTCGATGCCGGCCTGTTCGCGCAACGGCTTCAGATCATCAGGCCCGAACGGCCGGTAGAGAATTTTCAGCTCCGGCGTCAGCCACTCGTAGTCGCCCCGCGCGGGGTCCCAGTAATGCTGGTGAGCGTCGATCGGCATGGTCGGTTCAGTCCTCGGGCGCGGGCGCGCGGGGGTCGAGCAGGCCCGCGGCGCGCAATGCAGACCACAAGGCCGCGGGGATCGGTTGCTCGAACGACGCGACGTTCTCGCGCAATTCGTCGGCACTGCGCGCGCCGGTCAGCACGGTGGCGACCGCCGGATGCGCATACGGAAACTGCAATGCGGCGGCGGCGAGCGGCACATCGTGCGCGCGGCATACCGCCTCCAGACGCGCGACGCGCTCGATCACCTCGGGCGGCGCGGCGCCGTAGTTGAACTTCAGATCGCCTTCGACGCCGCGCGCCAGAATGCCCGAATTGAACGCGCCGCCGAGCAGAATGCTGACGCCGCGCGCCTCGCAGGCGGGCAGCAGGTCGTCGAGGGTGGTCTGCTCGAGCAGCGTATAACGCCCCGCGAGCAACGCGCAATCGATATCGCACTCGGCCATCGCGTCGAGAATCACCGCGCCTTCGTTGACACCGAGGCCGACCGCCTTGATCGCGCCGGTCGAACGCAGGCGCTCCAGCGCGCGGAAACCGCCGCCTTCGGTCAGTTGCCGCCAGTAGTGCGGATGCTGGTCGCCGTGCGTGACGCGGCCGATGTCATGCACGAGCAGGATGTCGATATCGATGATGCCGAGGCGCTGCTGGCTGTCCTCGAACGAACGCAAAATGCCGTCGTGCGTGTAGTCGTAGATCGCTTCGAACGGCAGCGGATTCTGCCAGCCCTCGCGGTCGTCGAATGGCGACGTGCGCGGCACGAAGCGGCGGCCGACCTTGGTCGACAGCACATATTCGCCGCGCGGATAGTGGCGCAACGCGGCGCCGAGCCGATGCTCGGCCTTGGTGTTGCCATAGTGCGGCGCGGTGTCGAAGTAGCGCACGCCCGCGTCCCAGGCGGCGGCGATGGTCGCATGGGCCTCCTCGTCGGACAGGTCGCGATACAGGCCGCCGAGCGGCGCCGTGCCGAGCCCTAGTCCGCTCACCTGCAACGAGCCGCGGCCGATCCGGCGCCGTTGCCCGATCCTGGATCCGATCGATGCCGACATGAGCGTGTCTCCCTATTTTGTGGTGTTTTTACCATGCGACGGGCCCAATGCGCAGCCAGAAAAGGCGCGCCTCGCTCACGCGTGCATTCATTCACCAATGAACGTATTATTCATATTCGAATTTTTCCAAGTCAAGAAAACTGCACGACGGGACGCCCGGGGTTTTCCCTGGACAGCAGACATTCAGTTCGCGAAACGCTGCGCGCGCGCCAGATAATAAGACTTCCAGACGAGATCCTGACCCTCACGATGGACGCCGAAGACAAAGACGACGACCGCTACCGCGCCCCCGCACTGGACAAAGGCCTCGACATTCTCGAGCTGCTGTCCGAGCAGAAGGAAGGACTCACGCGCGCCGAAATCACGCGGCAGCTGGGCCGCAATGCGAGCGAGATGTACCGGATGCTCGAACGCCTCGTCGCGCGTCAATACGTGGTGCGCTCGGCGGCCGGCGACCGCTACTCGCTGAGCCTGAAGCTGTTCGCGCTCGCGCACCGTCATCCGCCGATGAACCGGCTGATCGCCGAAGCACTGCCACTGATGCAGCGCTTCGCCGACGCGGCCGAGCAGTCGTGCCACCTCGTCGTCTACGACCGCGGCAACCTGCTGGTGATCGCACAGGTCGACGGGCCGGGCACGTGGGGCATGTCGGTGCGGCTCGGCTCGCGGGTCGGACTGATCGACACCGGCTCGGGGCGCGTGATGCTCGCGTTCCAGAGCGTCGAGCAGCGTCAGCAGATGCTTGCCGAGCACACCAAGGTGAAGGGCGAAGTGACGCTCGATCGCGACGCGCTGGAGGAGGCCTGCGAACGCATTCGCGCGGCCGGCTTCTGGCAGAAGGACAGCCAGCAGACCTTCGGCGTCACCGACGTGACGTTCCCAATCCTCGCGCCGTCGGGACAAGCGATCGCGGTGCTCACCTGTCCGTATCTGCGGCGGATCGACGAATACGTCGCGCCGACGCTCGAAGCGGCCACCACGCTGCTGCGCGACACGGTGCAGGCGCTGTCGATGTTCCGCGAGCAGGCCGCGTGATTGACAAGGTGCGCGGCAAGTTGCGCGACGACGTTCGTGCGGCTGCACGCACGCGCCCTTGGTTTAGAATGGCGGCCCTTCCAAAATACCGCCGCATGACGGGCTCATGCGCGCGCATCGATTGAGCAATGGCCAAACTTCTGACCGATTCCGAATTCCAGCGTTTTTCCGAACTCCAGCAGAAGCAGTCGAGCTTCACGATCACCGCGGCAGAAGCCGACGAACTGCGCGACATCGTCGCTCACGCGCAGAAGCGCCGCGACGACCGCGCTGCCGCGATGCAAAGCATCGAGACCTTCATCCAGCAATTCGACATCACGCCCGACGAGCTGTTTTCGCCCGAGCAGATCGGCGAAGCGGCGCGCACCTACGGCCTGATTCCGGCCGCGCGCAAGGAGCGCGTGCTGCCGCCGTCGCTGACGTTCAACGGCAAGCCGTACCAATGGACCACCCGCCCGCTGCCCGATGAAATTCGCGTGCCGCTGTTCGACGCGTTCAAGGGCGGCGAGTCGGTGAAATCGTTCATTTCGACGCTGAAGGACGCGAACCGCTGCGCCGCGACGATCGCGCGGCTCGAGCGCGAAACCGGCGCGGTGTATGCACAGGCATGGCTCGATGAGCTGTCGGTCACGCGCGCGCAAGTCGATGAGGCAGCGCAGAAGCTGGCGGCGTGAGGTGATGAAGCCGTGCGTTGAGCGGCTCGCGACGTAAGCCGCTCAAACCCCCGGCTGATTCTGCGCGGCGGACTTCGGGTCCGCCCCCGCCGTTTCGTCGAGCGCCATCCGGAAGCCGACCACGCCGGGATCTTCGGTCCGCGTGATCGTGAAACCGCTGGCCTTCGCCAGCGCGATCATGGCGGTGTTCTCGCGCAGCGCCTCACCGATCAGCCAGTGCGTATCGCGCGCCCGCGCGTACGCAATGATCCGCTGCATCAGCAACTGGCCGAGGCGGCGCCCCTTCTGGTCCGAGCGCACGGTCACCGCGAATTCCGCTGTCTCGTTGTCGGGATCGGCCACCGCGCGCACCACGCCGAGCGTCTGCGCGACGCCGTCTTCGTTCTCGACCGTCGCGATCAGCGCCATTTCCCGGTCGTAATCGATCTGCGTCATGCGCGCGAGTTGCGAGTGGTCGAACGCGCCGACCGCACCGAAAAAACGCAGCCGCAAATCTTCCGGCGTCATCGCGTTCACGAACTCGCGATGCGCGTTTTCGTCTTCCGGGCGAATCGGCCGTACCGTTATACGCATACCCTGCCAGTCGATCGTTTCCTCGAAGCGGCGCGGATACGGCACGATCGCGAGACGGCTGCGCTTGCCGCCGACCCGCAACACCGGATCGACCACCGTCACGTGGTCCCGGTAGACCCTCAGCTTCAACGACAGGCCGACGATCTCGCGCACGTCGCAAACCGCTTGCGACAATGCCGTCAACGCGGCGAGCGTCGGCTCCGGCGCGACCAGCCTCGCGTATTGCGAACGGGTGACGATATCGCGCGCGAGCATCGGATTGAGCGGCGGCAGGCCGTACACGTGCAACCCGCTGGAAACGCCGTCGATCGGCGGCGCGGCGAAGCGGAACACGGGGCCGAAGTTGTCGTCGTCGTGCAGTTCGACGGCGACGTCGACGATGGGTTTTGTCGCGCTGTCGGCATCGGCGCACGGCGCAGCGGGGCCCGGCGCAGTGGCGCCCCCTTCTTCCGCACCCTCCACCTGCAACCCGAATCGCGCCAGAAACCGCGCCGCCGCGTCCCCGGCGAGCTCGCTTTCGCCCCCCGCCAACGCTTCGCGAGCCTGCGCCTGGGCGGCGTCGATCGACTCGGGAATCTGCGCGGGCAGGCCTTCCGGCGTTTGCATCAGCAATTCGCGACCCAGCCGGTAATCGACCAGACGGGCGAACGCGCGCGCGAGCCGCTGCGGCGTCGTGTGCACCGGGATGCCCTGCGCATGCAGCGCGTCGCGCCTCGCCGCATCGACACCGCCGAAGAAGCATGCGAGCAGCCCGCGATACGCAAAGCGCTGATGCTCGATCAGCGCCCGCGCGACGTCGTCGACGGGCGCGCCATGCGTCGATGCATGCACCACGACGGCGGTGCCGGTCTCGCGATACTCGCCGAGCAGCTTCAGCGCGGTGCCGAAGTGCTCAGGACGGGCGCCGTCGCCGAGCAGCAGCGGATTGCCGCCCACCGCGAGCGGCAGCGCTTCGCGCAGCGCATCCGACGCCGCGGCCGGCCACGGCGCGAGCAGGCCGCCGGCGGCGCTGAATGCGTCGCGCGCGAGCGTCGCGAGACCCCGGTCGCTGGTAATCAGCGTCGCGGTGGCGCCCGCCGCCACGCGGCCGACGCCGAGCGTTTCGATTTCGTCGAGCAGATCGTCGAGCGCGTCGACGCGCACGAGGCCCGCGCGCCGGAACGCCGCTGTATAGAGACCGTCGGCGGGATCGTCGCGGCCGGAGCGCAGCGCGAGCACCGGCTTGTTGCGCGCCGCCGCGCGCGCGGCCGACATGAACTTGCGCGCCGCCCGCACGCTGTCGAGTTCGACCAGGATCGCGCGGGTGCCGGGGTCGCTCGCGAGGTAATCGAGCACGTCGCCGGCATCGACGTCGGCCTCCGCTCCGAGCGCCACCGCGTGCGAAAAACCGAGCCCGCGCGCGCGCGCCCAGCCGAGCACCGCGTTGGTCAGCGCATTCGACTGCGACACCCAGGCCACGCCCCCCGCCTTGACCGTGCAGGACGGCGCGCCCAGATGTGCGCCGATTGCCGGCGACACCACGCCGAGACTACCCGGCCCGACGATGCGCAACAGATGCGGCCGCGCCGCCGACAGCGCGTGCCGCAGTTCGAGCCGGTCTTCATCGCTGCGCACTTCGCCGACGATGATCACGGCGCGCGTGCCCATACCGCCGAGCTTGTGGATCAACGAGGGCCATGTCGCGGGCGGCGTGCAGATCACCGCGACGGTGGGCGCCTGCGGCAGATCTCCGACATCGGAAATCACCGGGTGGACGCCGAGCTTCGCGTGCTTCGGATTGACCGGCCACAGCGGGCCGTCGAAGCCGCCTTCGAGCACGCGCGCCCAGACCATCGCGCCGATGCTGCCCGGCCGTTCGGACGCGCCGATCACGGCGACGGATTTCGGGCGAAACAGGGCGTCGAGATTGCGAACGGTCACGGTCGCTCCATGCGGTTGGACAGGAATTGGAGCCGGCTTCGCGGCGGGGCGGGTGGTTCCGTCAGCATAGGCGAAGTCGCGCGCTGCCGCCGGGACGTCGTGGCGACCGAAAAGAAAAAAGCCGCGTCGATCGACGCGGCTTTTTAGCTTCGAAACCAGCGGACTCGCCGCTTTACATCGCCTTCCTGAACGGCGCCCCCGAGTGTTCGCGCAACTCGTTGAACACGATCTTCGGCCACGCCTTCTGCGCGACTTCGATCTCCGATACGTGCGAGGCCAGGTAGGTCGGCGCATCGGACGCATCGAGCGCGATGCGCGCCGAGTACGAGTCGGTGAAGCGGCGCAGCTCGGCCGGATCGTCGCAGGTCACCCAGCGCGACAGCCGGTAGCGCGCCGGCGCCATCCGCACGTCAACCTTGTATTCCGTCGACAGACGGTGCGACACCACTTCGAACTGCAGTTGCCCGACCGCGCCGAGAATCATCAGACCGCCCGCTTCGGGACGGAACACCTGGATCGCGCCTTCCTCGCCGAGCTGCTTCAGCGCTTCGCCGAGCTGCTTCGCGCGCATCGGATCGACCACTTCGACGGTCTGGAAAATTTCCGGCGCGAAGAACGGCAGGCCGACGAACTGCAGCTGCTCGCCTTCGGTCAGCGTATCGCCGAGACTGAGCGTGCCGTGATTCGGAATACCGATGATGTCGCCCGGATACGCCTCGCTCACCGTCTCGCGACGCTGCGACAGGAACGTGACCACGTTGTTCGCGCGGAACGTCTTGTTCGAGCGCGTGACCTTCACCGCCATGCCGCGCTCGAAACGTCCCGAACACACGCGGATGAACGCGACGCGGTCGCGGTGCGCGAGGTCCATGTTCGCCTGCACCTTGAACACGACGCCGGTGAACTTCGACTCTTCCGGCTGCACCGGACGCTGCACGGTCATACGCATCGACGGCGGCGGCGCGAGGTCGACCAGCGCGTCGAGAATTTCCTTCACGCCGAAGTTGTTGATCGCCGAGCCGAACAGCACCGGCGACTGCTGCCCGGCCAGAAACTGCTCACGGTCGAATTCGGGCGTCGCGCCGCTGATCAGATCGATCTCTTCCTTCGCACGCACCCACGCGTGGCCGAAACGGCGCTCGCCTTCCTCGTCGCTCAGTGCCTGCAGCGTTTCGACCGCGCCGCCGGCCGTATCCTGACCGGCGCGGAACACCCGCACCTGATCGCGCTGGACGTCGTAGACGCCCTGAAAATCCTTGCCCATGCCGATCGGCCATGTGAACGGCACTGCCGCCACGCCGAGGTGCTGCTCGATTTCGTCGAGCAGTTCGAGCGGCTCGCGCACTTCGCGGTCGAGCTTGTTGATGAACGTGACGATCGGCGTCTTGCGGCTGCGGCAGACTTCAAGCAGCTTCAGTGTCTGCGCTTCGACGCCGTTCGCGCCGTCGATCACCATCACGGCGGCGTCGACCGCGGTCAGCACGCGGTAGGTATCTTCGGAAAAGTCCTCGTGGCCCGGCGTGTCGAGCAGGTTGATCACGCAATCGCCGTACTCGAACTGCATCACCGAGCTCGCGACCGAAATGCCGCGTTGCTTTTCGATCTCCATCCAGTCGGACGTCGCGTAGCGGTTGCTCTTGCGGCCCTTCACCGTACCGGCGATCTGGATCGCGCCCGAAAACAGCAGCAGCTTTTCGGTGAGCGTGGTTTTACCCGCGTCCGGGTGGGAAATGACCGCGAACGTGCGGCGGCGTTTGAGTTCGGAGACTGACATCGGGTCTGGCGGTCACGGAAAGGGGTTCGGGCGGTTCCCGGCGGCTTCGGGCGGCCGGTATGCCGCGCGTGGCGCGGCGGCGTCGAGCTGCGGGAGTCGGGCGCGGGCCGGAATCGGCCGGCACTGGTTCGACAATGCGGGAATCGCTGGTGCAAAAACGGCGCAAGGTGCGAATGATACACGTCTGGCGCGACGGCCGGGGGAAAGCGCCGCGGCACCGGACGGGGCGACCGCGCAAGCGTCCCGCGCCGCGCATGCCGCGGGCAAAGGTGAGTGTTTTCGGGACTTGCGGCGGCGAATATGATTCGCGGCCAAAGGTGAGGATCGCGAAGCGCACGCGCGCACCTGCCGCGGCGCACGCACCACAACCGCGATGTGCGGGAAAACCGCGGTAAAGCGTCGCAACGCTACGAAGAGGCTCCGGCTCGACGCCTGGAAACGCCCGCCGGCAAAGGCCGGCGCGGGTTTGCGGCGAGCTGTGCGGAGCGGCGCGACACGATGGTGATTCGCACCCGCGGCGGTGCGTCGCGCGACAAAGCCTGGCTCACCGAAGCATCCCGCGAGCTTCGAACGCATCGGTGGATCTCGCTGGACACGTTCAGGCGTCACGCAAAGGTGAGCGTTTTCGGGACCTTCGCAACGGTGCGGAACGAGTCAAACGACGCATCACTTCAGAGAACACGGACGCATCGGCATCCACGGCGAACTTCAACCTTCGATCAGAAACCGCTCGCGATTTTTCCCGACGAGCCAGGCCGGCGAGCGTCCACGGCCGCTCCAGGTTTCGCCGGTCTTCGGATTGCGGTACTTGGCGACTGCCGTCGCCGACGACTTGCGGCGCGGCTTCGGCGCGGCGCTCGTGAAGCCGAGTTCTTCGGCGGTCAGATCGTATTCGGCAATCTTCTGCTTGATATCGGCGATAGCTTGCGCGACTTCCTTGTCGCGCGCGGCTGCGACTTCCTTGTGAAGTTTTTCGAGTTGCGCAGTCAACTGTTTGTAAGAGGCCATGCCGGTGCTCCCCCTCGGTTGGACGCACTGCGATGAATCGCGATGAATGGTTAGCGGACACTATCAGACGAATAAATCACAGGATAGTGAATCACGCGGCCGAGCGCAGGCGCGAAGGCCGCGCTCAATCGTCGATCGCATCGTAGACGCGGCGTTCGAAGTCGATGGCCATCGGGAACGGGTCGATCGAGCGGCGCTGGATCAGCATCAGGCCGATCATGTTCTCGACCGGATCGGCGAACCAGCTCGTGCCGTACGCGCCGGGCCAACCGAACGAGCCGAGCGAGCGATAGCCGAGCGGCAATTGCTGCGCCGGATCGTCGACGATCGATAGTCCAAGGCCGAAGCCCTGCCCCGCCCAGATCACGTGACCGAACGCAGGCAGGCGGCGCTGGTCGCGGCTCAGGAAATTGCTGCGCATCAGGTCGATCGAGCGATGCGACAGCAGCCGCGTGCCGCCGACGCGGCCGCGCCCGAGCAGCAGTTGCGCGAATTGCAGATAGTCCTCAGCGGTCGAGACCAGCCCGCCGCCGCCGCTCTGAAAGCGCCGCGGATTGGCCCAGCGGCTCGCCGCCGCATGATCCTCGACCACGCGACGCCGCGTTTCCGGATCGATGTTGTACGCGGTGGCGAGGCGAGCAAGCTGCGCGTCGGGCACCCAGAACGCGGTGTCGCGCATGCCGAGCGGCTCGAAAATGCGCGTGCGGAAAAACTCGCCGAGCGGCATGCCGCTCACGCGTTCGATCAGCACGCCGAGCACGTCGGTCGCCACGCCGTAGTGCCAGCGCGAGCCGGGCTGGAACATCAGCGGCAGTGCGGCGATGCGCGCGAGCCACGCGCTGTTGCCGCCGCTCGCCTCGAAGCCGTTGAAAGCCGCTGAGTAGGCTTCGGAGAGCGGGCCCGTCGCCGTGAAGTGATACGCGAAGCCCGCGCGATGCGTGAGCAGGTCGAGCACCGTAATCGGCGCGCGAATCGGATCGGTCTGGTCGAGCGGGCCGCTCGGATCACGCAGCACGCGCGGCGCCGCAAGCTCGGGCAGCCACCGCGAAACGGGCGCATCGAGCGCGAGGCGGTCTTCCTCGATCAGCATCATGATCGCGGCACTCGTCACCGGCTTCGTCATCGAAGCGATGCGAAACAGCGTGTCGCGCTCCATCGGCAATTGCGCGGCTTCGTCGCGTAGGCCTATCGGTTCGAAGTAGCCGAGTTCGCCGCGCCGCCATACGAGCGCCACCACCCCCGCGACTTCGCCGCGCTCCACGTAACCCTGCATCGTGGTGGTCACCCTCGCGAGCCGGGTCGCGGCAAGCCCTCCTATCTGCATGTTCGTCCTGTGTCGGTAAAAGAAAGCGTGCGCGCCCATGTCACTTTGGCGATCCACCGAAAGATATAACCGGTCCGCTGAAAGCGCATACGACGGCTTTCCTGATTGCCGATTCCGATTGGCGGACTTAGTGACGACACTCAGGCTTTCTGCCGTTTTTCCAATGCGCAAAGCGCGGCATCGAGGCGTTTGACACGGGTTGCCTGCGCCGGCACGATAACCGCGCCGGAAACGTGCTGGAGGCGGTTTCGCCAATAAGACAACGGAATACGGTCTTCTGCGGAAATATGGGAAATTATCTGTTCGAGATGCTCGATATCTTTTTCGAGTTGCTGATGATTCATTGCTTTCCCCGGATTCTATTGAATTAGTGTTGAAGCAAAAAAATCGAAAGCATAAGTCGCGTTGGCCCACGCGATCCGAATTAATTCCCGCCAGTAACGGGAAAACCTTCCTCTTCGTTTTCTGCGCCGAAAAAAATCGGCAGTTTCTTCTCGTCGGGGTTAAATTCCCGACTGTATAAAAAGAATACTGCTGTCAAATTTCACGTTCCGTTGCCTGCCGCACTGAACTTCGTTGGACACCCCGAAGGTAAAGATAAATCGTTGTCGGGGCGCAAAGGATAATCGGTGTACGGCGACTCAACGTTGTAAAAAAGCCGCGGGCGGCGTACTTAACCCAATTCGCATGCCAGTCGCGGATCGGACCCACATTAGGCACATGAATTTATGACAGCCATGTGGTAACCGCAAGCGTATCGGGACTTGGCAGGGAATCACCCGGAACAAGCGAAAAAACCAATGCCGCCTGCGAATGGAACTGCCGCGCGCGCCGGCGTTGCACCGGCGCGGCAAAAGGTGCTTACTTCGCGGTCGCGCGGCACGCGTAGATCAGGCTCAGCGTGCCGCCCTGGCTCGACCGCCGCACGACGTCGAACGCGCCATTGCAACTGGCGGCCGCCTGTTGCGAGCACGAGTCGGAACCGACCGGGCATTGCACGAGCGTGGTTAAGCGGCCGTCCGGCAGGAACAGCGGCGCGCTGCTGCTACACCCGCCAAGCGCGACGATCGCGCCGACGGCCAGCATGATGCTCGAGCGGCGCGGGAAGAAGGAAAGGCGTTTCATGGAGACCCCGGTCACGTCTTGTTTTTCGATCTCGCGATTGTGCCACGCTGCCCTCGTGCTGCGTCAGTTCGCGCCGCGCGGCCGGGCGGGCGCGGAGCGTCAAACGTCGATGCCGTGCGCGGCGATCTTCTTGTACAGCGTCGCGCGGCCCATGCCGATCTGTTTCGCAGTGTCGATCACGCGGCCGCCGTTCGCGCGCAATGCGTCGCACAGAAAGCGCTTTTCGAAGGCGGCCATCGCATCGCTCCACGAAGTGGGTTCCGCGGTGGCAGCAACGTCCACGCTGGCCGCCGCGACAGACGGGGTCCGCGTCGACGCCGTCGCGCCACCCTGCCCCGAGCCGACGAACGGCGCAAGCACGCGCGCATCGATGCGTTCGCTGTCGGACAGCATCACGGCGCGCTCCAACGTGTTGCGCAGCTCGCGCACGTTGCCGGGCCAGTCGTACGCGCACAGCAGACGCAATGCGTCGTCGTGTAATTCGAAGTGGCTGCCGCCGCCCGCCTGCGCGGCCAGATCCTCGAGCATCGCGTACGCGAGCGCCTCGATGTCGGATGGACGCTCACGCAGCGCGGGCGCGAGGATCGTCAGCACGTTGAGCCGGTAGTACAGATCCGCGCGAAAACGTCCGGCCGCGACGAGCGCGGGTAGATCGGCCGAGGTCGCCGCGATGATCCGCACATCCGCACGCACGACGCGGTTCGAGCCGAGCGGCTCGAACTCCTTGTCCTGCAGCACGCGCAGCAGCTTGCCCTGCAACGGCAGCGGCATGTCGCCGATTTCATCGAGAAACAGCGTGCCGCCGTTGGCGAGCTCGAACTTGCCGACCCGCCCCTTGCGATCCGCACCGGTGTACGCGCCGGGCGCGGCGCCGAAGAATTCGACTTCGAGCAGCGTGTCGGGAATCGCCGCGACGTTGACGCTGACGAGCGGCTTATGCGCGCGCGCCGAGCCGCCGTGAATCGCGTGCGCCAGCAGTTCCTTGCCGGTGCCGGTTTCGCCGAGCAGCAGCACCGGCGCTTCGAGTTGCGCCGCGCGCCGCGCCTGACGTTTCACTTCGAGCGACGCCGCGCTCGTGCCGACGAAGCTGCCGAATGTATAGCGCGCGCGGCGCGCCTGCGCGAGCGACTGGCGCGTCGCGATCAGCTCCTGCTGCAGCCGCGAGTACTGCGAAAACAGCGGCGACAGCGCTTTCAGCTCGTCGAACAGCGCGAAGCCGACCGCGCCGATCGTCGCGCCGGCATCGTCCTTCAGCGGCAGACGCGTGACGACGAGCGGCTCGCGATCGGTCTCCATGATGTCGAGCAGGATCGGCTTGCCGGTGTTGACGACTTCGCGCATCAGACTGTTCGGGATCACCGCTTCGCAATCGCGGCCGATCGCCTGTTGCGGGTCCGAAAAGCCGAAGCGCGCCGCATACCGTTTATTGATCCAGACAACGCGCGCTTGCCCGTCTACGATGAAGGTGCCTTCACTGAAGTTTTCGAACGTGCGAAACAGCGATTCCATCGCCCGACGCAGCACGTCGTCATAGGTGGCGGGCAGGCCCGTCCAGTCGGTCATCATGCTGTCGTTGTCTCCGCTTGTCGTTTTGTTTGCAATCAATCTCAATTTCTAGACAAATTTATCTCCAAACAGAGACAGGCGACAGCCCTTATGCCTCGTGACTTACCCTGGTTTGAGGTGGTCTTGGCCGGATTGAGGTCCCGTTTCGGAGACACCCCGGGTACAATCCGCCAACGATGCCTCGGGCAGCCGCTGCACGCCCGCGCCAGGCGCCGCAGCGCTTCAGCGGACAAACGCCGGGCATGGCATGGAATCTGCGTGTCGACCGCGCCGCGCCGTCGCTTGATCAGGACGGCAAAAAGGTAGAACAACCAGGCTATGGAGACTCAATGACCTTTCTCATCGTTATCGCCGCGCTGGCGTTTCTGATGTTGGCCGCGTATCGCGGCTACAGCGTAATCCTGTTCGCGCCGATCGCGGCGCTCGCCGCCGTCCTGCTCACCGAGCCTGCCGCCGTCGCGCCGGTCTTCACGAGTATTTTCATGGACAAGATGGTCGGCTTCGTGAAGCTGTACTTCCCCGTGTTCCTACTCGGCGCCGTGTTCGGCAAGGTGATCGAGCTGTCGGGCTTCTCCGAGTCGATCGTCGCGGCCGCGATCCGCTATATCGGTCGCTCGCGCGCGAACGCGGTGATCGTCGCCGTGTGCGCGTTGCTCACCTATGGCGGCGTGTCGCTGTTCGTCGTCGTGTTCGCGGTCTATCCGTTCGCGGCCGAGCTGTATCGCCAGAGCAACATTCCGAAACGGCTGATGCCCGGCGCGATCGCGCTCGGCGCATTCTCGTTCACGATGGACTCGCTGCCCGGCACGCCGCAGATCCAGAACATCATCCCGACGACGTTCTTCAAGACCACCTCGTGGGCCGCGCCGACGCTCGGCGTGCTCGGCTCGCTGTTCATCATCGTGGTCGGTCTGACGTATCTGGAATGGCGCCGCCGCGGCGCGATGGCGACCGGCGAGGGTTACGGCACCGAACTCGTCAACGAGCCGGAGCGCGTCGAATCGAAAGAACTGCCGCATCCGCTGCTGGCGATCGCGCCGCTCATCGTGGTCGGCGTCGCGAACTTCTTGCTGACGCGCTGGATTCCGACCTGGTACGGCCCATCCTTCACGGTCACGCCGGAGATCCTGCCGGGCCTGCATGCACCGGTCGAAACGAACGTCAAGGCTCTGGTGGGGATTTGGGCCGTGCTGGGCGCGCTGCTGCTCGGCATCATCATGGTCATCCTGACGGCGTTCGGCCGCGTCAGCCACCGCTTTGCGGTCGGCACCAAGGCAGCGGTGGGGGGAGCGCTGCTGGCGTCGCTCAATACCGCGTCGGAATATGGCTTCGGCGGTGTGATCGCGGCGCTGCCGGGCTTTCTCGTCGTCAGCAATGCGCTGAAAAGCATTCCGAATCCGCTCGTCAATGCCGCGGTGTCGGTCAGCACACTGGCGGGTATCACGGGTTCGGCATCGGGCGGTATGAGCATTGCGCTCGCCGCGATGTCCGATACGTTCATCAAGGGCGCGCAGGCCGCGAACATTCCGCTCGAAGTACTGCATCGGGTGGTCGCGATGGCGAGCGGCGGCATGGATACGCTGCCGCACAACGGCGCGGTGATTACGCTGCTCGCGGTGACGGGTCTCACACACCGGCAGTCGTATCGCGACATCTTCGCGGTCACGGTGATCAAGACGCTCGCGGTGTTCTTCGTGATCCTGGTGTATTACACGACCGGCCTCGTGTGAACGTCGAACCGGAAAGCAGCACTTTGATCTGATAGATCCGCATTAGTCCCACCTCGACAGACCGCCGACGAAGCACGAGGATGGAGCCGTCAGCGCCCAATGTTGCAAGGGCAGGCTGACCCGAGTAACAACGGCGTTTAACGGCCCGTCCTATCCGGACGGGCTATTTTTTTCAGTGCGCGATGCGTGCGCGAAAGGTGAGGAAATCCGGGAGCGACGCCAACCCCAGCGAGAGTGCCGCCGGACGCCGCCTAGCCCGCGCCCGCGTCACCCGGATGACAAAACCCGAACGCAAGCCGCGCCGCCGAGGGGCATGAAAAATGCTGCCGTCGCAACGAGGAGTCGCGTTAAACTGGTTGCTCGCTCCGCAACCGCGAATGCACTAGACCCGGGCGAGATCGAGACAGAGGCAGACGCAACACGGCACGACGACGCGGCAGACGGCACGCCATCCGCCCCGTACAATGGCTCCATCACCAACGCAACAAGGACAACTTCGATGCGCATTACCGGGTCCTCCGGGTCAATGGCCCTGCTCACCGAATACGACGACGCAACGGCGCGCGAACTTCGCTCGCTGCGCCTCGAATCGACTGAAGACGGCAAAGGCATCCTGCTGATCGAGGTCGATGAGCGCAAGCCGGGCATACATCGTGAAGTGCGCTACGAAATCACGCCCGCGGAGCTGATCGCCGCGATCCGCGCGCATGGCGCCGAGTTGCCGGGCGAGCAGCACAACCATCGTCAGTGAAGCAGGCGCGCGGCGTATTACCGTCGCGTGACTCGTCAGCCTCCCCGCGCCGGTGGCGTCGCGCTTCGACGCGGCAGCGCGGCAGCGCGGCAGCGCGGCAGCGCGGAATTGTTTGCATTGGGCGCGCCCGCGTGCGTCGCCGTGCTTCCGCTTGTGGCGCTCGAACCGCCAATCACCGCTTTCCTACGGGTTTTTGCAATCGCTTTCACGCGTCTCGTCGAGCCTGCTTAACCGGCCTTCTACCACTTGTCATACGCGGTTGCCACGCTTGTGTAGCGGGCATGTGGCCTTATATGCAGACCTGACTGCAGCCACAAGACGGGCCGATTTCCAGGTCGGTTGCACGTCTTGAAAATACGTCCATAATCCTTGCATTCCCCTTTGCGTTCCTTACCGCGCTGCGCCCGCAAGGGCCGCGGATATTAAACCGATGCTACATGACCTCGTCGCGCAATATGGACCGGCGCTCGTCTTCGCGAACGTGCTAGCCGCCGCGCTCGGGCTGCCGGTGCCAGCCATGCCGTCGCTCGTGCTGTTCGGCGCGATGGCCGCGATGCACCCCGGCTCGGTCGGCACGCAGTTGCTGCCGGTCCTCGTGCTGTCGATCTTCGCGACGCTGATCGGTGACAGCGCGTGGTACGTCGCGGGCCGCATCTACGGCGGCAATACGCTGAAGACGATCTGCCGGCTGTCGCTGTCGCGTGACACCTGTGTGAAAAAGACCGAGCGCTTCTTCGGCCGCTGGGGCGTGCGCGTGCTCGCGGTCGCGAAGTTCGTGCCGGGACTGTCGATCGTATCGATCCCGATGGCCGGCGCGATGGGCACGCGCTACCGCACCTTCCTCACCTACGACGGCGTCGGCGCCGCGCTGTGGTCCGGCACCGGGCTGATCATCGGCGCGCTGTTCGCGCGGCAGATCGACATGCTGTTCGCGATCGCCGGGCGGCTCGGGCGCACGGCGGCGCTGGTCGTCGTCGCGTTGCTGGTGCTGTACGCGGCGTACCGGTGGATCCGCCGCCGCCAGTTGATCGCGAAGCTCGCGTCCGCGCGCATCGAGGTCGACGAACTCGCGAAGCTGTACAAGGCTAATCAGGCACCGGTCGTGTTCGACATCCGTTCGCAGGAGAAGCGCAAGCTCGATCCGTTCGTGATTCCAGGCGCGCAATTCGCCGACGAACGGCAACTCGGCGGCATCGTCGCCAGCTATCCACGCGATCAGAAGCTCGTGATCTACTGCTCCTGCCCGAACGAGATTTCCGCGGCATGGATGGCCAAGCAACTCACCGAAGCCGGTTTTTCCGACGTGCTGCCGCTGCGCGGCGGCATGGAAGCCTGGCGCGACTCGGGCAAGCCGGTCGACTCGCTGCCCGAAATGCCGCCGCCGGAAGTCACCGTCGACGATATCGCGCCCAAAGCCGTCTAGTAGAAATCAGCGGCGGCATCGTCCGCCTGACGCGCGCGGCACGGCTCGTTCCGGCGTGTGAGCGCGCATTGCGTTGCCTTGCGTTCAATCGTGCTATGAACATCGAAGGAGCGGTTCAATGCTTTCGACTCAGGACGTTTCGACTCAAGAAGTGGAAGGACAGCAGGGAGTCGTCGCCGACGCGCCGTTTTCTTCGCTGTCGACGCGTTTGCATCAGATGTTTCCGGAGCTCACTTGCGCCGAGATCGACCGGCTGCGCCGCTTCGGCGAGATCGGTCGCTGGAAGTCCGGCGAGTTGCTGTTCGAGACCGGCCACACCGGCCCCGGCATGTTCGTGCTGCTCAAAGGGAGCGTGAAGGTCTATCAGCGTGACGGTATCGGCCGCGAGCACGTGATCAGCGAGCGCGGCGCCGGGCATTTCCTGGCCGAGGTCGGGCAACTGTCGGGCAAGCCCTCGCTGGTGAACGGCCTCGCGACCAGCGCCGTCGAAGCGCTGCTGATTCCCCCCGACCGGCTGCGCGCGCTGATCGTCGCCGAAGCGGAACTCGGCGAGCGCATCATGCGCGCGCTGATTCTGCGGCGCGTGTCGCTGATCGAAAAGGGCGCGGGCGGGCCGATCCTCGTCGGCAACAGCAATGACCCGCGGCTCGTGATGCTGCAAGGCTTCCTGTCGCGCAACGGCCATCCGCATTCGGTGATCGACGAACGCGACGAAGACGCGCTGCGGCTGATCGAGCAGTTCGCCGCGCAGCGCGAGGACCTGCCGCTCGTGATCTGCCCGGACGGCACGGTGCTGCGTCATCCGAGCATGCCGGAGCTTGCCACTCGCTTAGGTCTGCTGCCCGATCTCGACGACACGTACGTATACGACGTCGCAATCGTCGGCGCGGGACCGGCCGGACTCGCCGCCGCGGTGTACGCGGCCTCCGAAGGGCTGTCGGTGATCGTGCTCGACAGCCGCGCACCGGGCGGCCAGGCGGGCGCGAGCTCGCGCATCGAAAACTACCTCGGCTTTCCGACCGGCATCTCGGGCCAGGCGCTTGCCGGCCGCGCGTTCGTGCAGGCGCAGAAGTTCGGCGCGCACGTTGCAATTCCGGTCAGCGTGCAGGCGCTGCATTGCGGGCAGTCGCCTTATCGGCTCGAAACGAAATGCGGCGGTCACATCAGCGCGCGGGCGATCGTGATCGCGAGCGGCGCCGTGTACCGGCGCCCTGCGCTCGACGGGCTCGAGCGCTTCGACGGACGCGGCGTCTACTACTGGGCGTCGCCGGTCGAGGCGAAGCTGTGCAAGCGCCAGGAGGTCGTGCTGGTGGGCGGCGGCAATTCGGCCGGCCAGGCGATCGTCTATCTGGCGACACACGCGGCCAAGGTTCACGTGCTGATCCGCCGCAGCGGTTTCGAGGCAACGATGTCGCGTTATCTGATCGACCGCATCCGCTCGCTGCCGAACGTGTACGTGCATCCGAATTCGGAAGTGGGCCGGCTCGAGGGCGATGAGGACGGCCTCGTGTCGGTCGCGCTGAAGCGGCCGCTGCCCGACGGCGTCGATCACTTCGACACGCGGCATCTGTTTCTCTTCACCGGCGCGGACCCGAACACCGAATGGCTGCGCACCTGCGGCGTGCAGCTCGACGCGAAAGGCTTCGTGCTGACCGGCATCAGCGCGGACGGCTCGGCCACCGCGTGCGATCTCGGGACTACGGTCGAAGGGGTCTATGCGATCGGCGATGCGCGCGCCGGGTCGACGAAACGCGTGGCCGCGGCGGTCGGCGAAGGCGCAGCCGTAGTCGCGCAGATTCACCAGTTGCTGGCGCAGATGAGCGGGGAAGAGGTGGCGCTCGGTGCGTGAGTCTCGGTGCGGTCTTTAGCGCATCGTCTCTACCGCATCCGTCTTCAGTGCAACGCGGCCCACGCGAGCGACACCGAAAACACGCCGAGCACGATCGACGCGCCGCGCTGCATCCTCGCCGGTTCGAGCCAGCCCAGTCGGCCTCTGCCGAGCGCTGCGCCGAACGCGATCCACGCGAGTGCGATCGGCGCGGCGAGGCACGCGAACATCGCCATCGTGAGCAGATAAGCGGGCAAATGCATGAACGCGGCGCCCGGAAAGATCGTGCCGCCGAACAGCAGCCCTTTCGGATTGAGCAAAGTCGCGACGAACAGCGCGCGCACGCTGCCAGCGCGTTGCGTCGAGCCGGGCAGTGCCACCGCCGCGCGCCACATATCGAGCGCAAGCCACGCGATATACACGCTCGCGGCCACGCGCAGCAGCGACGGCAGCCACGGCCACGCTTGCGCCGCGTGCGCGAAGAAGCGTCCCCACGCGGAGATCGACACCAGATAGCCCGCCAGTTCGGCGGCGATCAGCGGCAGCGCGCGGCGCAAACCGGCGCGCAAACCGGCTGCCGCCAGTAGCGTGTTGGTGGGGCCGGGCGTCACCAGTACCACGATGATGCCGGTGGCCAGCAACGTGATCTCGGTCGCAGAGAGCATAAAAAAAGCGCACGGTGAGTTACACAGTGCGCCTTTGTAGCACAGACAGCTCGATGGCTGCGCCGAAGCGGACCCGCCGGTCCAGCGGTCCGCTCAGCGCTCCAGCTTCGCGCGCAGCTCGCGCGCGGCCTCCAGCAGTCCTTCATACCCCGAACGCACGTGCTCCGGCAGATCGGGATCACCGACCAGCGCGCCGAGCGTTTCGATCAGACTGTACACAATGCCTTTCGCTGCGCCCGACGCAATGCCACCTGACGACATCTGCTGATCGACGTGACTGAGCGCCGCGTCGAGCTGCTCGATCTCCGGACGATCGTCGGAGGGCGGCTTGGGAGGAACGTCTTGCGTCATGATCGAACACCACTCCTTTAAGAGCATCGGTAAAGTTGTTATATACCGATCGTGCGCCGCCGTCTATTCGTGTTCGGCGCGACGGCGATCCACGTCAAGGCGTCCAGCGATACATCAGCAGCTTCGCGCGCGCGTCGTCTTCGACCAGCACCACGTACTCGCCGTTATCGCGCTGCACCGCGCTGATGCCGAGATACACGTCGACCCAGCCGCTCGTGCCGCCGACGCTCGCGCCCGGCGTCATGTAACCGACCGCCGTGCCGTTGCGCGCGTCGTAGACGTCGATGCGATCGGTGTACAGCTCGGCGACGAAGATATAGTTGCCCGCCACCGCGACGCCGACCGTGGTGGTCTGCGGATCGCTTTGCGTGTTCCACGGCAGCGAGACCGTGTAAGTCAGGGTCGGCGTGCCGCTGCTCCAGTTGTCGTAGCGCGCAAGCATCGGTCCCGCTTCCTTCCAGTGCGTCGGATCCCACGGAGTCGCGCTCGTGAAACCGGACAGATACATCGTGTCGGTCGCTGCGACATAGACGAGCCGCGCGAGCCGTGTGAACGGCGCGGGCATCGCGAACAGCTTCGCACTCGCGTACGTGTAGATCGGATTGCCGGCGGCGTCGAGACCTTGCAGCGGCATCTCGCGCACGCCGCTCAATGGCGTGGCGAGCCACACGTTGCCGGGATCGTCGACCCACCAGAAGCCGTTGCCGACCGTGCTGCCGGTCGACGGATTGCCGCTGATCTCGCTCGCGTCGACGGTGCCATTGCCATTGCTATCGCGCCACAACCATTCGCCGTAAGTTGGTTGCGCGGCGGGCCAACTGCCCGGCAGCGGATTCTGCGCGAGCATCCCCGACGGAATCGCGATCTCACCATGCGCGGCATCGAAGCGATAGACGTTCAGGTAGTGCGCGCCCGGATCGAGCGTATAGAGAAAACGCTGGCCTTTGAATCTGCGCACCATCGGTTCGCCGCGCACGCCGCGCGGCTGGTGAAACGCGGGGTCGTCGGGGTAATCGAAGCGATCGAGCGTGAACGCCGCATATGACCATTCGTGGCCGACCGGCTGCCGGTAATCGAGCGTGAAGCGCTTCGAGCCCGTGTAGATCGAAGCGGGTGTGGCCGGATCGAACGCGCCGCTATCGACGAAGGTCAGGCCGTAGAGCCGCCAGTTGAGCACGCGCGTGCCGTACACGTAACTCTCCAGCACCGCGCCTTGCCCGACCGATGCCGAGCCCAGCGCGCGCGGTCCTTCGCCGTTTTGCGCGACGTACAGATTGCCGGCCGCATCGACGCCGATGCCGGTGATGCCGTTGAAACGCGTGTCACCGGGCACGCCGCGCACCGGATGGAAGATGCCATTGCGCGTGCCGATCGACGTGCCGCCCTGCATCTGGTCGCCCGCGCCTTTGTTGAACACGAGAATCTGCTGCGAAACGCTGTTGTCGGCGACCAGCAGCTGGCCGGATGGCGTGACCGTGAGGTCGGTCGGCACGGTTCCGGCGGGCAGCGCCAAGGGACCGGCGAGCGCGGTGCCGTCGGCGCGGTAGTGCAGGATGCTCAGGCTGCCCGTGCCGAAGCCGCTGATGATCCACAGCGTCGAGTCGGTGTCGATCGCGATGCGCGCGGGCGATGCGACGCTCCACGAACGCAGCGGCTGCATGGATTGCGCGTCGTACACGACGATCCGGTTGCCGTAGGTGTCGGCCACATAGAGCTCGCTGTCGGTCGCGGCGAGGCCGCGAATGCCCGCGTCGATGCCGGTCTTCACCGTTTGTATCGCGACGAAACTGTTCTTCGTCGCGTTCGCGCTATTGCCGATGCCGCCGGAAAACGGCGCGCCGGCCGCGAGATTCGCGAGCGTGCGTCGCGTGATGCCGTACCAGGTCTGATTCGCCGGCGGATAGTCGGCGCCGACCAGCGCATTGCTTTCGTTGCCGATCGACATCGCCGCGTACAGGTACGCGTGATTCACCGCCACCGCGTCGCCGCCGGCCGCGCCCCAGCCGTGCGTCGAACCGGCGACCGCGAGCTTGTCGCCCGCACGATAGGCGGCGATTTCGCTGCCGCTCTCGTCCCACGGCGCATTCGTATAAACGGTGCCATTGGCATCGACGCTAATGGCCTGAATATCCTGCTGCATCCATTTGCCGTCGCCAAATCCGAAACTATTACCGATCCATGAAGTCGTGTAATTCAATTGGGATTGGGCGGAGACATGCGGGGAAATCAGGCTATGGATTAGAACCACGGCCAGGCCAAGACGGGGCAAAAGCTTCACGGCGGTCGATCCTTGCTAGGCGCGAAGCACGCACGGTAAGGCAGACCGGCGTGCTTCGCCTGTACCAGAGTTGGCGTTTTATCCTCTCACATAAAACTAGCAAACGTATTGATAAAAAAATGATAATTGAACGCCGCCACATCCAGTTCCATTCCATTTGCATCGATTTACGTTTCCAACCAAATCTTTACTTCACGAATCCGGTAAAAACCGGTTCCCGTAAAAGCTCACCGGCCGGAGATTCAGGCGCTTTTTCTGCTCCTGTAAAGCCTCACCTTGAGCGCGATGCACATCAGGATCGCGCCGCCCGGCGACGCACGAAAATCCGTCGCGTCAGATCGAACGCGACCAGATTGCCGGCCAGCACGAGCAGCAGACCGACCACCGCGAGCACTGACCAACGGTAACCCTCGAACAGCGTGGACGCCGCGAGCGCGACGATGGGAAACAGCACTGTGCAGTAGGCGGCGCGTTCCGGGCCCATGCGGCCGACCAGCATCAGGTACGCCGTAAAGCCGATCACCGAGCCGAACACCGCGAGATACGCGAGCGCGCCAAGATAGCGCGCCGACGGTTCAACCGCGAACGAATAGCCGGCGAACAGACTACCGAGCGTCAGGACAGCCGCGCCGATCAGCATCGCCCAGCTATTCGTCGCGAACGGATGCAGGCCCATCGACTGCATGCGGCTCGACAGAAGGTTGCCGGCCGAGAAGCACAGCGTGCCGAGAAACGCGACGCCGAGTCCGAGCCACGCGGTGTGATCGCCGAGATGCCCGGCCATCTGCTGCATGAACAGACAGACGATGCCGACGAGCCCGAGCAATGCGCCCGCAATCGCGCTCGGCTGCAGCGGCCTGCCCATGAACAGCCGTCCGTTGATCGAGTTCAGCAGCGGCGCGGTCGAAAACACCACCGCGACGAGCCCGCTCGGCACGATCTGTTCGGCGTAGTAGAAGCACAGGAAATTCAGGCAGAACAGCGCGAGGCCCTGCGCGGCGAGGTAGCGCCAGGCGCCGGGCGGCGGCCAGATCGGCCGGCGCATGATGCGCAGCAGCGCGAACAGCAGCAGCGCCGCGATCCAGAAACGCCATGCAATCGATACCGGCGGCGGCACCGCGCCGAGTTGCCATTTGATCGCGATCCACGTGGTGCCCCAGATCAGCACGGTGACGGCATAAAGCAAGAGATTCATGGCCGGGCCTCGGACTGCAATGACAGGCTGCCATAACGCGCAGCATTGACGATAGTTCGACTATGCAACCGCGCCGCCGCCCGCAATTGTCCAAACTTGCGCACTTTTTCGTGGCAATGAGCGGCCAGACCGGCCGCGCCGTATACTGGCCGCTCAACCCTACGCATCACCGGAAAACCTCCGCTCGCCGCCGTGACCGCCAGCCCGTCCGCCCCCGTGATAGCCGCCGCCAGCATGCCTTTTGGCCTGCAGTCGGTCTGTCACACGCTCGCCAGTGCGAATGCGCATCTGGACCGCTTCGCGTGGCTCGGCGACGGACTCGCGATCGCGCTATGGACCCGCGACACGAAGGAAGCCGAGACCATCTACGAGCGGCCCGGCCACCACACGCTGTCGTGCTATCTGGACGGCGGCTATCGCACCGAGCGCCAGAAAATGCCGGGCCACTACGGCGCGCCGTCGCGGCTGTGCGCACTGCCCGGCGATCACGAATCGCGCTGGTGGGTGCGCGGCCATATGCACTTCATGCACCTGTACTTCCTGCCCGAGCACTTCACGCGACGCGCGGTACAGGAGCTCGACCGCGAGCCGCGCGAAATGACGCTCGCCGATCGGACCTATTTCGAAGACCCGCGCATTGCGAGTCTGTGCCAGGCGCTCGTCGACGAGGAGTGGGAAAATCCCGACGGCCTGCTGCGCACCAACGAGACCGCGCACGAAGTGCTGAGCCTGCTGTTGCGCGGACAAGGCGTGCGGCGCGCGAACGTGGCGCTGAAGGGCGGGCTGTCGGCCGCGACGCGGCGCCGCCTGCGCGACTATATCGACAGTCGTCTCGCGCAGCCGTTGACGCTCGGTGAGTTGTCGGGTGTCGCGGCGCTGTCGGAGTTTCATCTCGCGCGGATGTTTCGCGAGTCGTTCGGGTTGCCGCCGGCCGCCTGGATCGCGCGGCAACGGCTCGATCGCGCGCGCACGCTGCTGCGCACGACGACGTTGCCGCTTGCGCAGATCGCCGAGCAATGCGGCTATGCGAACGCGAGTCACTTTAGCCACCGGTTTCGCGAGGCTGTCGGGGTGACGCCGAGCGGGTTCCGGCAGGCTATCGGCGTTTGAGTCTCACGTTTGAGTCTCGCGTTCGAGTTTCGCTTTCCGGTTAGCTCCGCGTCATTGCAGCGCCATCGTCAGCACGCGCGCGACGTGGATCGCGTCGACGCCCGCGCCATCGTGAATCTGATGCCGGCAGCTGGTGCCATCGGCGACCATCACCGTGGCGGCGTCGAGCTTGCGCACCGCGGGCAGCAGCGACAACTCCGCCATCGCCTGCGAGGTCGCGTAGTGCTCCGCTTCATAGCCGAAGCTGCCGGCCATACCGCAGCACGACGATTCGACCGTCGATACCTTCAATTCGGGAATCCACTTCAGCACGGTCTGCACCGGCGTGAATGCATCGAACGCCTTCTGATGGCAGTGGCCGTGCACGAGCGCCTGCCGCATCGGCAGCGGTTTCAATTTGAGCTGCAAACGTCCGGCCTTTTCTTCGCGCACGAGGAATTCCTCGAATAGAAACGCGTGCTGCGCGAGGCGCTGCGCTTCGTCGCCGAAACCGTACTGCAGGAATTCGTCGCGCAACGACAGCAGACACGATGGCTCCAGCCCTACCACCGGCACGCCGCGTTCGACGAACGGCCTGAAGAGTTCGAGCATGCGCCGCGCCTCCCGTTTCGCTTCATCGACGAGACCCGCCGCGAGAAACGTGCGGCCGCAACACACGGGACGCTCGCCCGGGCGCGCATTGAAGTGGACCGTGTAGCCCGCCGCTTCGAGCACCTGTCGTGCGGCACGCGCGTTGTCGGGCTCGAGGTGATTGTTGAAGGTATCGACGAACAGCAAAACTTCTTTCAGTGCGGACGGCTGCGTAGCGCTGCGCGCAGCCTTCGCGGACACCGCATCGGCCAGAAACGCCTTCTTGAACCGCGGCAGATTCCGCTCGGCAGCGAACCCGACCGAGCGCTTGAACCACGCCGACAGCACCGGCACGTTGTCCGCGAGCGCCAGCAGTCCCGGCATGCGGCTCGCCGCGCCCGCATAGCGCGGCATGAACGCGACGAGCCTGTCGCGCAGCCGCACGCCATGCGTCTTCACCCGCGCCGCGCGCGCCTCGATCTTGAACTTCGCCATATCGACGCCGGTCGGGCAATCGCGCTTGCAGCCCTTGCACGATACGCACAGGTCGAGCGTTTCCTTCACGTCATCGCTCGCGAGTCCGTTTTCGCCGAGCTGGCCCGAAATCGCGAGCCGCAACGTATTGGCCCGCCCGCGCGTCAGATGCTGCTCGTCCTTCGTCACGCGATAACTCGGGCACATCGTGCCCGCGTCGAACTTGCGACAGTGGCCGTTGTTGTTGCACATCTCGACCGCTTTCGCGAGGCCGCCGCTCAGGTCGTCGCCGCTGCCCGGCGCACTTTCTTCTCCCGTCAGCGGATCGCGCTTCACGTTCCACGTCGACCAGTCGAGTACCGTTTCGATGCGCTGTTCGCGATAGCCCGGCGCAAAGCGGAAATTGCGCGCGTCGTCCATCTTCGGCGGACGCACGATCTTGTCGGGATTGAAGCGATTGTCTGGATCGAACAGCGTCTTGATCTCGCCGAACGCCTCGTTAAGCCGTGGCCCGTATTGCCACGCGACCCATTCGCCGCGGCACAGACCGTCGCCATGCTCGCCGGAATACGCGCCCTTGTACTCGCGCACGAGCGCGGCCGCTTCCTCGGCAATCGCGCGCATCTTCGTCGCGCCGTCGCGGCGCATGTCGAGAATCGGCCGCACGTGCAGCGTGCCGACGCTCGCATGCGCGTACCAGGTGCCTTCGGTGCCGTGGCGATGAAACACGTCGGTCAGGCGGCTCGTGTAGTCGGCCAGATGGTCGAGCGGCACCGCGCAGTCTTCGATGAAGGACACCGGCTTGCCGTCGCCCTTCATGCTCATCATGATGTTGAGACCTGCCTTGCGCACTTCCCACAGCGCTTTCTGCGCATTCGCGTCCGGCATCTCGACGACCGAATCGGGCAGGCCCAGCTCGCCCATCAACTCGGTGAGCTGCTTCAGCGACGCTAGCTGCGCGTCGCGATCCTCGCCCGCGAACTCGACGAGCAGAATCGCCTGCGGCTCACCGACCAGCGCCTTCTCGATCACCGGACGAAACGCGGGATTGCTCAACGCGAGATCGATCATCGTGCGATCGACCAGTTCGACCGCGACCGGCTTCAGCTTGACGATGTGCTGCGTGAGCGCCATCGATTGCCGGAAGGTCGGAAAGTTGACCACGCCAAGCGCCTTGTGCGCGGGCAGCGGCGCGAGCTTCAGCGTGATCTGCCGGCTGAACGCGAGCGTGCCCTCCGAGCCGACCAGCAGATGGGCGAGGTTCGCACTGCCGTCATCGGTATAGGCGCGCGGGTTCTGGCAGTCGAACAGATCGATGTTGTAGCCCGCCACGCGGCGCAGCACCTTCGGCACGCGCGCGACGATTTCATCACGCTCGCGCTGCGCGATCCGCGTGACGCCCGCGACGATCTGCTGCAAGCGCTCGCCTTGCGGCGTCTCGCGCAGCGACGCGAAGCGCGCTTCGCTGCCGTCGGCGAGGATCGCGTCGATCGCGTCGACGTTGTGCACCATGTTGCCGTATTCGATCGAGCGCGAGCCGCACGAGTTGTTGCCCGCCATGCCGCCGATCGTGCACTGCGCGGAAGTCGATACATCGACCGGGAACCACAGTCCATGCGGCTTCAGCCACGCGTTCAGATGATCGAGCACGACGCCGGGCTCGACCGTCACGGTGCGCGCGTCGGCATCGAACGCGACGATGTTGTTGAGCCACTTGCTCGTATCGACCACCAGCGCTTCGCCGACCGTCTGCCCGCACTGGCTCGTGCCCGCGCCGCGCGCGAGCAGCGGTACTTTCTCGCTGCGCGCAATTTCGAGCGCGACGCGCAGGTCGTCCTGATCGCGCGGCACCACGACGCCGACCGGCGTGATCTGATAGATCGACGCATCGGTCGCGTAGCGGCCGCGGCTCGCGAGATCGAACAGCACGTCGCCGCGCAGCGCTTTGCGCAGATGCTGAGCGAGCGGACTCGTGGCGCGCGCGGCGGAGGGGACCAGATGGATCGGCTTGACGAGCAAGCCCGCAGTGGGATTCGTCATTTCATCGGCCTATGAGGAGCGCGCGTGAGCCGCGCGGCTCGAATTACCTAATACAGCGTCAGATGCACCGGCGCGAGTCCTTCTACATGCCCGCTCACGTTGCCTGCCTCACGCGGAAAGAACATGCCGGTGTACGAACCGGCGGTGATCACCATCTCCGGGGTCACCGCGATTTCGCGCGCACTCGCGTGATTGACGAGCCACGTCAACAGCCGCCGCGGATCGCCGGCCGGATTCGCGGGCGTCGTTGCGACGACATTGCGTCCGTTGAACTCGAAACGCAGCGACGGCGCGACGTACGGAAAGTCCTCCCGATACCGCGCGAATTCACCGACGATCAGCGCGCCGTGATTCTGCAGATCCGCGAGCTGCGCAAGTTTGTCGATGGCGGGCCACTCCGCATAGCGGCTCGCGACTATCTCGATGGTCGCGCCGATCGAGCCGATGCCCGCCAGCACTTCGTCTTCGCCGTACGGCGTCGCGGACGGCTCGAAGCGCCTGCCGAAACGGAACGCGACCTCGAGTTCGAGCCCGAGCGGCGCGAAACCTTCGCGCGACAGACACGCGCCATCGGCGTGCAGATCGGTGTCGGGCAATGGCGCGCCTTGAATCGGTCCGCTCGCCGATTTCGCGCCGATCTTCCAGCCGCCGATTCGCGCGCCGCACGCGCTCAGGATTTCATGCTGGATTGCGTAGGCCGCGTCGGCATCGGCTGGAATCTGCTCGGGCGGCAACGCATCGAGCACCGTGCGACTGCGACGCGCATCGGCAAGAAGCTGACTCAGTGACGAAGTCATGTTTACGCGCCTAGCCGGGTGGAAACCTGCGCCTTCTCCGACGCGCTGAGTTCGAAGCGGCTCTCCGGCTGCATGCGGAACGCAAGCACGACGCCGATGCCCATCAGCAACATGCTGCCGACGAACGGCAGATCCCAGTTGCCGAAGTGGTCGATCAGGAAGCCGCCCATCACCGGCGAGATGATCGCGGCGAGCGCCGAGCCCGTGTTCATCATGCCGCTCGCGGTGCCGGAGAATTCCGGCGCGATATCCATCGGGATCGCCCACATCGGGCCAATCGTCATCTCGGCGAAAAAGAAGCCCGACGCGAGACAGGCGATCGACAGCGTCAGGTCATGCGTGAACATCAACGGAATCAGCGACAGCAGGCAGAACAGCATGCACACGGACACCATCCAGCTGCGCGCGCGTTTGAGGCTGCCGGTACGCTTGAAAATCGCATCGGTGACGAGGCCGCCGAGCGTATCGCCGATCACGCCGGCGAAGAACACGACTGACGCGAAGATCGCCGACTTCTGCAACTGCAGATGATGGTTATGCAGGAAGTACAGCGGAATCCAGCTCAGGAACAGCCACAGCGTCCAGCCGTAGCAGAAGTAGACGATCGTGACCGGCGTCATGCGGCGAAACAGCTTGCCCCACGGCAGGCCTGCGACTTTCGGCTTCACCGCGGGCAGCACCGCGAGTTCCTCGGGCGTGATGCGCGGATGATCTTTCGGATGCTCGGTGAACGTGATCGCCCACAGGGCGACCCACACCAGGCTCAGCGCGCCGCAGATATAGAACGATTCGCGCCAGCCCCAGGTGGTCATCACGAGCACGATGAGCGCCGGCGCGACCGCATTGCCGACTCGCGACGCCGCGTGCGTGATGCCCTGCGCGAAGCCGCGTTTTTCTTTCGCGACCCAGCGCGACATTGCCGACGTTGCGGCCGGGAACGTCGCGCCTTCGCCGAAACCGAGCACGAGCCGCGCGGCGAGCAACGAAGCGAGACCGCCCGCGAGGCCCGTGAACACCGTCGCGAGACCCCAGATCGCACCGCAAAACAGCAGCGTGCGTCGTGCGCCGAAACGATCGCTGATCCAGCCGCCGATTACCTGAAACAGCAGATACGGATACGCGAAAGCCGAGAACACGAGGCCGACCTGCGTATGCGTGAGATTGAATTCCTTGCCGAAACCCGCGGCCGCGGTGCTGACGTTCACGCGATCGAGGTACGTGATGAAGTACATGATGCACAGCATCACTAGAACGATACTGGTCGCACTGGTCAAACGAAACCTTTTCATCGTCTCTCTCTCCGTGGCATGTGTCGACGGCGCGCCTGAAGTGGCGCGCTGCCTCGTCGCCCGTCGGCCGCGACAGCCGTTATGGACGCATTGCATGTTGTGATGGCCGCGTTCTGCGCGCGGCTCGATGAGAAATGCGCTCCCTGGTGTTGCGGTTTGTTTCCTGCTGCTGGCGCTTATGCCGCGGCCTTCAACCCCGACGTCTTCGGTGCCAGGCTCAGCCACTCCATCGCGGCCGGCATGCCGCTTTGCTTGATCGGCACGCCAGCAAGCCGCAGACCCATTTCGCAGCCGGCCAAGGTCGCGAGCAGCGTCAAGTCGTTGCAATCGCCGAGATGACCGATGCGGAACATGCGGCCTTTCATCTTGCCGAGGCCCGTGCCGAGCGACATGTCGAAGCGCTCGTAGATCAGCTTGCGCACCGCGTCGGCATCGACGCCGTCGGGCATCATCACGCCCGTGAGCACCGGGCTATAGACGGCGGGATCGGCGCACTGGATTTCGAGCCCCCACGCACGCACCGCGCGGCGAGTCGCTTCGGCGAGCCGCTCGTGACGCGCGAACACGTTGTCGAGCCCTTCGCCGAGAATCATCTCGATCGCTTCGTGCAGGCCGTACAGCAGGTTCGTGTTCGGCGTGTACGGCCAGTAGCCGGTCTTGTTCATTTCGACGATTTCCGACCAGTCCCAGAAGCTGCGCGGCAGCTTCGCGTGCTGGCTGGCGGCCATCGCCTTCGGCGAGATCGCGTTGAAGCTGATGCCCGGCGGCAGCATCAAGCCCTTTTGCGAGCCCGACACCGTCACGTCGACGCCCCATTCGTCGTGGCGGTAATCGGCACACGCGAGACCGGAGATCGTATCGACGAGCAGCAGCGCCGGATGACCCGCGGCGTCGATCGCGCGACGCACGGCGGCGATGTTGGACGTGACGCCGGTCGAGGTTTCGTTGTGCACGACGCAGACCGCCTTGATCGCATGCTGCGGGTCGGCGCGCAGGCGCTCTTCGATCATCTGCGGCTGCACGCCGCGCCGCCAGCCTTCGATGCCTGGCAGACCCAGGAACTCGGGCTTCAGGCCGAGCTTCTCGGCCATCTTTTTCCATAGCGTCGCGAAGTGGCCGGTCTCGAACATCAGCACGTGATCGCCGGGGCTCAGCGTATTCGACAACGCGGCTTCCCATGCGCCCGTGCCGGACGCCGGATAGATGACGACCGGCTGCTGCGTCTTGAAGATCTTCTTGATGCCGTCGAGCACCTTGAGACCCAGTTCGCCGAACTCGGGGCCGCGGTGGTCGATGGTCGGGTAGCTCATCGCGCGGAGGATACGATCGGGCACCGGACTCGGCCCCGGAATCTGCAGGAAGTGACGGCCAGCGGGATGAAAATCTAGCTTCAGCATCGGGCTCCTCCAATTTGAATTTTGCATTCAAAAAACTGTATCAGAAGAACGGTGACGCTCCCAAGACGAAATATGCTCGTTGAGGTCCGTGTTTACCCGCGTCTGGGCTTGATTAACTAATCGATATGGTTCCGATAAAATCCCCCATCATGTAACGCTTAGGGTTTTTGTATGCAAAATTCGGGTTTTGACGCGGGTGTGACCGCTGCCCCGCTGATGCCGAAGGTCGAGCGTCAGCGCCTGCATGACACGGTGGTGGAGCACATCCGCCGCTTTATCGTCGAGGGGGTGCTGGAGCCCGGCAAGAAACTGAACGAGCGCGAGTTGTGCGAAACGCTCGGCATTTCGCGCACACCCCTGCGCGAGGCGCTGAAGGTGCTGGCCGCCGAGGGTTTGATCGAGATTTCGCCGAATCGGGGCGCGTCGGTGTCGAAAATGTCGGAGGCGGAAGTGCGCGAAACCTTCGAATTGATGAGCGGCCTCGAAGCGTTTTCGGGCGAACTCGCAGCCGAACGCATCACGGCGGCCGAACTCGCCGAAATCAAGGCTCTGCATTACGCGATGCTCGCGTGCCGCGCGCAGAACGATCTGCCGGGCTACTACAGCCGCAACCAGGCGATTCACGACAAGATCAACGAAGCGGCGAGGAATTCAGCGCTGCGGCAGACGTATGTGTCGGTCAACCGGCGGCTGCAGGCGCTGCGCTTTCGCTCGAACTATCAGACGCCGAAGTGGGACCGCGCGATTCACGATCACGATGAAATGCTGAAGGCGCTCGAGGCTCGCGACGGCAAGAAGCTCAGCGCGATTTTGCGTCAGCATCTGCTCGATAAGCGGGATGCGGTTTTGCAGGTGCCGGTGCAGGAGGAAGTGGTCGCTTCGGCCTCCGTGTCGAAGGCGTGATGCGGACAACCGATGCCGAGTCCCGCTCCTCGTCACCCCATCGGCAAACAAAACTTGTCCACCTAAATTGTTGGCAAGCCTGTGGACAACCTTCGCACAGCGAGCTTAAGTGCTTGAAGCGTGAGAACTATCCGCGTGCGGTGCACGCGTAGGCAGCGAGCGTCGCTACGGAGTCCGTGATAGCGGAGCGCGGGCTTGGCAAGGATGCCGTATCAGTCGGACCAACCTCGACGACCAGTTGTCCACATAATTTGGGAACAAGCTTGTGGACAACCTGCGCACAGGCCTGCCAAGTGATTGATGCGGCAGGCCTATCGCTCGCGGATGCGGGAGCGGGCAGCGGCGCGGCACGTCGCCTGATGCAAGCGAACGACCGCGCCGTCCACATCGATTTCACTGCGTCGTTTCACGGCTGCGCAGCGACTCCGGCAGCCCATACAGCACGATCAGCGCGCATACCACGCTCATCGTGCCGATCACATATAGCGCCGGCGTCGTGCTGCCGGTCAGATCCTTCACACGGCCCACCATCACCGGGCTCACGATCCCGCCAAGTTGCCCGAGCGTGTTGATCAACGCGATACCGCCCGCGGCGCCCGCGCCCGTCAGCAGCTTGGGCGGCAGCGCCCAGAATGCCGGAATCGATGCGACCACGCCCGCGCCCATCACCGCAAGCGCGACCACCAGCAAGGCGGTCTGCTTGTCGAAGTAGCCCGCGGCGAAGAAGCCGAGCGCCGACATCAACAGCAGCCCGAACACGAACTTGCGCCGCTCGCCGCTCGCGTCCGACAGGCGCCCGACCACCACCATGCAGATCGCGCCGCACACATAAGGCACCGCCGTCAGCAGGCCGACTACAGTGGGATTCTTCGTGCCCGCCACGTGAATCAGATGCGGTGCCCAGAAATTCAGACCGTACGACGCGATCTGAATCAGGAAGTACACGAGCCCGAGGGTCAGGAAGCCCGGTGTTTTCAGCGCGCCCAGCAGCGAATGGCCGGTCGGCGCCGGGCGGCTTTGCTGCGCGATCTGCCCGGCGAGCAAGCTCTTCTCCGCCGAGGACAGCCAGCCTGCATCGTCGATGCGATCCTTCAGCAGCTTCAGCACCAGCAAACCGAGCACCACACACGGCAAGCCGCCGAGCAGGAACAGCCAGTGCCAGCCCGGCATGCCGAGCACGCCGTCCATATGGCCGATCACGAGCCCAGCGAGCGGCGCACCGACCAGCCCCGAAAACGCCGATGCGAGAAACAGCATCGACGTGATGCGGCCGCGATATTCGGTCGGAAACCACAGCGTCAGGTAGTACAGTACGCCGGGCGCGAAGCCCGCTTCCGTCGCGCCGATCACGAAGCGCAGCCCGTAGAACTGCCATTCGTTGTTGACGAACACCATCGCCGCGGTCGCGAGTCCCCACGAAATCATGATCCGCGCGATCCAGCGTCGCGCGCCCACCTTGTACAGGAAAAGGTTGCTCGGCACCTCGAACAGCACGTAGCCGATCACGAACAGACTCGCGCCAAGACCGTACGCGGTATCGGACAAGCCCAGATCGCTTTGCAGCTGGAACTTTGCGAAGCTGATATTGATGCGGTCGAAGAACGCGAACAGATAGCAGATCATGATGAGCGGCATCAGCCTCCACGCAACTTTGCGGACGATTGCCGCGAGATCGTCCGCGCCATGTTCGCGGGTACTGCCCGCCACTACGCCCAGGTCGCTCATGCTTGTCTCCAATGCCGAATTCGGCGGTGCCGTCCGGTCGTTTGATCGGTTGAGGGGTTGTTTGTCGGGGTTCGGGGTTCGGTTCAGATCTGCCGAACGTAGTCGGGCACCGGATGCAAATCGCAATTGCGGCCTGCTTTGGCGACTTGCCCCGGCACGTCGTGGCCGAGCAATGCAGGCAAGCCGCGCGACAGCGCGAGCAGCTTCGGCAGTTCGATCCCGGTCGGGATGCCCATTTCGTCGCACAGGTTCACGAGGTCTTCGGTGCAGATGTTGCCCGACGCACCCGGCGCGAACGGGCAGCCGCCGAGGCCGCCGAGCGCCGCATCGAAGCGGCGCGCGCCGGTTTCATACGCGGCGAGCACGTTGGCGATACCGAGGCCGCGCGTGTTATGAAAGTGCAGCGTGAGCGCCGTGGCCGGCAGCGTTTCGAGCACGCGCGCGACGAGCCGCGCGACCTGGCGCGGATTCGCCATGCCGGTCGTATCGGCGAGCGTGATGCCCTCGATGCCCATCTCGCGATATGCGTCGACGATGCCGATCACCCGGTCTTCGTCGATGCGCCCTTCGAACGGACAGCCGAACGCGGTCGCCACGGTCGCATTGAGCCGCACGCCCGCGGCCAGCGCTCGACGCACGATGTCGTCGAACGCCGCGAGCGACGACTCGCAGCTCATGCGCATGTTCGCGCGGTTATGCGTCTGACTCGCGGACATGACGAGGTTCAGTTCGTCGGCGCGCGCGGACAACGCGCGCTCGGCGCCTTTCAGGTTCGGCACCAGCGCGACATAGATCACGCCGGGTTGCCGCTCGATCCGCTGGAACACCGCCTCGCCGTCGCGCAACGCCGGAATCGCATTCGGCGACACCAACGAGCCCGCTTCGATGCGCGTGAATCCGCAGGTGGATAGCCCGTTGATCAGCGCGATCTTGTCGGCGGTTTCAACCCAGGTGGGTTCGATCTGCAGGCCATCGCGCGGGGCGACTTCCTGCACGATCAGCTGGTCGAATGACGCGGCCTCGCGCGTGGAAAAGATCGAAGAATTCATTGCACCGCTCCCTCGCGACGGAGACGCTCGATGTCTTCGCTCGCGAATCCAAGTTCGCTGAGCACGCTGCCGGTGTGCTCGCCGAGCGTCGGCCCTTGCCAGCGCACTTCGCCCGGCGTGTCCAACAGCTTCGGCACGATGCCCGGCATCTTCACCGACGCGCCGCCCGGCAATTGCGCCTGCAGCAACATGTCGCGCGCCTGGTAGTGCGGATCGGCGACGATGTCGGCCACCGAATAGATGCGGCCCGCCGGCACTTCGGCGCGTTCGAGCGCGGCCAGCACGTCTTCGGTCGCGTGATGCGAGGTCCACTCGGCGATCGCCTGATCGAGCAGCGCGACCTGCTTCACGCGGCCGTCGTTGTGCGCGAGCGCGGGATCGTCGGCGAGATCGGGGCGGCCGATCAAATGCATCAGGCGCTTGAAGATCGGATCGCTGTTGCCGGCGATCACGACATAGCCGTCGTCCTCGGTGCGATAGGTGTTCGAAGGCGCGATGCCCGGCAGCGCGCCGCCGCTGCGCTCGCGCACATGGCCGAGCAGGTCGTATTCGGGCACGAGGCTTTCCATCAGATTGAACACGCTCTCGACGAGCGACACATCGACCACCTGCCCTTCGCCCTGGCCGGTCTTCACGCGCAGCAGCGACATCAGCGCGCCGATCACGCCGTGCAGCGACGCGAGCGAATCGCCGAGACTCACGCCGACGCGCGCCGGTGCGCCGTCGACTTCACCGGTCGTGTAACGGATGCCGCCCATCGCCTCGCCGATCGCACCGAAGCCCGGACGGTCACGATACGGGCCGGACTGACCGTAGCCGGAAATGCGCACCATCGTCAGTTTCGGGTTCAGCGCGTGCAGCACGTCCCAGCCGAGGCCGAGCTTTTCGAGCGCACCGGGACGCAGATTTTCGATGATGACGTCGGCATCGGCGGCGAGGCGCTTGACGACCTCGACGCCATCGGCCGATTTCAGATTCACGCAGACGGACTTCTTGTTGCGCGACTGCAGATACCACCACAGCGACGTGCCTTCATGCAGCTTGCGCCATTTGCGAAGGGGATCGCCAGTTGCGGGCGCTTCGATCTTGATCACGTCGGCGCCGAATTCGGCCATCAGTCGCGCGGCGAACGGCGCGGCAATGAGCGTGCCGATCTCGACGACACGAATACCCTGCAGTGGTCCACCCATGTTGCTGGCTCCGAACTCGTTTCGTATTGGGAGACAGCTTAGAAGCGGCGTGGTGGCGGCGTCCAACCGCAATTCGCCAACGACCGTTCGCGAACGGCGAACGCTCAGCGGCGGCTGCGGGACCGGCGCGGTGGTTCGGTGGTGATGGGTGCGGGTTCGGGTTCGGGTTGAGCGTCCGCTGCCGTTTCGCGCGCTTCGACCGTGCGCAGATGATCGAACAGCAGCCGACTCACCGGCGACAACGCATCGACGTCGCGCACGACGAGCACGAGGCTGCGCTCGGCCCAGTCGTCGTCGAGCGGCATGCCGACGAGACCGAGCGGGCAGCCCATCAGCTGATACACCTTTTGCGGCAGCACGCCGACGCCCATGCCCGCCTGCACCATCCGGCAAACCGCATCGAAGCCCGGCACGTGGATGCGCAACCGCAGCGGCTTGCCGGCCTGGCGCGCCGCGAGGTGCGTGCGCGCGTTGATCGAGCTCGCCGAATGCAGGCCGACGTGATCGCCATCGAGCGTTTCGGTGAACGCGATGCTCGTGCGTGCCGCGAGCGGATGATCATCGCGCATCACGATCACGAGCGAATCGCGCCGGTAGTGCTCGACGTGCAGCTCGCGCGTGTCGGCGTCGCCGGAACAGATGCCGAGATCGGCGAGGCTTTCGTCGATGGCCTTGACGACGCCGCCGCTCGGCCGCTCCTCGAGATCGACCTTCACGCGTTCGTGCAGCGACTGGAACGCGCGCAGATCTTCGGGCAGAAATTCGACGATCGCCGACAGGTTCGCCATCATCCGCACATAGCCGAGCACGCCGCTAGCATGGCCGGCCAGTTCGATGCCGATGCTCTCGATGTCGCGCAGCACCCGGCGCGCGTGATGCAGAAGTGTTTCGCCCGCCGGCGTCAGCGTCATGCCGCGCGCGTTGCGCTGAAATAGCGATGCGCCGACCGCCTGTTCGAGTTCGACCAGCCGCTTGCTGGCGGCGGACACCGCGATCGCCTCGCGCTCGGCGGCACGCGTGAGCGTGCCCTCTTCGAACACGGCGAGGAAGAGCTGCAGCGTGGTGAGATCGAGCTTGCGGAGAAGGTTTTTGATGACCATGGGCCGGCGGCGCAGAAGTGCGATGCGCCCATTTTGACGCGAGTTGCGCAAATCGTGGGGCCGCGCCCGCTCAGTTGGCCAATCGGTCGCTCACGACTTCCACGCCGAGCCCAGAATCATCGTGCAGAAGTTCTCGCGATGATAATGCGGGTCCTTCAGCGCGAGCACGTCGGCCTTCACGTTGCCGAACGTCGTGTGCGGCTTGTGGATCGTGCCGTGCGCGAACGCATCGATGATGCCTTCCTTGAAGTGCGCGTCGAACGGCATGACGCTGATGGCGGACTCGACCTTCGAGCAGACGGCCGGCATCGATCTGTCGCTCGCGCTGGTGGCCGAGGATCACGGTCCGCATATCGCGCTCGCGGTCGCCAAACGGCTCGTCGTGTTCGCGCAGCGGCAAGGCGGCCAGTCGCAATTCAGCCCGTATCTGACCGCTCCCGCCGACGACACCTCGCCCGCCGCCAAAGTGCAGGTGCACGTGATGGCGCGTCTCCATGACAGCTTCACCGTCAAGCAGCTCGCCGAAGTCGTCGGCATGAGCGCGCGTAACTTCGCGCGCGTGTTCGTGCAGGAAACCGGCGTGACGCCGCATGAATTCGTCGAACACCCGCGCGTGGATGCCGCGCGCAAGCTGCTCGAAAGCAGCGCCGCGGCGCTGAAGACGATCGCCTACGATTGCGGCTTCGGCACCGCCGACCGCATGCGCATCGTGTTTGCGAAGCGGCTTGGGGTGACGCCGATGCAGTATCGCGAGCGCTTTCGGTCGGCCTGAATACAGCGTGAGAAAATCGACGATTCTGCAAGACAACGATCACAAGGAACGACATGACCTCATCTTCTCCGATCCGCGCGATCGTCACCGGCCATACGCGCGGCCTGGGCGCGGCGCTCGCCGAACAACTGCTCGCGCGCAACGTCATGGTGCTGGGTCTGTCGCGCTCGCGCAATGCGGCGCTAAAGGCGCGCTTTGCCGCGCAGCTCGAAGAGATCGAGCTGCCCCTCGCCGAGCCCGCACGCGTCGCGCAATGGATCGCCACTGACGCGCTGAGCAACTTCGTGCGCGGCGCGCAGACGGTGCTGCTGATCAACAATGCGGGCACGGTGGAACCGATCGGGCCCATCGAAGGTCAGGACGCGGCGAACGTCGCGGACGCGGTGAGCCTGAACGTCGCGACGCCGCTGATGCTCGCGAGCGCGCTCGCCGCCGCGGCCGTCGACGCAACCGACCGGCGCATCGTGCACATTTCGAGCGGCGCGGCGCGCAACGCTTATCCGGGCTGGAGCATCTACTGCGCGACCAAGGCCGCGCTCGATCATCACGCGCGCGCCGTCGCGCTCGATGCGACTTGCGCGCTGCGCATCTGCAGTCTCGCGCCGGGTGTGATCGATACGGACATGCAGGCGCAAATTCGCGGTAGCGGCGAAGAGCAATTCCCGATGCGCCAGCGCTTTGAAGACCTGAAGCGCAACGGCCAACTGTCGACGCCCGAGCAATCCGCGGAGCGATTGATCGACTACGCGCTTAGCGATGCTTTCGGGCAGACGCCGGTCGCGGACATTCGCGAGATCGCGAAACCGGCCTGAACGGGTGATCGCGGGCGAGTGCCGCCGCTCCCGAAAAGCCTCACCTTTGGCACGGAGTGGCGGTGAATCGGCGTCTGGTAGCGTCGTCAGCGCTCCCGAAAAGCCTCACCTTTGCGGTGAAATGAGGGCTCGCGGGGCATTTCAGCGCGCGCGGCGTGGCTCTTACACACTGCTCCCGAAAATCCTCACCATTGATCGAACGCAGTCGGTTCGCGTCCCCGATGCGGGCCGCGTAAGCGGCAGATCGCCTGGACATTCAACGACTTACGTTACACAGCCGCCGAGCGGCCAACGCGATGGATGCAATGATTGGCGACTGCATGAGACGCGTTTTGAGTCCCGAATCTCCTCACCTATGGCTGATAGGCAAAATGCGTGCACTGCCGCACGCCGCTTGCCGCACGGCTTATTTCGCTTCTGGCACGGCCGGTTAGTTGCAAAAGAGCCGCCGCCGCGCCACTCCCGAAAGTTCTCACCTTTCGCGTGCCGCACCCGCCACGATCATTCGATCAGGCACAACCAGTAACCGACGTGAGCCCTCGCCGGCTTCCTGGAGACGGCCTCACCGCATTGCGCTTCTGACCGAAACCATGCTTCCCAAGAAGCCATTCGCAACTTATCGCACCGTCGAGGCGACTCCCGAATACCCTCACCTTTAGTTTTGAAGTGCGCGTACAGGTGCGCATATTCTCACCTCGGCTGCTCCCGAATCTTCTCACCTATCGATATCGACGCCTGCGCCGCAGAATATAATCGGAGCCGGCGGTCGATTACTCGTCGCGAGGCGGCAGTGCGTTGCGTCGCCTCTTCCACGCTGGCAACACGCGGCTCGAACGGCAGTTCCTGGCAAACCGGCAAAGGAGGAAGAATGAAAACAAACGGCGCGAGAAGAATCCTCGGCGCAATGGTCGCGATGGCCATCGCGACTTGCGCGACTTGCGCGACCTATGCGAACGCACAGACGCGCGAGATGCCGAACGATGCGTCGATGCAAAGCCAGCCGGCCCCAGTGGCTTCGAACCGGCACGCTGACCGGTCCGACAGCGCGATCGTCCGCGACGTCCGCCGCGCTTTCACGCGCACCACGAACCTCAATTCTGCGAACATCCGTGTCGAATCGCGCCACGCCATCGTCACGCTGAGCGGCACGGTTCCGCGGCAATCGCAAATCGAGCGAGCCGGCAATGCGGCGCGATCGGTTCGCGGCGTCAGAAGCGTGCATAACCGGCTGACGGTGCGACGGCGCGCCAATCAGTAAGCCTGTGTGGCGGCGTCGGCCGGATGGATCGATGCCGCCTGTTCGACCTTCCCCCTCTATCGGCGTCGATCCGCACGTCGTTCACAGTGCGCGGCGTTGCGCGCCGCACATTTTCTCCGCTCTGCTTGAGAAACAGGTTGACCTCGGCGGAAACCGAACCCTAGAATTCAAGAATCATCACCAATGGGGCTCGCGCCTTGGACACCTGCAGTAGCCGACTTTCGAACAGTTTCGCTGCCTGACCGGCAGGACGTCCGCGCTCTCTTCATCAGCCGCCGTCTTGCCAGCAGGCAGACGGTGCGCGCCACAGTCTTTTCCCGTGCACCTAACGTAACGTCGTCTCCGCATGACAGGAACGCCGCGTTCAAACGCGTCCCTGCGCTGATACGGCGTCGCATCGCGAGCCTCGTGCTTGCGGTCGCGTTTGCGCGCGCGTTGTCAGTCAACGCAGTCAGTTCAACGCAATGCGCGCGAACGCGTGGATAAACACGTGTGTAGCAACGTGCTTAGCGAACGTGCGTAGCGAACGTATCAATCGCTCATACACGCTACACGCCAACAAGGAGCCGCCATGCCTGGCAGTGACAGTTATCCCTTATGCCGCTTCCCTGTTCTATTAACTGAGGAAAGCGAGTAGACCTCCACCGCCGCGCCCGGACATACGCGGCCTCCGTGTCTGCTGGCTTTCCACCAGCGCGTCGAAACCGGCGCACGGAGATACCCAATGCAATTCGGCCTCCTTCTTTCGAAGTTCCCGCGCGTACAGGAATCGCGCGCGTTTTACGACGCTCTGCTCGTGCTCCGCCCGCGCGAATCGCGTCCGTTCATCGCCTTCTGCCGTCGCGTGATGTCGCGCGTGGCATAGCGTTTCGCGACCCGACCTCCGACAACTACAACCAGGAGAGAACGACATGTCTACTCCGACGAACATTTCCTCCGCGCGCAGCGCCGTGCTCGATTCGGCACACGTAGGCGATATCAAGGGCGCGCTCGGCACGATCGCTCACCATGACATCGCACCGCGCACCAGCTGGTGGGCGCGCATGCGCACGCTGCTCGCGATCCTCGGCCCCGGTCTGATCGTGATGGTCGGCGACAACGACGCGGGCGCATTCGGCACCTACACGCAGGCCGGCCAGAACTACGGCACCACGTTGCTGTGGACCATGCTGTTGCTGGTGCCGGTGCTGTTCGTCAATCAGGAGATGGTGTTGCGGCTCGGCGCGGTCACGGGCGTGGGCCACGCGCGGCTTATTTTCGAGCGCTTCGGCAAGTTCTGGGGCGCGTTCAGCGTCGTCGATCTGTTCCTGCTGAACGCGCTGACCATCGTGACGGAATTCATCGGCATCACGTTCGTGCTCGACTTCTTCGGCGTCTCGAAGATCGCGGGTGTGTGCATCGCCGCGGCGCTGACGATGGCCGCCGTCAGCACCGGCGACTTCCGCCGCTTCGAGCGTTTCGCGGTCGCGCTGTGCGTGTTGAGCCTGCTGCTCGTGCCGGTGCTCGTATCGATTCATCCGCCGGTCGGCCAGATCGCGCGCGACTTCTTCGTTCCGAACTGGCCCGCGCATTCGAAGCTGTCCGACGTGATGCTGCTCGTGATCGGCATCGTCGGTACGACGGTCGCTCCTTGGCAACTGTTCTTCCAGCAGAGCTATGTGGTCGACAAGCGCATCACGCCGCGCTTCATGAACTACGAAAAAGCCGACCTGTGGATCGGCATCGTGTTCGTGCTGATCGGCGCAGTCGCGATGATCTCGTTCAGCGCGGCGCTGTTCGACGGCCGGCCCGGCTTCGGCAACTTCACGGACGCGGGCGGTGTGATCGCCGGTCTGGAGAGATACGCGGGACGGACCTCGGCGGTGCTGTTCGCGATCGCGCTGTTCGACGCCTGCGTGATCGGCGCGGCGGCCGTGTCGCTATCGACCGCCTATGCGATCGGCGACGTGTTCAAGATCCGCCATTCGTTGCACCGAAGCGTGTCGGACGCGAAGGGCTTCTACGTCGTGTACTTCGCGATCGTCGCAGCCGCCGCGGTATTGGTGCTGATTCCGGGCAGCCCGCTCGGTCTGCTGACCGAAGCGGTGCAAACGCTCGCCGGCGTGCTGCTGCCGAGCGCGACCGTGTTCCTGCTGTTGCTGTGCAACGACCGCGCGGTGCTCGGTCCGTGGGCCAACTCGAAGAAGCTCAATCTGTTTACCGGCTCAGTGATCTGGGTGCTCGTGATGCTGTCGATCATCCTGACCGCGTCGGTGATCTATCCGGACATCGCGGCGGAAACGATCATCGAAGTACTGGCGGGCGGCACGTTGCTCGCGGTCGTCGGGTATGCGGCGAGCATTGGGCTTCGCAAACTGCGCGGCGAATCCGCCGCAGCAGCCGAGCCGGCTCCGGTCTGTACGAAAGAAGCGCGCAACACATGGCGCATGCCGCCGCTCGACGAACTACCGCCGCCGCGCCTGACGCTCGCCAAACGCGTATGGATGGGCGTGCTGCGCGGCTATCTGCTGCTCGCGATCGCGCTCGTGATCGTCAAGGTCGTGCAAATGGCGCTGCTGAAGTAGTGCGAAAGGTGAGGAGTTCCAGGAGGTCCGGGCAATGGTGAGGTTTTACGGGAGCCACGTCCGGAACGACAACGCAAGCGCTGCCGGAGCCCGAGCCGGCCGGCAGCGCTTCGAACAACTCATTGAACTCATTGCCCCTTCCACGCGCGCGGCACCCGGTGAAAATTCCGGTCGAAGTAAATCAGACTGTCGCCATCGGCGCGCACGCGAATCTGCGTGGTCTCCACGAACATGACCGAGTGCGAGCCGACTTTCTTCGCTTCGACGATCTTCCCCTGCAAGCTCGCTAGCGCGCCGCGCAGCACCGGCACATCGTTTTCGCCCTGATCCCATACGGGCAGCCTGGAGCGATCCTCCATCGAAAGACCGGTCATGCCCGCAAAATTTGCCCGGCGTGCCCGGAATCACATCCGGACGACATGGCTGCGCGATATGAGCGGCGATAAACGCGGGCATATTCGGGCCAAAAATGGTCGATATGATCGGCGTGCATGGGCCACGGCCGCATCGGGCGACTCGCGAACGGTGAGGAGTTCCAGGAGGTGGCGCTACGGTGAGGATTTACGGGAGCGGCTGGCGGGATGTGCGACGGCTAGCGCCGTGTGCGTCGGAATGGCGATGGAGAGGAGACGCGTCAAAGCGCGCGCGAAACGTGCTTCGCTGGCTTCAGCATTGTGGTGAATAACGGCGTTTCGGAGCAGCCAGCGCGGAGCGTGTCGGTGTTCAGTGCGAGAAAAGTGCGCTGGAATGCAGGGCTAAAAGTCGAAGCGAGCCTGCTAAGGTGAGATCTTCCAGGGGTGGTGAGGATTTCCAGGAGTCAGGAGAACGACACGGATTCGCAAAGGTGAGGAATTTAAGGAGTCAACTCCGCATTCGAGGCTTCATGCTCGCGGCAATTGCTCGATCGGGGTGAGGCGGGAGCCTTTTGCTCCCGAAAAACCTCACCTTAGGGCCATCGCCCTCGTTGCTTCCGACTCCTATCGCAGTACAAAAAAGATGCGACCTGTCCGTGGTGACAGCGGCTGGCCATTCCCAGACCGACCTTTCCGAACTGCGTGAAATCATGCAGGGAAGCTGCGCTCGGCCGCCTCGTGGCTGTACACCGGGAAGTCAGGCATCATCCAACCATGTGAGATGCCTTGCATTTATTGCTGTGTCATTCGTGAGTTCTTTTTCCGTCTTCCCACGCTCGACCCTGAGGATTGCCGGTAGCAACACGCTCTTCTTCGCCGCCGTCACTTCAGCGAGAATCGATATCGATGTGTGCGATTGGGTGCCAGCGCTCCAACCGCGCAGCGCCCCGTAAGACAGAGCGAGCAGATTTTCGTAGTATGAGACGGAAGGTCGCAACTTTGTTGTCCGATTTAGGTGATTTGCCAAAAGTCGCAACTCTTTTGACAACGCACAACTCCGTCAGAACTTCACCTTCACCTGAAAACCAATCGTAAAGGGCAGATTATCCGAAGGGATCGGCGGAATGACGATGAAGTTCGCGCCGACGCGCTTGTATTCGAGCATCACGATCGGCGCGACCACCGGGCCGATCGTATGATTGCTGCCGAGACCCCAGTTGCCGTAGTTATAGCCGGAGATGATCCCGCCGATCGCCGCGATCCGCACGATGCCCCAATGCGCGAACTCGGGCGCCCACACGGCGCCGCCATAGTAGGACGGCCGACGCAGCGAGTTGCGAAAGCCGCCGGCCGTCAGCGCCCACTGGTTGTTCAGCCAGCATTCGACGCCAAGCCCGGGGTTGAATTGCTCGAAGTGCGTATCGGGATCGGGATTGATGTGATACGAGCCGAGCATCGCGTCGACCCATACACCGCCGTCACACCAGTTCGCGTGTGCCGTGGAGACCGCCGCGAAGCTTGCGAAAAGCGCCACCGCGGCGCGCCGGATTTTCTTGTTCATCTGCCTGAAGTGCATTTCCTCTCCGTCACCGGTCGAGCGCCGGTGTCATCGTGTTCTGGCGATCCGCGTGCCGCCCGACGCGCACTGTACCTGAAGCCGCGCGCTCGATGTTGAGGACTCGCTCGGCCCGGCCGGGCATGCGACGTGCCCCGCAGCCGGAACCGCCAGGATAAAGGAGAACCGATGGCGTCCTGATGAACACGCGGTGAAGAAGTTCGCGGCGCGCAGCGGGCGCGCCGTCGGCGATGAACGTGGTGGGAACGTCTACAGACCGAGATCGGACAGGCCGGGGTGATCGTCGGGCCGCCGGCCGAGCGGCCAGCGATACAAGCGGTCGGCTTCGCGGATCGGCAGGTCATTGATGCTTGCGTGACGACGCGCCATCAGACCGTGCTCGTTGAACTCCCAGTTCTCGTTGCCGTACGAGCGGAACCAGTTGTACGAATCGTCGTGCCATTCGTACGCGAAGCGCACCGCGATGCGGTTGTCGGTGAACGACCACAGCTCCTTGATCAGCCGATAGTCGAGCTCCTTCGCCCACTTGCGGCGCAGAAATCCGACGATCTCCGCGCGGCCATGCACGAAATCGGCGCGGTTGCGCCACATGCTATCCGTCGTGTACGCGAGCGACACGCGCTCGGGTTCGCGCGTGTTCCACGCGTCTTCCGCGGCGCGCACTTTCTGGATCGCGGTGTCGCGCGTGAACGGCGGCAGCGGCGGACGGGTTTCGATCGTATCGGCCATGATGGTTCCTCAGTCAGGTCGTGCGGTGCGCCGGGATGGCGGCCGTTTGATGGCAGCGGGTTTCGCTGCCGCGTCGAGCAAGGTCTTGCCGACCGTCTGCGCGTCGAGCGCCGCAGCGGCTTCGCCGCTGACGAGCGCCACCGCGATCGCGCCGTCGAGCAGCACGAGCCATTGCCGCGCGAGCGGCGCCGCGCGACGCGCATCGATGTGCGCTTGCGCCGCGAACGCGTCGCATTCGGCGCTCACGAAATCGAGCAGACGTGCCTTGTGTTTGCGCGCGACGACGCGGATCGGATCGTCGGCCGATTCGATTTCGCCGGCCGCGTTCAGAAACGCGCAGCCATGAAAATCAGCCGATGCGAACCACTCGCGCAGCACGTCGAACATGCCGAGCAGGCGTTTGCGCGCATTCTTACCGTACCGTTGCGTGCTGGCGATAAACCAGTTCATCCAGCGCTCGTCGCGCCGTTCGAGCGCGGCCGCGATCAGCGCGCCTTTCGATTCGAAATGCGTGTAGAAGCTTTTGCGCGCGGTGCCGGACTGCCGCACGATCGCATCGACGCCGGTTGCGTGGATGCCGCCGGCGTAAATGAGCGCCTCCGCGGCATCGAGCAGGCGTTCGCGCGCGGTGCCGGGCTGGGTCGCGTCGTTTTGGGCAGTCGGATTCGTATCGTGTGTCATCGACAAAAAGGTAGAACGATCATTCTCTCTCGTCAAGTTTTTCTTCGAGCTTCCGCGCGATGGGTACGCTTGCTGCTATCTTGATGGAGATCGCTTGACCACCGCTCAACCGGAATCGCTTCGATGAAACCATCCTCCGTTCGCACCGCATGGCTACGCGCGCTGCTCGGCGCAACGCTGCTGGGCGCGATGGCCTGCACGCCGATCCAGGTGCTCACGCATTCGGTCAGTCAGAACGAGGCGCGCGTGCCGCCCGGACGCTACGACATCGATCAGGACCATACGAGCATCACGTTCGATATCGATCACTTCAAATACACGCGCTTTACGATGCGTTTCAATCGCAAGCAGGGAGAACTCGACTGGAACGACGGCGGCCTCGACCGCAGTACGGCGTCGGTCGCGATCGACGCCGCGAGCATCGACACGAACGTGCCGCTGCTCGACAAGATGGTGAAAAGCGACAGCATGCTCGACGTCGCGCGGTATCCGCAGATCCGCTTCGCGAGCACGCGTTTCGAGCGCACCGGCGAAGCGCGCGGCACGCTGAGCGGCGACCTGACGATCCGCGGCGTCACGCAGCCGGTCACGCTCGACGTCACGTTCAACGGCTTCGCGCCCGATCCGCTGACGAAGAAAGACACGCTCGGCTTTTCCGCCGACGGTCATTTCAGCCGCGCGAAGTTCGGTCTGACGACCTGGTATCCGGCCGTCGGCGACGATATACACGTGCGCATCCAGGCCGAATTCGTGAAAACGCCCGCAGGCGCGTGAGCGCGCTGCGGGCGTTGGCGTTCAGGCAGTGAGATGCCGACTCAGGCAGCGGTCCAGTCGAGAATCACCTTGCCGCTTTCGCCGGAAAGCATCGTCGCGAAGGCTTCCTGATAGTCGTCGACCTTGAAATGGTGCGTGAGGATCGGCGACAGATCGAGGCCGCTTTGCAGCATCGCGACCATCTTGTACCAGGTCTCGAACATCTCGCGCCCATAAATGCCCTTGATTTCGAGGCCTTTGAAGATCACCTGGGTCCAGTCGATCGCGGTTTGCGCGGGCGGAATGCCGAGCAGCGCAATCTTGCCGCCGTGGTTCATCGCTTCGAGCATGTCCGTAAACGCGCTCGGCACGCCCGACATTTCGAGGCCGACGTCGAAGCCCTCGGCCATGTGCAGATCGTGCATCACGTCGCGCAACGATTCGCGCGACACATTCACCGCGCGCGTCGCGCCCATCTTGCGCGCGAGGTCGAGGCGATAGTCGTTGACGTCGGTGATCACGACGTTGCGCGCGCCGACATGCTTCGCGATCGCGACCGCCATGATGCCGATCGGCCCCGCGCCGGTAATCAGCACGTCCTCGCCGACGAGGTTGAACGACAGCGCCGTATGCGTCGCGTTGCCGAACGGATCGAAGATCGCGGCCAGATCGTCGGAGATCTCGGGCGGAATCTTGAACGCGTTGAAGGCCGGAATCACCAGGTATTCGGCGAACGCGCCCTCGCGATTCACACCGACGCCGATCGTGTTACGGCACAAATGACGGCGGCCCGCCCGACAGTTGCGGCAGAAACCGCAGGTGATGTGTCCTTCGCCCGACACGCGATCGCCGATCGCAAAGCCGCGCACTTCCTGCCCCATCTCGACGATTTCGCCGACGTATTCATGGCCGACGTGCATCGGCACAGGAATCGTCTTTTGCGCCCAGTCGTCCCACTTCCAGATATGAATGTCGGTGCCGCAAATCGCGGTGCGCGTAATGCGGATCATCACGTCGTTATGGCCGACTTCGGGCTTCTTCACGTCGGTCAGCGTGAGGCCCGGCCCCCGTTCGAGTTTTGCCAATGCTTTCATCTGCTTCTCCGTTCCAATCACGCGGCGACTATGCCTGGATCACGCCAAGCTCGCGGCCGACGCGCGCGAACGCGTCGACGGCGCGATCGATCTGCTCCGGCGTATGCGCGGCGCTCATCTGCGTGCGGATGCGCGCGCGGCCACGCGGCACCACCGGAAACGAAAAACCGATCACGTAGACGCCTTGCTTGAGCAGCGCATCGGCCATTTTTCCGGCGAGTTGCGCGTCGCCGAGCATCACCGGAATGATCGGATGTTCGCCCGGCACGAGCGTGAAGCCGAGCGCGCTCATCGCGCGGCGGAAATGCGCGCCGTTCTCGCGCACCCGTGCGCGCAGTTGCGCGCCTTCATCACTGGCGAGCAATTCGAGTACCTTGAGCGACGCCGCGGCGATGCTCGGCGTCAGCGTGTTCGAAAACAGGTACGGGCGCGAGCGCTGCCGCAGCAACTCGACGATCTCCTTGCGCGCCGCGACATAGCCGCCCGATGCGCCGCCGAGCGCCTTGCCGAGCGTGCCGGTAATGATGTCGATGCGCGCCAGTACCCCGCAATGCTCGGGCGTGCCGCGGCCGTGTTCGCCGATGAAGCCGACCGCGTGCGAATCGTCGACCATCACCAGCGCGCCGTACCGGTCGGCCAGGTCGCAGATGCCGGCGAGGTTAGCGATGATGCCGTCCATCGAGAACACGCCGTCAGTCGCGATCAGCTTGAAGCGCGCGCCCGCCGCATCGGCCTCCTGCAGACGCGCTTCGAGATCGGCGAGGTCGTTGTTCCTGTAGCGAAAGCGCTTTGCCTTCGATAGCCGCACGCCGTCGATGATGCTCGCGTGATTCAGCTCGTCGCTGATGATCGCGTCGTTTTCGTCGAGCAGCGTTTCGAACAGGCCGCCGTTCGCGTCGAAGCAGCTCGAATAGAGAATGCAGTCGTCGGTTTGCAGGAACGCGGCGAGCGCCGCCTCGAGTTGCTTGTGCACGGTTTGCGTGCCGCAGATGAAGCGCACCGACGCCATGCCGAAGCCGTCGTTATCGAGGCCCTGCTTGGCGGCTTCGATCAGCCGGGGGTCGTCGGCGAGACCAAGATAGTTGTTCGCGCAGAAGTTCAGCACATCGCTGCCGTCGGCGAGACGCACGTCGGCCGACTGCGGGCTCGCGATCACGCGCTCGCTCTTGTAGAAGCCGTCGGCGCGGATCTGGTCGAGGGTGCCGCGCAGATGGGCAAGGTATTGGTCACGCATGAACGGGACTCCTGAGGGTGACGGCGCCCGCGTTCGCTTGGGCGCGGGAAGGGCGGCCTGTTATAGTCGGTTGTCAGCTTTATCGGATTTTTTCGTTTTTCCGAACTAAAATCCGATATATCGAACAACTCTAAACGATGGGTCAGGAAATGGCAAGTTCGGGTACACGCCGCGCCGCGGCCACTGCGGCGCCCACCTCCGCTAGCGCGGCATTGCCGCCGAATGCGGCGATTGCGGCGCCGCCGCGCGTCGGCGAGCAGATTCAGCGGCTGCGCGCCGAGCGGCGCATGACGCTCGACGATCTGTCGCGAGCGGCCGGCGTGTCGAAATCGATGCTGTCGGAAATCGAGCGCGACAAGGCCAATCCGACGATCGCGGTTGCCTGGCGGCTGACCAACGCGCTCGGCGTGAGCCTCGATTCGTTGTTTGCGCCGCCGAAGTCGCCCGAGGCGATCGCCGTTTCGGGACCGCACGATATTCCTACGCTAAGCGGTCATGATGCGAAATACCAGTTGCGTGTGTGGGGACCCATCGAGCTGGCCGGCAAGTTCGAGTGGTACGAGCTGACGCTGCAGCCTGGCGGGGCGCTGGTGTCCAACGCGCACGAGCCTGGCACGCGCGAGCATTTGACCGTGCTGCACGGTTCGACCGAAATCGAGGCGGCCGGCGCGACGAAGCGGCTCAAGGTCGCGGACACTGCGCGCTACGTCGCGGATGAACCCCACGCGATTCGCAACGTCGGCAAGAGCGAGGCGAAGGCGCTGCTAGTGGTGATTCACGGCTAGGCCGTTCGGCCAGGTTGCGCCTGATACTGTATGTTTGTACAGTATCAGGTGTCGATTGGAGCCGAGAATGAACAACCTGAAAACCGACCCTACCGATCAAACGCTCGCCGCGCTGCGCTACCAGACCGCCGCGCGCGATCTCGAACATATCGTGCGCAGCATCGCCGCGCGCTACATCGTCAAGCAGGTGCCGCTCACGTGGCGTCTGCTCCATGCCATCGAAGCCGAGGCGCTGGCCGATCTCGGTTTTGCCAGCCGGCACGACGCGCTGATGCTCGGGCTGTTCCAGCGCCCGTCCGATCTGCCTTATCCCGAAACCGATGACGGCGTGGATTTCGGCACGTCCAATGCATTGCCCGCCGTTTTTGCGTTTGCCGTCAATGCGTACGAGGAAGCCGCGCGCCGCGCGGCGCTGCCGCGACCGGTCGGTGCGCCTTTGAAGCGCGCCCGGGCGTGGGGCGGCTGATGGCGGCGCCATGTCGGGATGGCTCGGATTGTCATCCGTTCCTCGAAGTCGGCCGTGCTGCGGTGAGCGCCTACAATACGCGGACCGAACGGAGCAACTAACAGAAGGATGCCCATGTCACCTCCCCATCTGTCCGACCCCGTTCCCCGTCCCGCGCCCTCTACCGATCTGTTCGATCAGCAACGCGAAGACTGGCGTCGCGACCCGCAGGTCGCGTTCGATGCGTGGCTCGCGAAGCAGCATTTCCGTCGCTCGTCGGCGTTGGTCTATCAGGCGCAGTGGGGGCAGTTTCTCGATTGGCTCGGCGCGCGGCAACAAAGCCTCGCGACGGTCGACACGCCCGCGATCGCGGAATTCGTCGCCGGCCTCGAGATTCGCAAAACGCAACGGGTCCGCTATTTACGGCTTATCGAGCGGGTGCTCGATCACGTGCGCGAGATCGAATCGGCGTCGACCAACCCGGCGCGTTTCATTGCTCAGGATGGGCAAGCCGCGTGGCGCAATGCTCGCGACAACGAGCCGACCGGGTTTCTCACGCATGCGGAACGCACAGCGTTGATCGCGCGATTGTTCGCGCCGTTGCCGGCATTGTCGACCGCGCAGCGCTGGAGAGAGCGACGCGATCGCGCGCTGATCGCCGTGTTTCTGGGTGGGGGACTCAAGACAGGCGAAGCGGGAGCGCTTACGGTTAGTTGCGTGAGAGAGGGCTCGCCGTGGGTCACGATCGAGTCGACGAATCCGATGCTGACACGACGCACACGGCTCGCGCCGTTCGCAACGGCGATTCTCGACGCCTGGCTTGCCGAACGTCGGCTGACGGAATTGGCCGGCAACCTCGTGTTTCCCGCGTCGCCTTCCGGCAGGCCGATGCACAAGGCCACGATGCTGCGCGCGGTGGATGCACTCGTCGACGCAGCGGGAATTGCCGCATCGCGCCAATCGCGCGCGAGTCCGCAGACCTTGCGCAACACGTTTGCGGCAGAACTTTTCGAAAGCGGAGTCGAGGCCGAACAGGTCGGTCAATGGCTCGGCTTCGTGCAGGGGGTGTCCGCGAACCGGCTGTATCGCGCGTGGCAAACTTGGATGGATCAGCAGGATTCGCCCGCGACAGAGGAGCCCGATCCGGCGGCGGTGCCGTTGGCCGAGCCCCGGCGTGACGGGCGTTTGACGAGGCAAACGGGAGCCGGCGAGCCCTGAAAAACCTCACCTTTCCGCTCCCGAATTTCCTCACCTTTGACGTTTTTTCCGTTGGATTGGCCGTTTCTGGTTAGCGGATCGTATGCACGGAGCGGGACGACGGCGCGGTGGACGCATCGTTCGACAGAAACTGGTTCACCGCCGCGAGCCGCGATTCGCCGAGACCGGACGAGTGCTCGCATTCCGGGCACAACAATTCGAAACGGTGATCGACCTGCGACAGCTCAGGCTCACCTTCCTCGCATTTCGGGCATCGCGCGGGCAGCGTCACGTGGCCGTCGGCCGCGGTGCCGATCATGCTCAACTCTTTGCTCGTGAGCCGCCCCTCGGTGACCAGCGAGCAAAGCAGCACGGCGATGGCCGGATCGATGCCTTGCTGGCCACGCAGGGCGGCGACTTCTTTGGTCAGCGCATCGACTTCGTCCGACTGCTCGCGCAACTGCGCGTCGAGCCGGTCGCCGCGCGCCTTGGCGGCGGCAATCTGCTGAATGAACTCGAATTCCTTGCGGCTCGCGTCACGCACGCCGGACTGATACGTCGCGGCCATGCTGCGCAGTGAATCGAGTTCGACCAGCATCGGCTTGACCCGCCGCTCCGCTTCGGCGACCGCATCCTTGATCTGCTGCGCATAGTGCTCGGTGCTTTGCCGCAATTCGACGTGCAATGCGTCGATCCGGTCGCGCAACGCCGCATTGGTGGCTTGTTCGTTTTCGAGCCGTTGCCGCAGCGCCTCGTTTTCCTGGTCGAGCCTGCGCGTGGTTGCCTCCATACCTTCGAGGTGAACGCTGCCGTGCGTAGTCGCGCTCGATAACTGAGCCTCGAGCGCGCGAACCCGCTCCCACGCGGCTTCGGCGCGCGCTTCACTGCGCCTGATAGAGTCGTCTGCCGCATCCCGGCGAATTTCGGCGTCGCGTACGCGAAGTTCGGCGGCGCTGATCTGCGCGCGGATCTCTTCGCGTTCGGCATCGAGCGACGCTTTGGCTTGCACGACCGCTTCTTCGAATAGCGCGCCCAGCAGTTCGCCGGCGCGATCTTCAAGTGCCTTCGGTATCGCGCCTGCTCCAACTTTGACCCGCGAAACGTTGCGGATGCGCTCCCAGAAATGATCGATGTCTTTCGGGATGTCGCTCGCGCTGCCGGTTTGCGTGAGATCGCGCACGGCCGCCATCGATGGCCGGATGCCGAGATCGAAAAAGAGCCGTTTGCATGCATGCAGTGACAGATCTTGGCGGCGCACGCCCTGCGCACGCATCGATTCAAGCTCATTGCGAATGGCTTGCCGCTCCTGATCCAGATTCATGTTTACCTCGATGTGGCTCGAATTGGATGGATCATAACAATTTACGTAGTGTTTGCTACCGATTTATCAGTGGCGAACGGATTGCCGCATACAGGCGGAGTTTTGCAAGCAAATCGCGATAGCAAACACGTCCATGCCGCTTTTTATCGTGAAACAAAACGAAGAATAGCCAATAAGCCATTGTATTAGAAGCGCTTTGTTAGATTCTCCGGGGTTCGCGCACTGTTTCACGATTGGTCACCGGTGGCTGGGGTTGCAAGACCCGTGTTTCACGGGACTCGCGGGTTCAAGGCTTGAGAGTAATAAAAGTAAACACCTTTGAACCCTTGTTAAAAACGTTAACGCCTCGGCAAGCCCTTGTCTGGCGGGGCTTCCAGCCCGGCAAGGTGAAGCTTTGCGGGAGACTTGGTGAGGGTCTGCGGGAAACTCGAGTGATGAGGTTCGGGGAACTCGGTGAGCGGGTCCGGGATGGAACGTGAGCGGGTTCAGGAAACGCCGTAGACGTGGGGTTCGGGCAAAGGTGAGGTTTTGCGGGACTTCATGACCGCGAAGCGCCCGACAGCTCTCAAAGGTACCCATTCGGTTTGGGGGGCACCAAGGTGAGGGTTTTCGGGACGCTCGCGAGCGCGGTTTTTTCGGGGCTTTTTTAGGGTGGTTAACCCCTTTGGTGAGCGCTGGCGGGAGAGAACATGAAACGAAGGTGAGATTTTTCGGGACGCCGCGGCCAATTTTGCTTTCTTTTTGCGCATCCAGACCGCTGAGGTGAGGTTTTACGGGAGCGAAGATGAATTGTCACGCGTCGACGACCCAAAAGAGCGCCTGGCTGGAATCGCTCGCGATTGGAAAGGTGAGGGGATTCGGGGCGCCGGCTGGTGAAGCGGATCCGCGAGCTGGGTTAGCCGGCGATTTCGCCAAAGGTGAGGCATTTCGGGACACTCTGGCGTTGGTTCTGAGCGTTAAGGTGAGGAAATTCGGGATCGAAATGGAGGCTGCGGGCCGGAGATGCCCGGCTGATGGCAATTGGCGGGAGTAGGAATACCTGGTCGCTGATCGCAAAGGTGAGGCTTTTCGGGAGCTTCATGGAAGGCGATGAAAAGTGCTGCGGTGCGAAAAAGCCGGCTTAAGGTGAGATTTTACGGGGACACCCCCGGTTCGAACATTGGGTGGAATGGGCGCAAGCTATTGAAGTTATGGAAATTTTTCCTTTCCGACGGCAAAGGTGAGGGTTTTCAGGAGTTCTCAGGACAGGGACGTTTGGACCTCCAGCAGCCTCAAAGGTGAGGCTTTTCAGGAGATCACATTTGGGAAATGCGGTACTGGCGTGACACAAACGCGTGTCGTGTTGTCCCGTTCGGCGGTGCTGCGGTGAGAGTTTTCGGGAGCACCGGAGTGGTGAGGATTTGCCTACGGCTCGTCTCCCCTGCTATGGCAGTTCGGTCGAAGCTCGAAGTCGCAAACGATGGTTAACGGGAGCAGGTTTCTCGGGGGTGACGGTCGAGTCGTCAGGAGAGGCGCCGCGCAGTCGAACGTTGCTCGCCCGCGTCGCGCCGCGGGTCCACTACCGTGCGTGAATTCCATTTATTGATGCGGAGTTTGCGTAGCCCGGCAGCACGCGAGAATCGACGAAACCGTCGCGAGGCCCGCACGACGAAGTCCCACCGGCTCCAGACACCGTACGTTTACACGACGTCCCGAAAAATCCGCGAAAATTTTTGAGGTGAGAAGATTCGGGATCAGGTGCTCCCCGTTCCGGTACGCAGCGAAACGGGCCGGATTCGCAAACGCCGCGACCGGCAAGGAGAGCCCGATCCTCGTGGCCCGCGGGCGAGGTGAGGGTTTTCGGGACTTGCTCGAGGTGAGGTGCGCTTCGTAAACTCGCTTCACCGGCAATGGTGAGATGGGCGCTATAGACGCGTATCACCACAGCCGGTATGCTCTCGCGAAATCCCCTCCCTCACCTCGACGCATGGCCACGAAGCGCGCGAAAAAGACCGATGTTGTCAGCCCGAGCTCGGCTGAGCTGCGCAAAGCCGTCGAGGCAATTGCGATCCAGCCCAAGAGCGGCAAGATCACGTTGCTCACGCGCAAGCTCTTTAACGTTCTGCTCGCGGTGGCCCAGCAAGCGGATGAATCGGGCGATACCTATCGGGCGCTGCTGTCCGACATCGTCGCCAATTCCGCGTTCGATTCCAATGACACCGCGCTCGTCAAGGAGCACCTGCGGCGCATGGTGTCGGTGCAGGTCGAGTGGAGCACCGGCACCTCGAGTCAGAAGCCCGGCCGCAAATGGGGAATTTCGACGCTGATCGCGGACGCGGAAATTCTCGAAGATCCGACCACGCGTCGCGTCTGGGTCGAGTTTTCGTTTGCGCCGAAGATCAAGAAGAAGCTGCTCGATCCGGTTCAGTATGCACGGCTGAGTCTGCAGTTCCAAAGCCAGCTGCGCAGCAGCGCGGGCCTCGCGCTCTACGAGATCTGCGTGCGCTACCTGACCAACCCGAGCCATCTGACGATGCGCGAGACCTGGGAATGGTGGCGGCCGATTCTGTCGGGCACGCCCGATACCGAAGCCGGCGACGAGGCGAAGCGCGAGTACAAGTATTTCAAGCGCGACTACCTGCGCCCGGCCATCGCCGAGGTCAACGCGGTCACGAACATTTTCGTCGAACTGATCGAGCATCGCGAGGGTCGGCGCGTCGCCGAAATACAGTTCCGCGTGACCGAGCGCAAGCAGCCGATGCTCGCGCTCGACGAACATCCGAACGTGTTCGACAGCACGCTGGTCGACCGGATGGTGAAGATCGGCATTCCGCTGAAGGAAGCGCAGACGCTTTACGCGGACAGCGAAGAGAACCGGATCCGCGCCGCGTTGCAGATGACCGAGCAGCGGATGCGCAGCACGTCGCTGCCGCCGGTGCGTAGCGCGCCGGCGCTGTTCAAGGATGCGTTGAAGAAGGGCTATGCGCCGCCGGTCGAGGCGCTGCCGGCAGGTGGCGGCACCAGCAAGGCCATGGCATCGCCGGCCGACGATCTGAAGGCGCGTCTGCTCGGCGAATACTCGGCTTACCGTCGCAAGCAGGCCTACGAGTTGTACAACGAACAGGGGGAGTCGGAGCGCGATATCGCACGGCAATCGTTCGAGGAAGAAGAATTGCCGGGGCTCGGCACGCACATGCGCGACGACTGGCGGCGTCGCGGGCTCGATTCGAAGATCGTGGAAACGGCGTTCTTCGACTGGCTCGCGCGCAGGACCTGGGGCGAACCCACCGACGGCGATCTGCTCGCCTTCACCCTTAACCAGTCGCGCGCGGCCTGATGGGTCGATAACGGCCTTTGAAAGACAAGGGGCGGTGCACGCGCACCGCCCCTGATGTCTTACTTCAGCATCTTTTCAATCTGCCGCAGGATGTCGTCACGCTTTTCACGCGTGAGGCCTTTCAGGCGCAACTCGAGTCGGTCGTCCCCATATGATTTCAGATCGCCGACCGACACACCACCAAGCTTGATTTCCAGACGTTGCGCATAGCGCTGCCGGCCCGCCGGTTTGGCGCTTTCCTGCGCGGTCGCTCGCCCTTTGACGATGTCGGCGACCTGGCGTGTGCTCAGATCGTCGGAAAGGATCCGGTTGATCAGTCGCAACGTCGCGTCCGCGCCGCGAGCCGTGTGATAGCGGCCGACCTGGTATGCCATGTTCGAGCCGAAGCGGTCAGGGCGCGCGACCATTTCCTGCATCACGGTTTCCGGCAGCTTGGCGATGGACAGCGCGACTGCGACCGTCGATTCGTCGAGCCCGAGATGTTCGGCCAGTTCCTTCTGGCTCTGGAAATGCCGCTCGTCGAGAAAGCGTCGCCACACGATCGCGTTGTCGAAAACGGTCTGCGAGTCGCGCTGCACGTTGAGGTCGTAGCCGAGCTTGTAGCTTTGGATGCCGATTGGCAGATCGATGACGATCGCTTTCACCGACTCCTTGTTCGCTTCTTTCAGCGCGCGCACGCGTCGGCCGCCGTCACTGACGAAGTAGGTGCCTGGGTTGTCGTAGTCGGGAATGACGTGAATCGCCTGCTGTTGCCCCTGCTTCGCCAGATTGACGGCAAGCTCCGCAATCGACGACTTCACATAGAAGTACCGTGGATTGAACGGGCTTGGCTTGATGGTCTTGAGCGCCAGTTCGATGATCTGGCCGGGACGATAGCCGTGCTCGAGCCGCCACGCGCGGTAGGCCGCCGATTCGTTGTCCGGATCAGGGATCTCGGCGTCCTGTAGACGCGACGGCACGACGGCCGGAATCGGACGCCCGGCGATCGCGGAGTTTTTCGCGTCATTTTTAACCAGCCCGTCGATCGCATTCAGACGGTCGAGTGCGGTGCGCTTTTCACTGCTAGTCGTGTCAGGACGTGCTTGAAAGCCTTTGGCGAATTGGGACGGTTTCATTCAGGGTCCTTTATGCGCATAAATTCACGGGAGCAAGGCGGCGATCTCGTTGGCGCACGCCCGTACTTCGAGCGCGGCGAGCTTCGCGCCGCGGTCGTTCATCTGAAGCACCGTTTGCCCCAACGCCATTGCCTGCTTGTAGGCTTCGCGCGTGGGAATCTGGGTCTTGAGGAGAGGGAAGCCGAGTTCTTCAAGCGCGCGCTTCAGCTCGCGCGTCAGCATCCGTTTCTCTTCTGTTTTGTTGAGCAGGAACACGGCACGCAGGTCTTCGTTCATGACCTGCGCCTGCTGAACGAGCTTGACGAGGCCGATACTCGACCAGTAATCGGCGGGGGACGACGAAGTTGGGATCACCGCGACGCTCGCTGCAAGCAGGACGACGCCGGAGACTTTTTCGGTGATGGAGGGCGGGCAGTCGACGACGATGATGTCGTAGTCCGCCACGAACTTCTTGATCTCGCGATGGATCTGGCTGCCTGCTTCGGACAGGTTGACGACGGCGAATGGAATACCAATGTCGCCGTCGGAGGCAGCGCTGGCCCAGTGGATCAGAGTGTTTTGGCCATCCGCGTCGACGACGAGAACGCGTTTGCCTTTCTCGTGAAATGCAGCGCCGAGATGCATCGCGATGGTGCTCTTCCCGACCCCGCCCTTCTGCTGTGTTACCGCGATGATTTCTGCCGCCAAATTTCACCCCCTCTTTTTAGACGCAAATGGATTTTACCTGGTTGAATTGCTATTTCAAATCATTTGAGTAAGGGAAATTCGGAAATAGGCCATTCGGCAAAGGGTTTATGCGCATAAAGAGGCATCAGCAGTGTGCCCCGGGATCTTGTGGGGTGTCAGGGCAGGGATGGACTGAGGCTTAAGCGTTGCTGGTCGCTATCTCCCGGAGGGGACGGGACGACAGGAATGAGTGCTCGCGTGCTGCGTACCCAGTCGTCGGCAACTAGTCGCGATTCGCGAGCTGATCTCGCGGAGAAAAGGAGTGCCCACATCTGAGCGACCCAAGGCAGGCCAGACTTTATGCGCATAAAGTTCGCGCGGCAATTGACCCGGTGGAGCATTCGCCATCGAGTCGTCCGAGGCGGCTCCTTCGCCGTCGCGGCAGCAAGCGGCAAACGCGGGGGCGGCGCTTCATCAGCGAGTGAGTATAGGTTGTAGAGGGTATTGCGCCCGCGCAAGCGAATCGCAGGCTCGATGAGAACTGACGCTGCGAGCATTAAACGATACCGGCTCACCTCGGAAGGCAGCATCGGTTTATGCGCATAAACCGACCCACCCTATCGATCTTTCAAACAACGCGCATGCCGGGCAGTCATCCCGCGCCACGCCATCAAGTCACCCGCTAAAATTCCCGAACCCTTCTAACCGTCCCAGCAACCTTCAACGGCGCAAGCCCTCAACCCAGCCATGATCACCATCTACCACAACCCGCGCTGCTCCAAATCGCGCGCTGCCTGCGAACTCGTCGCGAACACCTACAACCCCGCAAACGAACCGACGGAAATCGTCGAATATCTGAAGAAGCCGCTGACCGTCGCGGAGCTCAAGAATCTCAATGCTCAACTTGGCTGTCCGGTCCGCGAAATGATCCGCGACACCGAGGCCGAATATAAAGAATTCAATCTCGCCGACCCGTTGCTGACGGACGCCCAGCTCTATGAAGCATTGGCGAAGCATCCGATTCTTTTGCAACGACCGATCGTCGTGAGAAACGGGCGTGGCGTCATCGGCCGCCCGCCCGAAAATGTCGCCGCGCTTTTCGACTGATCGCGCGACCGTCGAAGTCAACCGATGTGCGCAATGCGACCTCGAACCGCTGCGCTAGGCTTTGCCCGACAGCGTGGCATCCTTGGTCACGATCTTCGTCGGGATCAGGCGCAGTTCGGTGAACGTGTCCGCAATGCGTTGTTGTTCCGCAAGCACGTTCGCGTCGACGGGCTTATAGATATGCGCGTAATGGCGCAAGCCTGATTCGATCACGCTAGCGTCGAGCCCTTGAATCGGCGCGAGTTGTGCGGCGGCCTCGCTGTAGTGGCCGCGCACCCACTCCCCTTCCTTGCCGACTTCATCGATCACGATCGCAAGAACGTCGCCGTTATGTTGCGCGAAGGGTCGCGCGCTCAGAAAGAACTGGTGGTGACTGACGATACCTTCCGCATCGGCAAGCAGTCGCGCGTTCGTCTGCCTTTTGGCGGCTTCGAGAAACGGATCCCAGATAGCCCACGCATCGACCGCACCGCGCTCGAAGGCCGCGCGTGCATCGGCAGGCGGCAAATACACGGGTTGGATCTCGCTGAACTTCACGCCGTTTTTTTGCAACGCGGCGACGAGAAACCAGTGAACATCCGAGCCCTTGTTCAGCGCAATCTTCTTTCCCTTCAGATCGGCCAAGCTTCTGATCGGCGCGTCCGGATGCACGAGGATGCCTTCGGCGTGCGGGGTCGGAATTTCATACGCGGTATAAACGAAATTGGCGCCCGCGGCTTGCGCGAACACGGGCGGCGCTTCGCCCACATAGCCGAAGTCGATCGCGCCGACGTTCAGCCCTTCCAGCAGTTGCGGCCCAGCCGGAAACTCGGTCCATTTGACCGTGATGCCGAGTGGCGCAAGGCGCTTTTCGAGCGTGCCGTGCGCCTTCAGCAATACCAGGGTGCTCGCGGCTTTCTGATATCCAATGCGAAGTTCTTTTGCATGTTCATCGGCGGCAAATGCGGTGGTGGAGAAGACCGGCAACGCGGCGGCGGCCAGCGTAGCGCCTACGCCGGCGAGAAACGTACGGCGCGTCAGCAGCGGATCACGGGACATGAGAATACTCGTCGAAAGAGAATTTAACGGATACCAAGGCTGGTTCGATTGGCTCCGACGATAATTCGTCCGCCCGCCTGGACGAACCGATAAATTCACATAAGCAAATCATTCGGCACTAGCGAAGCATTTCGTAACTCCGAAGGCCCGACCCACCCCCTCCCCCTACAATCGACCGGCATTACAGCGGCGTCGGCCAGCGACTCGCGCGGCAAGTCACTTCCGCCGAACGCCCCCGACGCGATGATTTGCACCTGCGAATGCAGGTTCTGTGAAGTCTGCCCGCTGACAAGGCTGCGCGACGTGTGTCCGATTGCGGCGGTAATTTCGCGCATCGCCCGATTCGCACTCGCGCGCAACTCGCGAAACATCCCGCGCGTGCCGATGCGCATACCGTCGGAATCGATGAAGCGTCGCATGCCCGCTTTTTCGAACGCGATTGCGACGCGCCGCCCGGTGAGCGCTGAACCGCGAAGTGGCAAAGCGGCAAATCACTCGTCGCCGCTCACCGCTCCATCGGCGCTCGCGACTCCGCTCGCCACATGCGCGGCGACCCGCAGCAGGCGGATCTGTTTGCGATAGTTCCGGCACCCGCTGCAGGTCGGCAGATGCAGGCGGATCGCGAGCCATTCGCCAGTCGACAGCGAGCGGTCGAGCGCGTCCGATAGCAGCCGCGTGATGTCCTTACACTTCCCCATTCGCGTCCTCGCTGGATAGGCCCTTTTCGCTCAGGCACGTGCGCAGCCGCAGCCGCGCGCGATAGATCAGCACGCTGCAATGATTCGCGTTGATCTGCAGTTCGGCACAGATCGCCGCGATGTCGAGGTCGAGAAACTCCCGCATCATGAACACGCGTCCGATGTGCTCGGGCAAATGCTCGAGGCACATTTCGAACAGCGTCCAGAACTGCTGCTGGCGCAGTGCGGTTTCGGGTGTCGGCCATGGACGCGGTTTGGTCTCGCGCGACCAGTGGCCGTTGTCCTTGAAAAGCTCGCGATCGAGTAACGCCTCGCCGTCGAGTTCGGCTTCGAGCGACGACAGATTGACCGTGCGCTGGCGCGCACGCAGCGTGTCGACGAGCTTGTGACGCAAGATGCCGAATACCCAGGTCTTGTGCTCCGACTGCGCGGCAAAACGCGCTGCCTGAGTCCACGCGGCGGTCAGCGCTTCCTGCACGGCGTCCTCGGCGGCCGCGGCATCGCGCAATTGCAGACGGGCGAAGCGGATGAGGTCGCGCCGCAATTGCGCGAGATAGATGGGATCGTCGAGCGACGGGCCGCCTGGCTGCGTCACGGCGTGCTCCGTCGCTGTACTGTCGGCTGCGCCTGTTGCGCTGAAACGTCGTGATTCATGAGCGGATGGTCGTCCTCGCGCGATTTGCGGATGTGTGCGCCATTCTCCCCCACGTTCCTGCCCTAACGAATCGGTATTGAACATATATCCCTTGGCAATCGATGGCCCGAGGAGATTGGTCGCGCGGCGCGGCGACTTATGACACCGGAAATTAATTGTTGCAAGAAATGAAATTTCGGCCTGCCCGCGAGAAGGCTTTTGAATCGCCGCATCGCTACATCAATGCGTCGCGGTCAACCACAGTTTCCGTGCGCTCGGCCAATAACGATTATTTCAATTTATAAAAAAATATCTTTTCATCTTCGCTGTTTGTGGACGCGGACTCGCTCGCTATTCTTCACGCCATCGATCGCATCAGATCGCGCAACCATACGCAAAACGAGGACCGGACCATGAAACGCATTTTCTCCGCCCTGATCGCTTCGGCCGCACTGTTCGCAGCTGCTTCGGGCATCGCACACGCCGACGCTCCGACTTCGGCCTGCAACGGCCCGAAGTCGTACTGCAACGTATTTTTCGGCAACTGATCGGCACGTCCACATACGCAGCAAGCAAGCAAAAGAAAAGGGCGCCTGCAACGGCGCCCTTTTTGCATTCAGCGCTCAGCCCTAGCGGCTCGGTGCCTTGCCTCCCCCATCGAGTCCGGCGCCCGTCCGCCACACCTGTTTGCCTTGCTCCGACAGCTCACCGCAGCTATGCGTGGCGTCGGCTTCGACGCCGTCGACGGCCATCTTGCCGCCCGCCGGCTCCTGCGCGCGCTGCCGCGCTTTCTTGCGCGCGGCAACCGCTTCGTCGTGGGATTTTCCTGCGTAGTCGAGACTCATGATCCGGTCCTCCAGAAGGTCGATGGTTGTCCGTTTGCCTCAGATCGCCCTGGCCCGAAGGCATGCTTGATTGACAAGGTAAAAGTTCAACTTATCCACAAGGTTATTCAGCGATTCTGTGGATAACTTTTCGAGCGGCGAGGTTATCCACCGAAAGATGCCGCAAGAACCCTTCCCGATCCGCTATCGCCTAGCCAAATCCGCCAGTGCCCAGGCGTTTCACGCGGCTTTTGCCTATCATGAACAGTCCTACTCTTTGCGCGTCGAGCGCACTAACTGAGGAAGCGAACATGGCCTATCACATTGCAGTGGTCGTCGGCAGCCTGCGGCGGGATTCGTTCAATCGCCAATTGGCTCAGGCGGTGATTTCTCTCGCTCCAGCCGATTTCACCTTCGAATACATCGATATCGGCTCCCTGCCGCTGTACTCGCAGGACTACGACGCCGACTATCCGGAAGCCGGCAAGAAGCTCAAGGAGCGCGTGCAAGCCGCGGACGGTCTGCTGTTCGTGACGCCCGAATACAACCGCTCGATGCCGGGCGTGCTGAAAAACGCGCTCGACTGGGGCTCGCGGCCGTGGGGCACGAATTCGTGGGGCAACAAGCCCGGCGCGGTGATCGGCACCTCGGTTGGCGCCACCGGTACGGCGCTCGCGCAACAGCATCTGCGCAACGTGCTCGCCTATCTCGACGTCGCGACGATGGGGCAGCCCGAAGTATTCATCAAGCACGATCCGTCGGTGATCAACGAAAAAGGCGAAATCGTCAACGACGGCACGCGCAAGTTCCTGCAATCGTTCATGGACCGCTACGTCACATGGATCAAGCGGCATGGGGCGGTGGCGTAATCGAGACTTAGCAGCGCCGACCGCGCCGTGACCGTCCGCCGAAGCAACGAGGACACGGCGCGCGCCGCGCGAGGCGGCCGCGCCCGTTTCGCCCGCTGCATCACCTACACGTGGTGATGCCCGGTCACCCGCTCCCACCCATGACGCACCGCGAGCTTGAAGCGCTCCCACGTGCTCTCCGGCGACGTGGTTTCCCAATGGCGGCGAGCTTCGGGCTCGATCTCTTCCCACGGACGATCGCGAAAGCGCGCGTCGCGACCGATCTCCGCGCCGTAGCGATAGGCCGGCACGTAGTCTTCGTAGCGCGCGTTCGCGGCTGCGTACTGCTCGTCATAGTGCGTGCGGAAGTCTTCTTCGTACTCCAGATATTCGTTCGGCATCTGCGCGCCGGGACCGGTGCCCGGCTGTCCGCCTTCCGGGACGATGTCGGACGGCTGGGGCTGCATCACCGCGCCCGAACCTGGCACGGAGCCGGCGGCGATGGCGCTGCGTCCCACATCACCGGTGAGAGGATCGGCGATGGGTTCGTCGACCGGATCGCTCATCGGCCGATCGCTGATCGGCGGCGGCGCGAACGGCTCGGCGGCCGCGCCGATGTCCGCCGGCGGCATGGCGGTCAGCGGATCGGGGCGCGGAGTCGCAGGAGGAGGCATGGTGTCGGGCGCGGTCGTCCCTGTTGCCGAAGTGGCGCCCGTCGCGCCGGCGATTCCGGTCGATTCGCTGACGCCCGCCGCACCCGTTGCGCCGCTGCTCGAACTCGCACCCGCCCCCGGTGTTGCCGTGGTGTCCCGCATGCGCGGCGTCGCGCCCGCCTCGGTCGTCACGCTCGAGGTACGCGGCGTACCCGGCATCACCGCGCCGATGCCCAGCTCATCGAGCACCGAGTGGTCGCGGTTGGAGGCGACCGGGGTGTCCGCTTCGGGCAGGCGGTCGCCGATATCGGTCGCGCCGAGCCGCACGAGCGTGTTGCGCGCCAGTTCCGCATGCGACTGGCTCGCGGCATGAACGCACACGAGCACCGCCCCACGCCGCATCGCCTCGGCATAACGGGCGGTGTCCGACGGACGCGGCCCGGTCGAGAACAGGCTGGCGAGAAAGCGCTCGATATTCGCGAGTACGCCCGCGTTGGCGACTTCGCCGGTGGCCGAGCCAACCGATGGTTCGGCGTTCGCCTGCAACTCGATCTTCTCGCGCGCAAAACCGGTTTGCACGAGCGTGTCGCGGGCGGTTTCGGCCTGCACGTAAGTGTCGAATAAACCAATCACGAGATGTTGCATGGTTGTCTCCCGACATGTTCTGCTGGAACGGGCGGCGCCCGAGGCGCCGTCCCCTTGCCGTCTTCGGGCATGCAACGATCATGCCCCCGCACCGACGCGCGGCGGCGCTGCGTCCCGTGCGCGCCCGCGATGCCCCCGCGCTACGCATCACGCGGGCTCGCGACGAAAAAGGCGCGGCGTGCGAGCGCCGCGCTTTTTACAAGGTCTGGTAAATGACGCCGGGACGACGCGGACGTCAGGTGTCGGCCGGATCCGTGGCGGTATCGGCGCTCGTCTGCACGGTGTTGTGCTGGATCGTTTCGAGCAGCTGTTCGAGCAGTCCGATATCGAATGGTTTGGACAGCACGCGCACGTTCACGTGGCGCGCGCGGTCGAGCTCTTCCGCGTAGCCGGTGACGAGAATGACCGGCAGCGGCGGGTCGAATCCGAGCACCGCTTCTGCCAGATCGATGCCGTTCATCTTGCCCGGCATGTGAATGTCCGACAGCACCAGATCGAACGGCAGCGGCTCGCCGGTGTCCGCGCGCTTCGCGCGGGCGTCGTCGAGCACGCGCAGCGCCGTGTCGGCGTTGAACACGCAGCTCACCTGGTGGCCCATCATCTGCAACAGCGCCTCGGTGCCGGCGGCGACTTCTTCGTTGTCCTCGACGAGCAGCACGCGCAGACCGTGCGGCGCGTCGCTTGCGGGCGCGAGCGCTTCGGCGGGTCCAGTCGTCTGCGGCTCGGTCGACGCGCGCGGCAGATAGAGCCGCACCGCGGTCCCCGCGCCGATCGCACTGTCGATTGCCGCGAGCCCGCCCGAGCCCTCGCAGAATGCAAAGACCTGCGGCAACCCGAGCCCTGTGCCCATGCCTTTGGACTTGGTCGTGTAAAGCGGCTCGAACGCGTGCGCGAGCACGTCGGGCGCCATGCCGGCGCCGGTGTCCTCGAGCGACAGCTGCACGAACTCGCCGGTCAGCGGAAAGCCGTCCTCGTGGCGGAACACGACGTTGCTCGCGCGCGCGGTGAAGCGCCCGCCGTTGGCCATCGCGTCGCGCGCATTGACGGCGACGTTGATCAGCGCGAGCTCGAGCTCGGCAACATCCACACGCACCGGCCAGGTGTCGACGCCGCTATCGATCACGAGCGACACCTTCGCGCCGAGCGATGCCCGCAGCAGCTCGCGGCACGACGGCAGCCAGCGTTGGAGCGACAGCGTCTCGGTGCGCAGCGGCTGCTTGCGCGCGACGCCGAGCAGCTGCCGCGTCAGCGACTGGCCGCTCTTCAACGCGCGCTCCATCGCCGACAGTTCGCGCTCCAGTCCGCCGACGCCGCGCCGTCGCACGATCTGCACGTTGGCCGACAGGATCATCAGCAGGTTGTTGAAGTCGTGCGCGACGCTGCCGACCAGCGTGCCGAGCGCTTCCATCTTGCGCGACTGGCGGTACGCGGATTCGATCGAGCGGCGCATCGATGCCTCGGCCTGCCAGCGCTGCCACGCTTCCTCTTCGGCGCCGAGGCGGCGCAGCGACAGCCAGATCACGCACCACAGGGCGATCGACGGCGTGAACATCGACAAGATCAGCACGCTCAGGTGTCTGTACCAGGCGGCCCAGATCGCCGACGTGCGATAGCCGCACAGCACGTAGACCGGATACGAGCCGACGTGCCGGAATGCGACGATCAGGTTGCCGTCGGCGAAGCTCGAGTGCATCCGCACGACGCCGGAGCGCTGCCCGTGCGAAACCGCTTCGGCGAACGGCGAATCCGGTGCGAGCGCGGTCGGCTCGCGGGGGCCGCGCGGGTAATGCGCGAGGACCGCGCCGTCGGTGCGCACGAGGCTCATGATGATCGGCGTGTCGTCGCTGTTGCCGAGCAACTCGCGATAGAACGCATCGAAATAGCTGGGCCGCAGCGCGATCGACACCGTTCCCGCGAACGAACCGTTGAGTTGCTGGCGCGCGACGCCCATGTTGAACACCTGCTCGCCGCTGACGTGCCCCGTCATCACTTTCGACACGCGTTCGATCACGCTGCCGCCGCGGATGCCGACGAAATCGTCGCGCTGGCCGACCGAAATTTCCGGCGCCGGATACAGGCGGCTGCTCGCCAGCAGCGCGCCCTGTTCGCCGTAGATCGACACCGAAGCCACCTGCGGATAGCCGCCGCCCATCGTGCGCAACTTGTCGTGAATCGTGTGTTCGCGCGCGCGGATGCCGTCGTCGTCGAGGCCCTCGGTCAGATCGACGATGCGCGAGTTCAGCGTCTCGTTCATGTCGAACACCTTCAATGCGTGTTCTTCGGCGACCCGCACCGTACGCAGCGCCAGCTCGGTCGCATCGGCCTCGCGCGAGCGCAGATCGCTGAATGCCATCGCCGCGACGTAGACGAACGGCAGCACGATCGCCGCGACCAGCAGCGCGATCAGTGTGATGCGACGTACCTGGAAGTTCTGTTCCGGCACGGCGGGAAACGACGCGTCGTCCTGCTCGCGGGGAGGACGACCCGAAAGGCGGCCCGCTCGCACGGAGTCGACCTGGTCTGATGTCATTGTCGTTGACGCGAAAAGTCGTTCGAATGTGGCAGCCCCGTATCGGGCCATTGCCGGCACCATGCCGCCTTCAGAACAAGCATAGACGGAGCGCGGAAAAACTCGCCGCAAAGCGTCGGGGACGCGCGTCCACCGTACCGGCCGTTCTTTAAGAGCGGCTTTAAAACAGCGACGAATCGGGAAGCGCAAACGTACACAAAAGGATAAAGTTAAAAGATTGCCGGTCCTGACGATAAAACTATTTCTCAAATTAGCCTAGTCTGGAAACAGATCGTTACCGTCGGCGATTTCGGCGAGTTGCTTTTGCGCGGCTTTGCTTCGACAATCCTCGCCACGATAAAAGGCCGTTGCCACCTCTGTGCGCCGGATCGTCGAGGTCCGCCAAAACGCGTCCTGCTGCATTAGCACCCCTCTCGCCATAGGCAATTGCAATTCGACAGGCGCCACTGTACCGGGTCGCGCATCGGTCGGCATCACGTGAAGGCGTGCTGTCCTCCGCTGTCGGGACGAACAAGACGCAAACGACCAGGCGCGGAAAGCGCGCAGACGAACGAGCCGATTCCTTTATCCGCCCGCCTAAAAAACCGCCCGACCCGCCGTTGCCATGCTGCCCATTGTGATCGCCGACGATTCGCTGCTCGCCCGCAAGTTGCTCACGAAGGCACTGCCGCCCGACTGGGCTGTCGACGTGTCCTACGCAACGAACGGGCGCGAGGCGCTCGCGCTCTATCGCGACGGCAAGGCCTCGGTGATGTTCCTCGATCTGACGATGCCGGACATGACCGGCTACCAGGTCCTCGAGGCGTTGCAGCACGAGGACCTCAATACCTTCGTGATCGTCGTTTCCGCCGACGTGCAGCCGCTCGCCCAGGAGCGCGTGCGCGAGCTCGGCGCGATCGCGTTCATCGCCAAGCCGGTGACGCCGGAGGCGGTCCTGCCCATCCTCAAGGAGTACGGCTTGTATGTCTGAGCCCGCCTTCACCGAAGACCAGCGCGACGCGCTACAGGAAATCGCCAACCTTGCGATGGGCCGGGCTGCGACGCGGCTCGCGGGACTGCTCGATTCGTTTATCGAACTGTCGGTGCCGCGCGTGAAGATGGTCGCGGTGAGCGATGCGGCGCGCACGCTGCGCGAGATGACCCACATCGACGACACGGTCAGCGCGGTGCGTCAGGGCTTTCGCTCGGACATCAAGGGCGAGGTGCTGGTGATCTGTCGCAGCGACAGCATCGCGCAGCTCTGTTCGCTGGTCAGCGACCCGTACGCGCGTTCGAGCTACGAGGCGATCGGCGAGCGCGAACTGATGCTCGACGTCGCGAACCTGCTGTCGGGCGCGTGCGTGTCGTCGATACTCGACCAGCTCGGCCGCACGCCGGTGTTTTCCGCGCCGGGCGTGCTCGGCGACACGCTGACGCTCGACGAAGTGTTCCAGCCCGGCGTGCTGCAATGGCAGGTGGCGCTGCTCGTCGAAGTGAACTTCGCGCTCGAACATCAGAGTTTTCGCGCGCATCTGGTGATGCTGATGGCCGAAGACTCAATCCGTCACATGAACGAAGCGCTCGATGCGCTGCTGTCCAGTCTATGAATGTCCCAGTGGAATCGTTGAGCGACCTCGTGGTCGAGCGGGTCGGTTTTGGCATCTTCGTGCTCGATCGCGAACTGAACGTGCTGATGTGGAATCGCTTCATGCAGGACCATAGCGGCCTGTCGGCGGAGCAGGTGGTCGGCCGCTCGATCTACCAGAACTTTCCGGAGCTGCCGCGCGTGTGGCTGTCGCGCAAGATCGAAAGCGTATTCCAGCTCGGCAGCTTCGCGTTCAGCTCGTGGGAGCAGCGCCCCTATCTGTTCAAGTTCGATCACGACCGGCCGATCACCGGCGGGGTCGATTTCATGCAGCAGGACTGCACGTTCATGCCGCTGATGCGCGGCCGCGAAGTGGTGGCCGTGTGCGTGACGATCTCCGACGTGACGCATGTGAGCATCGTGCAGCGCGAGCGCGAGGAGGCGGTTGCGAAGCTGCAGGAGTATGCGAATCGCGACGGGCTGACCGGCATCGCGAACCGGCGCTTTTTCGAAGCGCGGCTGCGCGACGAGTTCACGCGCTGGCAGCGCTACGGTGGCGACATGTCGATGCTGCTGTTCGATCTCGATCACTTCAAGCGGATCAACGACCAGTTCGGTCACGGCGTCGGCGATACGGTGCTGCGCGTGATGGCGCAGCGTGTCGCGGGTGTGGTGCGCGCGCAGGATACGTTCGGGCGCTTCGGCGGCGAGGAGTTCGCGCTGCTGCTGCCGTGCACGCCGCTCGACGACGCGATGCTGGTGGCGGAGAAGATCCGTCGCGTGATCGAGGAAACGCCGGTCGAGCTGATCGGCACCAGCGTGCCGGTCACCGCGAGCCTCGGCGGCGCGTCGGCGCGCGAGGGCGTACCCGCGTACGACGTGCTGATCAACGAGGCCGACGCGGCGCTCTACAGAGCAAAGCGCCAGGGCCGCAACTGCGCGGTCGCGTTCCGGCTCGCGGGGGCCTGATTCGCTAGCGAGGGCGGCGCGGTTCCAGCTCGCCGCGCCCGGCGGCCTTTCCTCGCGTCCCTCATTGGCCGCCAAATCTGCGGTCACCGGCAAAGATTGCTATACTTTTCGCCGTTTCCGGCCGCCCAGCCGGATGTTTCGCGCGTGTCCGCGCGCGCGGGCACACTGCCTTGCGGGTCGGCATAAAAACCTCTTTGAACGCCTTTCAGCGGGCGCCTCCAGCGGAGATCGTCTTGGCTGTTTCCAATCTCGTCGTGGACGATACTGAAATCGACGCGGCTGCCGCCACGTCCGGCAGCTCGTTTTATCTCGCGATGCGCATCTTGCCGGCGGCCCAGCGCGATGCGATGTATCAGGTCTACGCGTTCTGCCGCGCCGTCGACGACATCGCCGACAGCAGCCTGCCGCGAGCCGAGCGTGCGGCCGGGCTCGAGCAATGGCGCGCGGACATCGACGCGTGCTACGCCGGCCAGCCGCGCGCGTCGCTGCGCGCGCTGACGCGGCACATTCACACGTTTCATCTGCAACGCGAGGATTTTCACGCGATGATCGACGGCATGGCGATGGACGCCGCCGCCGACATCTGCGCGCCCGACGACGCCACGCTCGACCTGTATTGCGACCGCGTCGCGAGCGCGGCCGGCCGTCTGTCGGTGAGGATATTCGGGATGCGTGAGGAGCCGGGCCGGCTACTCGCGCACCATCTGGGCCGCGCGCTGCAGCTCACCAACATCCTGCGCGATATCGACGAAGACGCCGACATCAACCGCTGCTATCTGCCGCGCGAGCTGCTCGCGCGCGAAGGCATCGCGGCCACGAACCCGCGGCAGATCGCCGACGACCCGACGCTGCCGCTCGTTTGCGCGACGCTCGCCGAGCGCGCGAAGCAGCACTTCGCCGAATCCGATGCGATCATGGATCGCGAGCCGCGCGCTCAAGTGCGTGCGCCGCGCATCATGTCGGGCGTCTATCGCGTGCTGCTCGAGCGTACGCTGGAGCGCGGCTTCGACGTTCCGCGCACGAAGGTCAGCAAGCCGAAGCTGCGCCTGCTGTGGATCGTCGCGCGTTACGCGCTTTTCTGAGCTGATGCCGAAGCTCGTCCACGTGGTCGGCGCGGGCGTGGCCGGGCTCGCCGCCGCTGTGCAGTTGCAGCGGCGCGGCGCGCGGGTCGTGCTGCACGAAGCGCAGGATTACGCGGGCGGCCGCTGCCGTTCGTACTACGACGCGAGTCTCGGTGCGACGCTCGACAGCGGCAATCACATCGTGCTGTCGGCCAATGCCGCGACGCTGAACTACGTGCGTGCGATCGGCGCCGCCGACGAACTGGTCGGCCCCGCGCAGCCCGAGTATCCGTTCGTCGATCTGGCCACGCGTTCGCGCTGGAGCGTGCGTCTGTCGCCGGGGCGTTTGCCGTGGTGGATTTTCGATGCGCATGCGCGCGTGCCGAACACGGTACCGACCGATTACCTGTCGCTCGTGCCGCTGCTGTTCGCGAAGCCGGGCCGCAGCGTCGCGCAGACGATGCGCTGTGACGGTCCGCTATGGGACCGGCCGCTGCGGCCGCTGCTACATGTGCTGCTGAATCTGGAGCCGCGCGACGCGTCGGCGGAGCTGACCGGCGCGCTCGTGCGCGAAACGCTGCTCGCGGGCGGGCTCGCTTGCCGGCCGCTCGTTGCGCGTAATGGTCTTGGCAGTGCATTCGTCGATCCGGCGCTGCGGCTCCTGCAGCACGGCGGCGCGACGATCCGGCTCGGTTCGCGTCTGCGCGACATCGCGCTCGCGGCCGACCCGGCGCGTGTGCAGGCGCTGCATTTCGCCGATGAGAGCATCACGCTCGGCGCGAACGAGGCGGTGATTCTCGCGCTGCCGCCTGAAGCCGCCGCGGCGCTGGTGCCGGGGCTGCGTGCGCCGACGCGTTTCGCGGCTGCGCTGAACGTGCATTTCGCGGTCGAGCCGCCGTTCGGTCTGCCGCAGATCACCGCACTGCTGAACGGAACGGCCGAATGGCTGTTTGCGTTCGACGACCGCCTGTCGGTGACGCTCAACGGTGACGAGCGGCTCTTCGACATGTCGCACGACGCGCTCGCGGCGACCGTCTGGGCCGAGGTCGCAGCGGCGGTGAACCTGCCGCTCGCGCCGCTACCGCGCTGGCAGGTCGTGATAGAACCGCGCGCGATGTTTGCCGCGCTGCCCGAGCAGGAGACGCTGCGACCGGGCACGCGCACTCGCTGGAACAATTTGCTGCTCGCAGGCGACTGGACGTCCACCGGACTGCCCGCGATGCTCGAAGGTGCCATCCGCTCCGGCCAGAAGGCCGCGGATACGCTGCTGAATCAACAGATGGAACGCCGATGAACGACTTATCTCAAACCCAGCCGCTCGACGCGGTGCTGCCCGAAGTCGCCGATGCGGCGCCGAACCTGGCCGAAGCTGCCGTGGTTGCCAACGCGCCCGCCAGGGCGGACGCATTGGCAACCGCAACGCAGTCGGCCATGCAAACTGCCGGCGCGAGCCCGCTCGACGCGTCGATCACGCGCGCGACCGATGCGATCCTGGCCGCGCAGCAGCCGGACGGCCATTGGATCTACGAACTCGAAGCCGACGCGACGATTCCGGCCGAATACGTGCTGCTGGTGCACTACCTCGGCGAGACGCCGAACCTCGAACTCGAACAGAAGATCGCGCGCTATCTGCGGCGCATCCAGTTGCCGAATGGCGGCTGGCCGCTCTTCACCGATGGCGCACTCGACATCAGCGCGAGCGTGAAGGCGTACTTCGCGCTGAAGATGATCGGCGACCCGGTCGACGCCGAGCACATGGTGCGCGCGCGCGACGCGATCCTCGCGCACGGCGGCGCGGAACACGTGAACGTGTTCACGCGAATTCTGCTCGCCCTCTTCGGCGTGGTGTCGTGGCGCGCGGTGCCGATGATGCCGGTCGAGATCATGCTGCTGCCGATGTGGTTCCCGTTCCACCTGTCGAAGGTGTCGTACTGGGCGCGCACGGTGATCGTGCCGCTGCTCGTGCTCAACGCGAAGCGGCCGCTCGCGCGCAACCCGCGCAAGGTGCGCATCGACGAGCTGTTCCGCGGCGCGCCCGTGAACACCGGCATGAGTGAGCGCGCACCGCATCAGCACGCGGGCTGGTTCGGCTTTTTCCGCTGTGTCGATACAGTGCTGCGCGCGGTCGATGGCCTGTTGCCGAAGGCGATCCGCGAACGCGCGATCCGCGCGGCTGTCGCGTTCGTCGACGAACGGCTGAACGGCGAGGACGGCCTCGGCGCGATCTTCCCCGCGATGGCCAACTCGGTGATGATGTACGACGTGCTCGGCTATCCGGCCGATCATCCGAACCGCGCGATCGCTCGCAAGTCGCTCGACAAGCTGCTCGTCATCAAGGACGACGAAGCGTATTGCCAGCCGTGTTTGTCGCCGGTGTGGGATACGTCGCTCGCCGCGCACGCTTTGCTTGAAACCGGCGAGGCACGTGCCGAACAGGCGGCCGAACGCGGGCTCGCGTGGCTGCGTCCGCTGCAGATTCTCGACGTGCGCGGCGACTGGATTTCGCGCCGCCCGAACGTGCGGCCGGGCGGCTGGGCGTTCCAATACAACAACGCGCATTACCCGGACGTCGACGATACCGCGGTGGTCGTGATGGCGATGCATCGTTCGGCTGCGCTCACGAAGTCCGATGTCGATCGTGAAGCGATTGCCCGCGCGCGCGAATGGGTAGTCGGCATGCAAAGCAGCGAAGGCGGTTGGGGCGCATTCGAGCCGGAAAACACGCAGTACTACCTGAACAACATCCCGTTCTCGGACCACGCCGCGCTGCTCGATCCGCCGACCGCGGACGTGTCGGGCCGTTGTCTGTCGATGTTCGCGCAGATCGGTGAGTTGCCGCAAAACAGCGAGCCGGCGCAGCGCGCGTTCGACTACATGCTGCAGGAACAGGAGTCGGACGGCAGCTGGTATGGCCGCTGGGGTCTGAACTACATCTACGGCACATGGACCGCGCTGTGCTCGCTGAACGCGGCCGGCATGGCGCACGACGACCCGCGCATGCGGCGCGCGGTGCAATGGCTCGTGTCGATCCAGAACGAGGACGGCGGTTGGGGCGAGGGCGGCGAGAGCTACAAGCTCGACTATCGCGGCTACGAGCGCGCGCCGAGCACCGCGTCGCAGACCGCCTGGGCGCTGCTCGGACTGATGGCGGCGGGCGAGGTCGATCACGACGCGGTGGCGCGCGGGATCGACTATCTGCAGCGTGAGCAGCGCGAGCATGGGCTGTGGGACGAAACGCGCTTTACCGCGACGGGCTTTCCGCGCGTGTTTTATCTGCGCTACCACGGCTATCGCAAGTTCTTCCCGTTGTGGGCGCTCGCGCGCTTCCGTCATCTGAAGCGCAATGGGCTCACGCGCGTCACGGTCGGGATGTGACGGATGTCCGTGTCGATGACGCCGTCCGTCGGGACGGGCGATAGCCGTTTGCCGGTGATCGTCGTGACGGGCATGGCGTTCGAGGCGCGCATCGCACGCGGCGACGGCAGCGAGCGCGTCGAGGTCGTGTACGCGGCACGGGCGGATCTGCTCGAGCGCACGCTAAGCGCGGCGGTCGCTCGCGGCGCGGCGGGGATCGTCAGTTTCGGCACGGCGGGCGGACTCGCGCCGGATCTGGAACCGGGGACGCTGATCGTCGCGGATGCGGTGCATGGACCGTTTGGACGCATCGACACGGATCGGCAGTGGTCGGAGCGGATTGCCGCCGCGGTAACTGACGTCGGGACGGCCGAATGGCTCGCGGGACGTGTGCGCCGTGGCGCGACGGCGGCGGTCGCCGCGCCGCTGATCACCGCGGAAGACAAACGCGCGCTGCACGAATCGACGGGCGCGCTAGCGGTGGACATGGAATCGCACATCGCGGGGGCGACCGCTGCCGCTCGCGGTCTGCCGTTCGCCGTGTGTCGAGCGGTCGTCGATCCGGCCTGGCGCACGCTGCCGCCGGCCGCGACGGCGGGTTTGCGCGACGACGGCACCACCGCGCTCGGGCCGATTTTGCGCGAATTGCTGAGGCAGCCATCGCAACTGGGTGCGCTGCTGCGACTCGCCGGCGATGCGCGCGCCGCGCGGACTACGCTGGTCGAGACGCGGGAGGCGTTGGGGAAGGGCGGCGTGCTGCGGTTCACGGGTGTCGCTGATTGAGCGACGGGGGAGGGTGGTTAGTCATCCCGATCGCGTCCGGGGCAGGCAGCAAGTCGCTAGCGTGTGCGTGAGCCGCCCCTGGAGCGGCGACTCGGGTCTTCGCCTCAGTCTCTTAGGAGGTTGCGCAGCCGCTGGTTGTCCGCGAAAAGCCCCGCAATTGCCAGTATGAACAGCAGCACCGCAAACCACTGGCCGCTGTGGTGAATCAGAGCCCATGCGAGCGCCGCACAGGCGATAGCGGCGAGCAGAAGTGCCGCTTTGTCGACGATCCAATTCATAACAGTTCAGTTCGGTGGAGCGCCTGACAGGCGTAGTGTCGGCGCGCCGGCCTATTTGCCAGCGCTTCGGATGGCGATCGCAGATTCAATGGCTTGGGTGTCCCATCTTCCGAGTCGCGCGGCTTCTGCCAGCATGCCTAGGGTCAGCGGCACGAGGTCCGGTTTCCGATGCCGCGTTGAGAAAAGACCGATCAATGTTGAAAAGAGCTTTTGCCCTTCCGGGCCGAAGTAGCGCCTGTATGGAAAGCCGTCAGCCTGCACGTTGAACGTGAGAGCCCACCTGTCGATGAACTCGACACCATCAAGTCCGGTTACCCCCAAGTCCTGTTCAAGCCTGGTAGATGGGGTCAACTTCAGTGGGCCACCATAGATTGGCCTTCCTAGTTCTTCGCGAGTGAAAGCCTCAAGGCGTTCCCAGATATCCGTGTCAGTCACGGCAGCCTGTCCTCCGGTAGCACCAGACGGTTATAGGTCGTCACGGTGCGACGCATAATCTGTATCGCATCCGCAGCCAGAAAAAACTCCCCAATTACTGGGACCATACGGCCGACGAATGCACCAAGATTCCGCGTGAAAGCAATCCGAACTCCTTTCAGCCCGACCGATGTAATCATCGGCAAGCGCACCGCGACCCTGAACGGGAGAACTTGCGAGCGGCGAGGGATGCAACAGACGTTCCCACAGTCGCGCCCGCCAACTTGCCCGACACCGGTATATCGGCTGTCAGGTCGCTTATCCCGAATTGTTTAGCCGTTTCGTCCAGCGCTACGTACGTGAACAAATCTACGGCCCGAATATTTTTGTGTATGCCGAATGAATACCGGTTATCGCTCACTGCGTTCTCCCGTTTATAAAACGAGAAAATTCTAGCCGATGAATGCTCGTTTTTTATTTTGGGATAGTCTCTTCGATTATTGAAATGGTGGTTTAATTGTAAATTATGGTCAAATTAAACTTTACTAATCGACATGATCAGCGCGTCACGATACATATCAGGCGATGTTTGAAGGTCAGGCCTATCGAACCATCAAACCTGCGTACAAAATATTCCGGCACGACGACGATGATTAAATTTATTTTGCGCGTTTTTGCCTCACTGGCTGTTGCGTTGACACTCGAGCCGGGTGTAGCCATCGCAGCCACTCCGGACACACCAGAAATCGCCGTGAAGGCCTTTTACACCTGGTATTTACAGCAGGAGGGCAGCGTTTATCAGTTGACCGATAGCCACATTTACAACTATGTGGCGAAACCAACCGTCGATAATCTGCGGGACGACTATCGCCATAAGCGCTTGCCGGGCGGTGCGGACTATTTCACGCGAGTACAAGACATCGATCCGCAAATATGGCTCAAAACGATGACTTTGCATCCCGCTATCGCGCTCGGCGGAACGGTGGTAATTCCGTTGACCTTCGGGTTAGGGGAAAAACAGAATCTGGTCGTATTCGTCGCAAAGGAAAACGGACACTGGCGGATAACCAAGGTAGAGGACACAACCGGCTACCAAGGATTCCACCAGTATGATCCGATGGATTAGGGGAATACCCTCTCAACCTACACGCCCGCTGTCGAGCGGGCTTTTCAGTCTGTCCCGCCAGCGCGAGTCCGTTAAGCGGTTGCGCAGCCGCTGGTACCGGAACGGTGGTCGACTGCCGCTCGGACGAATCCAAGACTATCAGCACGATTAGTTATGCAATCGTTGAAATACCAGGGAAAACCCTTACCTTTGGTACAATGCTAGTGTTAACCTTGGGTTCCGGCGCATGAGCTGCCCGCCCCGGGAGCCTCGAACACGGAGTACCAAATGAATTTCCACACAAGAAAATGGGGTAAGCCCGAAGACCTGAATCCCAACGGGACGTTGTTCGGCGGCAGCCTGCTGCGCTGGATCGACGAAGAAGCCGCGATCTACGCGATCTCTCAACTGGACAACCAGCGGGTCGTGACCAAGTTCATGTCAGAGATCAACTTCGTCAGCTCGGCGCGCCAGGGCGACATCATCGAACTGGGCATGACCGCGACGCATTTCGGCCGCACGTCGATCACGCTGCGCTGCGAAGTGCGCAACAAGATCACGCGCAAGAGCATTCTGACGGTCGAGAAAATGGTGTTCGTCAATCTCGATGAAAACGGTGACCCGGCGCCGCACGGCCGCACGCGTATCCGTTACGCGGACGAGCAGTTCGCTCACTATCGCGCGAACTCGAAGCCGGTGCCGCAACCGGCACCAGTCGCTGCGCCCGAGGAAGATCGGGTCGCGGCGCGCAGCGAGATCGAGAGCCTGCACTGAGCGGGCTGTGGTAAAGCCCGCGGGTTTCGTCGGGCGATGGTTGACTGCGCTATTGCGGGGACGACGCCGGCACAGCAGGCGCAGCCGGCATTGCACCCGCGCCACTGTCCCCCGGAGCGGCGTAGTTCGGCAGATTCCCGTCAGGCGCTTTGGTCGCGCCGCCAGAAGCCCCATTGGGCGCCGGTGCGGACTCACCCGGATCGTTGTAATTCGGCAGCGCGCCGGGCGCGCCCTTGGCCGCGCCACCCGCTCCCGAAGCCCCATTCGGCGTTTCGCCCACATCGCCCGGATCGGAGTAATTCGGCACGCCGCCCGCCGGCGCGCCTGCCGCGGGGGCAGCAGCCGGACCGGTATCGCCGTGATCGTCGTATTCCGGCAGCGGCGCGGGGTTATTGCTCGTGCCGCGCAGACGCGCAAGGCGCTGCTGCACATAGGCATCACGCACGAACGAGTATTTGTCGAGCGCAGCCTGCTCCAGAAGGCTGGTCGCGCCGAGCAGATCCGACCGCGTGCTGACGAACTGCAGCACGTACAGCGGATTGCGGGTCGCCGGTTCGACATAGTTCAGCGGATTGAACTTCACATCGACGACGAGCCCCATGCTGTCGCGCACCGTGCTTGGCCCGAACAGCGGCAGCACCAGATACGGACCTGACGGAATGCCCCAGTGCCCGAGCGTCAGACCGAAGTCCTGATGATGCTTGGGCAGGCCGGCCGGCGTCGCCCAGTCGAGCAGGCCGCCGATACCAAACACCGAGTTGAACGCGAACCGCATGATGTCTTCGGTCGCGTCGGTGATCTTCAGTTGCAGCAGCGCGTTCGCTGCGTTGGTGAGATCGCCGAGGTTCGAGAAGAAATTGCTGACGGCGGTGCGCAGCGGCTGCGGCGTCACCTTCTGATAGCCCTTCGCGACCGGCACGGCGATATAGCGATCGACTCCGTCGTTGAAAGTGAAGATCGCCCGGTTCACTGGCTCGAACGGATCGCCCGGCTTGCGGTCCGGGGCGGTCGCGCAGCCCGAAATGAGACCCGCGGCGGTGAGCGCCAGCGCGGTGTTACGCAGCTTCATGCTTATATTCCTTTTTGCTTCCCGCGACGTTGACGCGGCTTGCCCATCAGCACCGGCTGGAAAACCACCGCGCCGATCAGCGTGCAGAACAACGAAAGCGCGAGCAGCCTCCCCATGCTGGACGTGCCCGGATGGTGCGACAGCCACAGGCTACCAAACGCGGTGGCCGTTGTGGCAGCGCTGAACAGCACCGCATGCGTGAGGCTCGACTGCAACAGCCCGGTCTGGCCGTGGCGCCACGCCATCACGAAGTAGATCTTGAACGCGACACCGACGCCGAGCATCAGCGGCAGCGCGATGATGTTCGCGAAGTTCAGCGGCATGCCGAACACCACGCACAACTCGAGCGTGACCAACGCGGAGACCAGCAGCGGCACCAGCGTGCGCAGCACGTCGCCGATCCGGCGCAGCGCGATCCACAGCAGCACCGCGATCGACAGCAGCGCATAGACGGCCGCCTGCAGGAACGCCTTGATGATCGTGTTGGCCGAATGGATGATCGAGATCGGTCCGCCGATCGCGCCCGGCTCGGCCTGCTTCACCGCGCGCGCGAAGCGGGCGAGCATCTGGTCGTCGTTCGGATCGACGCCGGGCGGCACCTTCGGCGCGATATCGACGAGCGCGTGGCCGCCCTTGCCGATCCACATCGCGGTGATGCCTGGCGGCAGCGTCTCCTGAGTGATTTCGGTCGGCTGCAGAAGGTTCTCCAGCTGCTTCAACGCGATGCGCAGCGTGTCGGACATTGCGACTTCGGCGCGCTCGCGCGTGGCGGCGTCGGCGGCCGCGAGCTTTTGCAAGGTCGCCGAGAGATGCTGCGCCTCCGCCGCGCCCGCTCCCGGATGGTCCTCGGCGGCAAGCGACAACTGATTCGCCGCGCGCTTCAAGGCGGCAACGCGCACCGCGTCGGTGGCCTGCGGCGCGGGCTGCTGTTGCAGCGCCGGCAGCAGCTGCTGCGCTGCGCTCGCAATCAGCATCATCTTCTGCTGCTGCTCGGCCGGCACGAACGTGCTCAGCGTGTTGACGCGGCCCACTTCCGGCAGCTTGCGCAGTCGCTCGGCCATCGCATCGGCGTCGGCAAGCGACGGCGCCAGCGCTTGCACGTTGTTGACCGCGGCTTCGGGCGAATCCTTCAAAGACAGCAACGTCGCCATCGACTCCGTATGCGGGTCCTTCAGATGCAGCGGATTGAAGTCGAAACGCAGGTGCGCGAGCAGTGGCGTCGCGCCGATCACGACGAGCAGCGTGCCGATCAGCACGGGCTTGCGATTGCGATCGAGGAAGTCGTCGACGGGTTCGAGCTGCTTGAAACCCGGCGAGGCGACTTCACCCGGCGGATTGAAGAGCTTCAGCAGCGCCGGCAGCAGCGTCATGTTGGTGAAGTACGCGACAAACATGCCGACGCCCGCAATCTGCCCAAGCTCCGACACGCCGCGATACGCGGTCGGCAGGAACGAGAAGAAGCTCAGCGCGACTGCCACGGCCGCGAGCGTGAGCGGCACGCCGATGCTGTGCGCGGTGTGCATCAGCGCGGCCGATAGCCGGTCGTCGCGGTTGCGCTCCTCGCGATACTTGACGCCGAACTGCACGCCGAAATCGACGCCGAGCCCGACGAACAACACCATGAACGCGACCGAAATCATGTTCAGCGCGCCGACCATCAACAGGCCGAGCGCGGCCGTGATCGCGAGGCCGACGAACAGCGTGATGAACACGGCCGCGATCATGCGGCCCGAGCGCAGCGCGAGCCACAGAATGATCAGCACGACGATGAAAGTGCCGATGCCGTTCAGCACGGCGCCGTCCTGCACCGACGCGAACTCCTCGTCGGCGAGCGGCTGTTCGCCGGTCAGGCGGATCGTCGCGCCGTAGCGCTCCTGCAGATGCAGCGACACCGCGGTCGCGCGAATTGCTCTCGATGCGCTTGCGCCCGGCTCCAGCGCGTCGTAGTTGACGACCGGCTGCACGACCACGAACGAACGCGCCGGATCGGTGGCGGCGCTCTTATCGACGAGCGCGCGCCATGAGAACGCGGCGGGCTGGCCGGCCAGCACGCGATCGAGCGTGTTCGCGCTTTGCGCAAGCAGCCGGCTCATGTCGGAGAGTTTGACCTGGCCGAGTTGCAGCGGCAGCAGCAAGCTCGTGGTCAGCGTGCCGGCGAGACCGGTCAGGCTCGGATCATGCGCAAGCTGGTTGACGAGCGGGCGCGACTGCACGAGTTGCGAGGTGGTGGACATCACCTCGTCGGTCGACGGAAACAGCAGGCCGTTGTGTTCGAAGAACGGGCCCCCGGAAGGCTGCGAGACCGACGTGAACTCTTTAGGATCGGCTCTGAGCGCGGCGGTCAGCGCGTTGGCGGCGGCGTCGGCGAATTCGGGCGCGCGAGCCTCGACCACCACCAGCATGGTGTTGCCGCGGTCGGGGAAGGCTGCGTCGATCGCATTCTGGGCTGCCGCCCATTGCTTGTTGGTCTCGACGAGACGGCTGATGTCCGTGTTGATCCTGAAGTTATGCGCGACGTATATGCCGCTCAGGACAGCGAGCACGATCGACAGCGCGATGATCCTGAGCGGATGACGCACCGAGTACGCGACGAGACGGACGATGTATGGCTTCAGCATGTAGGCGGACGTGGCCTTATCACGGGTGTTGTTTTTGACGAAGGTGCATAAGTATACAGAGCCCGGGCAAGCAAGCCCGACTTCGGTAGCAAGTACGACTCCCGACAGCTTCGCCAGGATGGGAACGTAATCCCCGCTATACTGGTCTACCCTCTTTAGCCGCGGGGGCTGCGGCCCGCCGGCGCTACTTCTTTCGAGTCATGACAAGCGTATGAAACGACATCTGACTGCTTTTGTGGCTGCGGCCGTGGTATCCACGGCGGCGTTTGCGCAGAGCGCACCCGACGCGGTGGTAAAAAGTGCAGTCCAGGGCACGGTGACTGCAATGAAGGCTGACCCGCAGGCGCGCGGCGGCGACATGGCGAAGATCACCCAGGTCGTCCAGACGCACTTCCTGCCCGCCACCGACTTCCAGCGCACCACGCGTATCGCGGTCGGCAAGCCGTGGGCGACCGCGACGCCGGAACAGCAGAAGCAACTGTACGAGCAGTTTACGCTGCTGCTGACGCGTACCTACGCCGCGTCGCTATCGCAATTGCGCGACCAGGAAGTGAAGTTCCAGTTTGCGCCGGTCAGCGCGCCCGCCGGCGCGACCGACATCGTCGTGCAATCACACGTGATCAGCACCGGCGGCGACGATGCAATCGACTACCGGCTCACCAAGGGGCCGTCGGGCTGGAAGATCTACGACATCAACATGATGGGCGCGTGGCTGATCCAGGTGTATCAGACGCAGTTCGCCGATCAGATCGCCAAAGGCGGCATCGACGGGCTGATCAAATTCCTGACCGAGCATAATGCGCGCGGCGCATAAGCGGGTCGGTCGGCAGAAGCGTCAACCGGTAAAAGAAAAGCGCGGTGGCCTTGATTGGCCACTGCGCTTTTTTCATGCTTGATAGGAGGCGCCCGGGCGCCTCCTGTGCAACGCGTCAGTGCGTGGCCGTCGCGGTCTCCACCTTCTTGCCCTTGCCGGCGCGCGTGATTTCTTCGAGCTTGATCTCGACGTGACGCGAGAACACGTACTCGGCGGGACGCTGCTTATCCAGCGGGATGTCCTGCGCGAACGCGCCCGTGGTCTTCGGACCGCGCATGCTGACCTTCAGCGCCTTCAGCGGATGCGCGACCGTGTCCATCACGGCCGTCGCTTCGAAGCCGCAGTGGACCATACAGTCGGCGCACTTCTCGTAGTTGCCGGTGCCGTACTTGTCCCAGTCCGTGGTTTCCATCAGTTCCTTGAAGGTCTTCACGTAGCCTTCGCCGACCAGATAGCACGGCTTTTGCCAGCCGAACACGGTACGCGCCGGGTTGCCCCACGGCGTGCATTCGTAGGTCTGGTTGCCCGCGAGGAAATCGAGGAACATCGCCGACTGACTGAACGACCAGTTCTTGCCGTTGTTGCCGCGCTTGAAGATCTCGCGGAACAGCTGCTTGGTCTTGTCGCGATTCAGGAAATGCTGCTGATCGGGCGCGCGCTCATACGCATAACCCGGCGACACCGTGATGCCGTCGACGCCCATCGGGCCCAGCGTGTCGAAGAACTTCGCCACACGCTCCGGCTCTGCGTCGTTGAACAGCGTGCAGTTGATGTTCACGCGGAAGCCGCGGCGCTTCGCTTCGCGGATCGCGGCGACGGCCTTCTCGTACACCCCTTCCTGCGACACCGAGTGATCGTGCGCTTCCTTGTCGCCGTCAAGGTGAACGGACCACACGAAGTACGGATTCGGCTCGTAGTCGTCCATCTTCTTTTCCATCAGCAGCGCGTTCGTGCACAGGTACACGAACTTCTTGCGCGCCATGATGCCCTTGACGATCTGCGGCATTTCCTTGTGCAGCAGCGGCTCGCCACCGGCGATCGAGACGACCGGCGCGCCGCATTCGTCGACTGCCTGAAGGCATTCTTCGAGCGACAGACGCTGGTTCAGGATCGGATCCGGATAGTCGATCTTGCCGCAGCCATTGCAGGCGAGATTGCAGCGAAACAGCGGCTCCAGCATCAGGGCGAGCGGATAGCGTTTGTTGCCGGAGAGATGCTGGCGCATGATGTATGCGCCGACGCGGACTTTCTGTAGCAGCGGAATAGACAAGGCGTCCTCCTTAAACTTCGCGTGCAGCGAGAGGTTGCATCAGCTTCGATGGCAACTTGAATTCGACTTTTTCTTCACGGCCCGCCATCGTCGTGACATCGACGGGTCCCAATGCGCGCAGCGCATCGATTACGTTTTCGACCATTTCTTCGGGTGCCGACGCGCCGGCCGTGATGCCGACCGTGTGCACGTTGGCGAACCATTCCGGCTTCACTTCGGAGCCGTCGGCGACGAGGTAGCTCGCCACGCCGCTCTCACTGCCGATTTCGCGCAGCCGGTTCGAGTTCGAGCTGTTGGTTGCGCCGACGACAAGCAGCACATCGACCTCCTTGCTCAGTTCGCGCACCGCCGCCTGGCGGTTCTGCGTTGCATAACAGATGTCGCGCGTGTCAGGACCGACGATGTCGGTAAAGCGGCGCAGCAGCGCGTCGATGATGCCGCGCGTGTCGTCGACCGACAGCGTGGTTTGCGTCACGTAGGCGAGCGGCGTATCGACCGGCAACTCGAGTTTCGCGACTTCTGCCTCGCTCTGCACCAGCAGCACCGTGCCGGGGATCTGGCCGATCGTGCCTTCCACTTCGGGATGACCGGCGTGGCCGATCAGGATCAGCGTGCGGCCGGCGGCCACGTACTGGCGACCCTGCACATGCACCTTGGTCACGAGCGGGCAGGTGGCGTCGAGCACGTCGAGGCCGCGCGCTTCGGCATCACGTTCGACGGTTTGCGCAACCCCATGCGCGCTGAATATCGCGACGGCACCTTGCGGCACTTCATCGAGCTCCTCGACGAAACGCGCGCCCTTCTGCCGCAGATTGTCGACCACATGACGGTTATGGACAATCTCGTGGCGGACATACACGGGAGCGCCGTGTTGCTGTAACGCACGATCGACGATTTCGATTGCGCGGACAACGCCCGCACAAAAGCCGCGCGGCTGGGCAAGGATGACTCGCATAAGTTGGCGAACTCCGACTAACGCGGGTTTCGAAGAAGTCGTGAAGCTGACTTTATCGCCGCGCTCATCATGATTAGTTGACGTCTTGAGCCCCGGCGACCGGCCGGTACAGCAAAACCAAACGCGCATTCTAACGCTATCGGGGCCGCTTTGCTTTCCGGTGCGGCCCGCGTGTTGGGCGCTTGCCGCATCCGCTGGGACTTGCGGAGGAGCGGGGCTACGGAGCGTTACAACGATGTAAGGAGCCAGCGCCAGATCGCCCCGTAATGCGCCCGGCCACGACCGCACACTGCACCGTCACGGCGGAACCCTTAAACTACCGATCCTTGCTGCGCGGACATCGCGCTGTATTACAGAATGGTTTCGAGGCTCGCTGGATGGACGTCGATCAACACGAAAACTTTCCGATCGCGAGCGTGTTGCTGCCGAAGGCGCTACGCGCGCCTGTCGGTATTATCTATCAGGTCGTGCGCACCGCGGCTGATATCTCTGCCGAAGGTCAGTGGAACGCCGCCGAGCGGCACGCCCGTCTGGCCGATTTCCGCGCCGGGCTCGACGCGATCGCGCAACGGCGCGCCGCGCCCGTGCATGCGCTGCTGTTCGGCAAGCTCGCTGGCGTAATCGCGCAATACGAGCTGCCGCTCGAACCGTTCTACGATCTGCTCGACGGCTGCGCACAGGACATCGATACGAATCGCTATGTGGATCGCGCCGCGCTCGTCGACTATTGCCGTCGTTCGGCGCACCCGGTCGGGCATCTGCTGCTGCATCTGGTCGGCGCGGCGACGCCGGACAATCTCGCCGACGCCGACGCGATCTGCACGGCGTCGCAGCTGATCAGCTTCTGGCTCGACGTAGCCGCCGACTGGCAACGACAGCACATGTACCTGCCGCAAGCCGATCTGCGGCGCTTCGGCGTGACCGAGGCGCAGATTGCCGAGGGGGTCGTCGATGACGCGTGGCGCGCGCTGATGGCCCACGAAATCGCGTTCGTGCGTGCCACGCTGATCAGCGGCGCGCCGCTCGCGCTGCGCATGCCGGGGCGGCTCGGCATCGAGCTGAGCGGCGCGGTGCATGCCGGACTGCGGTATCTCGAGCGCATCGAGCGCGCGGGCTACGATGTGTTCCGCAAGCGCCCGGTGCTCAATCTGTTCGACTGGTGCGTGGTGGCGGCACGCACCCTGACAATGCAACTATCCAGGCGCGTCGGCATGGCGGCGCGCTCAATCGAGGGTAATGCTTAATGGCGGCGGTCCTGTTCATTCTTTCGTGTGTTTCCCTGCTGATCTGGTGCGTGCTGCTGTTCGCGCGCGGCGGCTTCTGGCGCGCGCGCCCCGCCGCGCCGCTGACCATCGCGGCGCGCGAAGCATGGCCGGCCGTCGCGGCCGTCGTACCGGCGCGCAATGAGGTCGACGTGATCGCCGAGGCGGTGACGTCACTGCTCAAGCAGGACTATCCGGGCGCGTTCCACGTGATCGTCGTCGACGATCACAGCACCGACGGCACCGCCGACGCCGCGCGTGCCGCCGCGCTGCAGCTGCAATGTCCGGAGCGCCTCACCGTGCTGAGCGCTAAGCCGTTGCCGCCGGGCTGGTCCGGCAAGGTGTGGGCGCAGTCACAGGGCATCGAGGCGGCGCGCACGCTCGATCTGCCGGCCGAGTTCCTGTTGCTGACCGATGCCGACATCGGCCACCCCGCCGAGGCGTTGACGCAGCTCGTCGCGCGCGCGAATGCCGAAAAGCGCGACCTCGTCTCGCTGATGGTCAGGCTGCGCTGCGATTCGTTCTGGGAAAAAGCGCTGATTCCGGCCTTCGTGTTCTTCTTCGCGAAGCTGTATCCGTTCGCGTGGGTCAACAATCCGCGCAACCGTACGGCGGCCGCGGCGGGCGGCTGCATGCTGGTGCGCCGTGCGGCGCTCGAGGAGGCGGGCGGCATCGAGTCGATCCGTGGCGAACTGATCGACGATTGCAGTCTCGCCGCGCGCATCAAACATCGCGGCACCGGGCGTCATCCGATCCGCCTCGACGTGGCGGCGAAGAGCGTGTCGCTGCGTCCGTACGATAGCTGGCGCGACATCTGGAACATGATCGCCCGCACCGCGTTCACGCAGTTGCGCTACTCGCCGCTGCTGCTCGCGGGCACGCTGGTGGGAATGGCGATCATCTATCTGTTGCCGCCGGTCGCGGCGTTGATTCTCGGGCCGCTCGGCTGGCCGGCCTGGATCGCGTGGGCGGCGATGTGCTGCGCGTATGCGCCGATGCTGGTCTACTACCGGCGCTCGCCGCTGTGGGCGCCGTTTCTGCCGCTCGTGGCGTTGTTCTATGTCGGCGCAACGTTCGCATCGGCGGTGCGTTACTGGCGTGGCAAGGGTGGACAGTGGAAGGCGCGCGTGCAGGCGCCGATGCAGGAGCGGTGAATTCGTTTGGCGCAGGCCAATGCTGCTCCCGGCAGAATGCAGACGTAAAAAAAGCGGCCCCAGGCCGCTTTTTTTACGTCACGCGCTTCTCGTCACGCGTTCGTCAGCATCATGTACATCTGGATCACGACGTCCGGCGAGAACGTGAACGGCACCCAGCCGTGGCCGGTGTGGCGCATCACGAGCAAACGGTCGCCGCTCGACTGCTTCTGCACGGCCATCATCGGATTCTTTGTCGACACGAATTGCCAGCCCGGCGGGATGCCCTGCGGCTGCTCCGGCGTCATCGACGCGCGCGCGTTCGACAGTTCCTCGATCAGCCGGCTGATCTGCTCGGGGCGCAGCGCGACGGTCTGGTTGCCGATCGTCATCGTGATTTCGTCACGCGCCGGGCGGTTGATTTCGAGCGTCGGCTGTAATTGCGGGGCGGCCGGCTTATCGATTGCTGCGGCGTTTGCTGCGGGGCTCGCGGACTGTTCCGCAGCCGCTTGCGCCGCTGTGTCGTGCGCGGCATGCTCCGCCGCCGCGGGCGAGGCCGCCGCGTCAGCGTTTGTCTCGGGAGTGTTCTCGGCCTGCGTGGCCACGACAGCCTGAATGAGCTGATCGACGCCCATTTCCAGCGCGCCGAGCTGTTCGTGAAGATTCATGCGAGGTTTCTCAGGTAGGACCCGCGATTTTACCCGCTGCACGCGGGCTTGGACCCGTCGCCGGCGCGGGACTTGTAACAAATTGCTTACCGCTGTCGCTTAACGCTTCAGATAGCCCGCCTGCCGGAACCATTCGAGCGCATCGCCGAGACCCTCGCGATAAGGCCGCGCGCGATACCCCAGCTCGCGTTCCGCCTTCGCCGACGTGAAATACATCTTGTTCTTCGACATCTTCAGTCCGTCGACGGTTACGAACGGTTCGCGCTTCGTGAACTTGGCGACCGCTTCCGCGCCCATCGCGAGCGGATACAAAGGCCAGCGCGGCAGGCTCAGTGTCGGTGCCTTGCGGCCCGTCAACGCCGCGATGTCGGCGAGCATCTGCTGCAGCGGCAGATTTTCGCCGCCGAGAATATAGCGCTCGCCGATCTTGCCGCGTTCGAGCGCGAGGAAATGGCCGGCGGCGACATCGTCGACGTGCACGAGGTTCAGCCCGGTATCGACGAATGCGGGAATCTTGCCGAGCGCCGCCTCCAGGATGATGCGGCCGGTCGGCGTCGGCTTCACGTCGCGCGGGCCGATCGGCGTCGACGGATTGACGATTACCGCGGGCAGGCCGTCCTCGGCGATCATGCGCTCGACCGCGCGCTCGGCGAGCACCTTGCTGCGCTTGTAGACGCCGATCGCCTGGTCGGCGCGAAGCGGCGAGGTTTCGTCGGCGGACTGGCCGGAGCTCGTCACCTTCAGCGTCGCAACGCTGCTCGTGTACACGATGCGTTCCACGCCTTCCTTCAACGCCGCGCGCATCGTCGCCTCGGTGCCTTCGAGGTTCGCGCGCTCGATCTCGCCGGGGTCCGGCGCCCACAGCCGATAATCGGCGGCCACGTGCAGCAGATAGCGCACGCCGCGCAGCGCGTTGCGCATCGATGCTTCGTCGCGCATGTCGCCGACGACGATTTCCGCATCGAGCGATTCGACGTTCTTGCGCGGACTCGTCGCGCGCACCAGCACGCGCACGCGAAAGCCCTTGCTCTGCGCGATGCGCGCCACCGACGAGCCGACGAAGCCGGACGCGCCGGTCACGAGCACGAGATCGCGATTCTGTTCGGTCATTGTGTTTCCATTTCCTGCGTGACGGTCGACGGATTGTACGTGTCGCGCGCGAGGGATGGGGGCGGGGGTTGACCAGCACGCTCGCCGCGACACGACTAGAATGCCGGCTTGAAAGACTGTCAGGCATTAAAAGGAGGTAGCGGCATGGCCCCGGATCTGGATGAGCGGATCGAAACGTATTACGCGCGGGTGCGCGGCACCGTGCAGGGCGTTGGCTTTCGCCTGGCGACGGTGCGCCAGGCGCACGCCCTTGGCATCAAGGGATGGGTCGCGAACCTCGACGACGGTTCGGTCGAAGCGATGTTGCAGGGACCGGCCAATCAGATCGACCGGATGCTGTCCTGGCTGCGTCATGGACCGCCGGCGGCGCGTGTGACCGAGGTGAGCGGCGAGGAGCGCGCGACCGACAAGCGGTACGAGCGCTTCGAGCAGCATTGAGTTCGAGCAAAGCGGGTTAAAAAAGCGGCGCGCCGTCCAGAGGAGGGCGCGCCGCTTTTCCGTTGATGCCTTGATCGGCCGTGGTTTGCCGCGTGGTCAGCGCTTAGCGCGCCACCAGCAAACTCTCAGCGAATCCCCACTCATCCTCGATCCATTGATGGCTGCACACGAAGCCGGCGTCATCGGCGATCGCGGGCAATTCGTCCGCGCGATACTTGTGGCTGCTTTCGGTCCAGATCGTCTCGCCTTCCTTCAGCGACACCGTCAGCTTTGCCGCGCGCACGTGAGCGGTGAGATCGCGCTTCGCGCGCAGATGCATCTCGATGCTGCGAGCATCCGGATTGAAGCGCGCGACGTGCTCGAACTCATCGAGCGGAAAGTCGCCGTCGAGTTCGCGGTTGATGCGCGCGAGCAGGTTCAGATTGAACGACGCGGTCACGCCGACCGCGTCGTCGTACGCGGCGATCAGCATGGGGGTCGGTTTGATCAGATCGGTGCCGAGCAGCAGCGCGTCGCCGGGCGCGAGCATGTTGCGGATGTCGCGCAGAAAACGCGTGGCCGCGAGCCGGCCGAAGTTGCCGATCGTGCTGCCGAGAAACAGCACCAGCAAGCGGTCGCCGGGCGCGCGCTGCCGGCTCACCTCGGCGAGACCGGCCAGATAGTCACGCTCATAGCCGACGATCGAAATCCGCTCGATGTCGCCGAGTTCGCGCCGGCACAACTGCAAGGCACTGCGCGAAATTTCAATCGGGCAGTAAGAAGTGGGGCGCTTTTTACACAGCGCCTCGAGAATGCGCCGCGTTTTGCGGCCGCTGCCGCTGCCGAGTTCGGCGACCGTCACGTCATGCGGCAAATGCTCGACGATGTCGGCCGCGTGCTTCGTGAGCAGCCGTTCTTCGGCGCGCGTGACGCCGTATTCGGGCAATACGGTAATCACTTCAAAAAGTGCGGAGCCGACTTCGTCGTACAGATACTTCGACGGCAGCTCTTTTTGCGGCGTGTGGGTGAGGCCGGCGTATACGGCGGCGGCGAAGGCGCGGCGCAGTTCGGAAGGCGAGTTGCTGAGCGATAGGGCTGGCTGGGTCATGCTGGCTCCAGTAGTCACATTCGATGAGCGGGATTGCTGCCGGGTGGTGGCATGCGCGGTGAAACGCGGTTGACGCGTGCCGTGGGCGAGATGCGCGGACGTCGGTTCATGGCGGCCTCCAAGACTACGCTCGGAGTTGCATTCGCCGACCCGGCTCGTGGGTGCTGCTGGTTTCGTGCCACTGTGGCCGTCGTTGTCGTGGGGGATGCGGCAACAGCGTGCAAAACTTGGTAGCAAGATTCGCGCACGGCGCTGACGAACGTAAATGGGTTCGTCGGCCGCGCGCATGAAATTATGTTCTAGTGCATTGACGCGCAATGCGCACGACTAATTGCAGCCGATTGACGAAAAAGCGCAGGCCCATCGGCGACTAACCCGTCTAGAATGCCCGTTTTCCGGCTTTTTTGCAGAGCCGCTTCAGAACAACAATGCAGCGTCGGCCGCTTTGCCCGCATGCCTGCCTGCTCACGAGACATCATATTCATGACGACAACGAACGCCGCGAGCCTGGGTCGCGCGCCACAAGCCCAAGCGTCACACCGATTCCGGACCGCGTAATGACTCACAACGACTTCAGGCGCGGGATCGCATTGTCGGTCGGTGCGTCGGCGATGTTCGCATTGCTGTCCGCTTACGCGACGCTGCTGAAACCGCTTTCGGGCCTCGACATCTTCGCGTGGCGCATCGTGTGGACCGTGCCCGGCGCGCTGCTGCTCGTCGCGGTGCGCAAGCGTCTGCCGATTCTGCGCGCGCTCGTTGTCCGAATGATGAAGCAGCCGAAGCTCGGCATCGCGATGAGCGTGGCCGCGGGCTTGCTCGGCGTGCAGCTCTGGCTGTTTCTGTGGGCGCCGCTGCATGGGCGCATGCTCGAAGTGTCGCTCGGTTATTTCCTGCTGCCGCTCGTGATGGTGCTGGTCGGGCGCTTCCACTATCACGAGCGGCTCGACGCGTTGCAGTGGCTCGCGGTCGCCTGCGCTGCGATTGGCGTCGCGCACGAGCTGTGGGTGACCGGCGCGTTTTCGTGGCCGACGCTCGTCGTTGCGCTCGGCTATCCGCCTTATTTCATGCTGCGCCGTCAGATCAATCACGATTCGCTCGCGATGTTCACCGTCGAAATGGCCTTGCTGCTGCCGGTGGCGATCGTGTTCATTCTCGTCGGCGGTTCGCTGCAAGCGATCGCCGGACGCGCGGAAATGTGGTTTCTGCTATTGCCGGGCCTCGGCGCGTTGAGCACGCTCGCGCTCGCTTCGTATCTGAAGGCGAGCCGCCTGCTGCCGGTCGCGTTGTTCGGCATCCTCGGCTACGTCGAGCCGGTGCTGCTCGTGTTCGTATCGATCACGCTGCTGCGCGAAACGCTGAGCGTCGCGCAACTCGCGACCTATGTGCCGATCTGGATCGCCGTTGCGCTGACCGCGCTGCACAGCGTGCGCTTCGTGCGGTTTGCGTAGAGCTGAACGGCGACGCCCGCTCAGCGATGCGCTTCGGTCCGCTGTGGATTGATGCGCGTCGGGCCCACCTGCGCCTCGATCGCGTCGCGCAGTTCGGGACGCCAGCCGACACCGAACAGCGCTTCGGCGAGCACGAATAGCGGGCCGATCAACAGGCCGATCACGTCGTCGACGAAGGCCGGCTTGCGATGTTCGTACGCGACGTGACCGACGAACTGGAACCCCCAGCCGATCACGAAGAGGCCAATGCCGGTCGCGAGCCACACTAGCGTCGTTTGCGCGGCGATCCACTCGCCGAATCCGACACAAAGCGCCGAGATGCAGGCCATCAGCACGCCGAGCGGCACGTCGAGCGCGAGGTAATAGACGGTCGCCGCCACGAACAACAGCCACGCTGGCGACAACGTGATCGGGAACATCCCGGCACCGAACGACGGGCGGCTCAGCAACACCGCGAGCGCAAGCACGATCATCGGAATGCCGACGAAGTGCGTGGCGATATTGCGCCGGTCGCGGTGGTAGGCCGCGTATTGGGTGAGTTGCTGCGTCAGTGTTCTCATCAGTGCCGCTCCTGTGTCAACGTCAGCATAATCGCGCGCAGCGGATTTTCAAACCATCGGGTAGCCGGCGACCAGCGACGATCGCCCGCGGATGCTGTCCATGGTTTGTACTGTCCTCGTCGAGCGCGTTTAACGCGCACTCGGGTGACCGACGCGACGTTTCAATGCGCCGATCGTCGCGGCGGGCAACGTGGTGAGCAGCGTGTGCAACGTGAAGTCGAGGTCTTCGCGCGCGATGTCGAGTTGCACGCGGACTTCTCCGCGCACGGTTTCCGTGTTGATGACATAGACGCCGAGCGGCGAATGAAGCAGTGCGCGCAGGTGAGGGCGCGGCAGCATCACGAGTAGAAGCGAGCGCGCGGACGGAAACGGAATGACGTTGCTGTGTTGAACCTGCTTGCTGGCAGGTTGCGCAGAGAGCATGTCGAGCGATTGCGTGAGAGCCATGTGATGCGGCGTTCGTGTAACGCGATGGTGAATTGGAACAATTCGAGCGTAATCGCCCGCGGGTAAAGACGGTGCAAAAATTCGCGGCTCTGTCGACAAAAAGATACGACACGGCATGGCACACGGCGTAAAAAAAGGCGAGTCATAAGACTCGCCCTCCCTGAACGGCACGGCCCGGCTTCCATCAGCTTCTATTTGAACAGCACCTGGATGGCCGGTCAGCGCCGAAACCGATCACGTGTTATTGCGTTTTGGTCGTGTCGGCTTGTGCGCCGTCGGCTTTCGCCGGGGCAGTGCTGGCCTCTTTCGCACTCTCCGTTTTAGTCTTCGCGGCGCTCGTTTCGACGGCATGTTTGCCCGTGGACTTGTGGGCCTTCTTCGTATGGGCGGAAGTCTTTTTCACGTGCTTTTGCGTGCCGGCTTCGGCGGGCGCTTTCGCTGCGGCCGCGCTGTCGTCCGTCGCACCGGCTTGTACCGCGGTGCTTGCTTTCAGACTCGCCTGGCCGGCAGTCGGCAGCTGCGTGGCTTGCGCGGGTTGCGCAGGTTGCGCAGGTTGTGCGGCGGACGGTGCGGCCGTTTGAGCAAATGCGGTCGACACGAGCAGTGCGGAAGCAACAGCGGCGAAAAGCGTCTTCATGATGTGACTCCTGGTTGAATCGGTGGATTCGTTTGTCGCGGCTGAATTATTTCAGCGCTGCCGGTTTAACGTAGGGCGGAATACAGGAGTTGACGCTGCGCTGGTGACAAAACGTAAGTAGTGCGTCAGCGCGGATACATCTTGCGACTCACAAGGCGAATCCACGGAAAGTCGCCACGCTCAATGACGACGCGACCGCGGTCTTGCCGAGCAATTGCGCTAAAGCCTCCGGCGAGACCGCCGGGCTAAACAGGAAACCCTGGGCCACCGTGCATCCGTGGCGGACCAGAAACTCGCGCTGGACCTCGAGCTCGACCCCTTCCGCGACCACATCGAAGCTCAGCGTTTCAGCAATCGCGATGATCGCAAGCGACAGCGCTTCGAGCTCCTTGTCTCTGCCGATTTCGCAAACGAAGGCGCGATCGATCTTGATGCGATCGACGCTAAAGCGTTTCAGATAGCTGAGGCTCGAATAACCGGTGCCGAAGTCGTCGATAGCGATGGAAACACCGAGTTCGCGCAGCTCGCGAAAAGCCCGTTGCGCCTCTTCCGCGTTGCGCATCAGCGTGCCCTCGGTGACTTCGAGTTCCAGCAGTTCGGCGGGCCAGTTGGCGTCCTCGAGTGCCGAGCGCACCACGCCGGGGAGATCCGCCCGTTCGAGTTGAAGTGGCGAAACATTGACCGAGATGCGCACCGGGGAAGCCCCGAGTGCACCCACGCGCTCGCCTGCAGGCACGCCTGCCGCAATACCCAGGTGCCGATGCTCTGAATGAGACCGGTTTCTTCGGCAAGCGGGATGAAGACGGCCGGCGACACCTCACCGAGTTCGTCGTCGTGCCACCGCAACAGCGCCTCGGCACCGACGATGCATCCGGTTTTCATGTCGATCTGCGGCTGATACGCCAGATACAACTCATTGGCTTTCGCCGCGCGCCGCAGTCGCGTCGTGAGCCGCAACTTCTCGGCGGCCGCCCGGCTCAACTCCGGCTCGTAGAATTGATAGCCGTTTCGCCCGCGCGATTTCGCCACGTACAGCGCGGCATCGGCATTGCGCGTGAGCAATTCCGGCTTCGCGCCGTCTTGTGGAAACGTACTGACGCCGATGCTTGCTTCGAGATAAAGCTCGTGCTCGCCGATGCCATACGGCTCGCTCATCTCATGAATCAGCGAGTCCAGCATTTCGGTGAGTTGCGTCGCGTCGGCTCGTTCCGCGACGATGACGAATTCATCGCCCCCGTAGCGCGCGACGAAATCCGTCGCGCGCAGCAGGCGCTGAAGCCTTCGCGCCACGGCTTGCAGCAGCAAATCGCCGATGCGGTGTCCGAGCGAATCGTTGACGTCCTTGAACCGGTCGAGATCGAGGAACAGGACGGAAACGTTCTGACCTGTCGCTGCCGCGCGCGCCAGCGACGCCGAAAGATGTTCGCCGAGCAGCACCCGGTTCGGCAGCTCGGTCAGGGCATCGTATCTGGCTTGATGCTCGAGTCTTTTGAGCGAGCGGCGAAGATGCGCTCCAATGCGGCCGTTCCAGTGAATCAGCGAAAGCAGCAACAAGGCCGAAGCGACGGCGCAGCCCAACAGCATGCGCGTAAACCACTTCACGTCCAGCGAGGATTTGCTGACGACTGAAGCGACCTTGGCATCGGCCGCGAGTCGTACGTCGACTACCCGTTCGAGGACGCTGTAGAAATAGGCGTCGATTTCCTCGAGTCGGGGGTCGCCCACTGCCACGCTGCCGGGATGCTCCGCGATCATGCGCGCAAGACCGAAGCTCTGCTCGCTGAGTCTGCCGATCATGTCGTCCAGGTCCGACAGCCGCGATATGCATTCCTGATTCTCGCTGCAGCTCTCGCGCGCGTCGCGCGTCAACGCGAGCAGTTCCAGCATCGGAAAGCTATAGGCCGCGCGGTTGTATAGCGGCACCGTGGCTATCGAGGTGTAGAGCGTCGCATGCTCGTCGAGCATGACATGCTGAACCTGGTCGAGGTCGTGGCGCAAGCGACCGGAAGCCTGGATCGTCCGAAGCGAACTGTCCTGCTCGCTGCTCTGGCGGATTGCGAGGAAGGTACTCGTCGCAATGACAGCGAGAATGGCAAGCACGGCTATGACAGTACCGGCTTTGCGCGTTGCTTCCTGTCCCAAGGCGCTTCCTTTCCGTCAACCCGGCGCGGGCGAAAACCGGCCCGCCCGGATAGTGAATGTTCAGGTGGCTGCATGACTTGCCTTAGGGCGCTGGGGATCTACCCGGTAATGGCGCGCTATGGCTCTGCTTATCCGCCTATCGATCGGCAAATTCCACGCGGTTGCGACCGCTTCGCTTGGCGCGGTACAGAGCCGCATCGGCGAGACCATATGCGGTGTCGAAACAGGTTCCGACTGCGTTGATGCTGACGCCAAAGCTGGCCGTGATGCGGCGCTCGACCGGCGGAACGACCAGGGAGTCACTGATGGCTTCTCGCATGCGCTCGGCAAGAATGGCGCCACTGGCCGGTTCATGACCGGGCAGCAGCACCGTGAACTCCTCACCGCCCACTCGCCCGATGAAGCCTTGTTCCCCCACGATTCCGCGCAGACAATCGACGACCCCCGAAATGACCGCGTCTCCAGTGGGGTGGCCGTAGTCGTCGTTGATCCGCTTGAATTCGTCGATGTCGAGGATGATCATCACCGCGCTGTTGGTGCGTAAGACCTTGGTGGTCCGCTCGATCACGGCGCTGCGGTTCAGTACGCCCGTCAACGCGTCGTGCGAGGCGCGATACGCCAACTGCTGAGCCAGCACCTGCATCTCGCGTTCTGCCCGGTCGCTGCGGCCGATCAGGCGCCGGGTTTCGCGCATCAGGCGCTGGAAGTGCTCGATCAGTTCGCCCAGCGACTCGCGATACTCCGCGGCATCCGCATCGATGATCGAATGCATCGCGCGGGCCTTTGCCAGCGCCGTGCTCTCGTTCTGGAACAGATCGGGTGCGCCGCCCGAGGACACATCACGGGAAGAGGTCGAACGCACCTTATTTTCCTTGCTGCGCGATGGGACGATCGGTGAACTCGATCGCGCGGAAATCGGCCTTCAGTTCTTCACCGAATTCGGCAATGGTCTCGTCTTCCTCGTCGCGATACCAGTTCATCGACACGCGGCTTCCCGATTCCGCCGCCTGATCGAGCGCGTCGAAGATGCTGAACAGCATCTTGGTGCTCGAGCTGTTGAAGTACGTCAACCTGACGTCGATGGTGATTTCGGCCCCGGTGTTCGCTGCGAGGTACTTGCGCATCTGCTCGATGATCGGCGCGTAAAAAGCGGCTGCATTTTCCGGGTAGGACTCACCCTTGATCGACAACGCGTGTTGGTCGAAGCGAAAGTCGACTTCGGGCGACGTCGTCGTCGCGGGGATGTGTAGGTTTTCCATTGTTTTTGTGCCTTCCTGCTCAGATGATGGCCCTGAGGCAAAACAGCGTGGTGCCGGGTTCGTCGGCACGCGGATGAAAAGCGAATTCAAGCGGCGCGCTCGCATCGCGCGCCATCGTCAGGAAGCCAAGGCCGGCGCCCTTGCTGTCCTTCGGCGCGTCGGCGCGCAATGTCACCTTGTACGCCTGCTTGATTTCTTCGAGCGACATGCTGCGCAGAGGCTCCAGCCTGTTGCGCAGGCCCTCGACCTCGGCGGTCGCGATGGGATTGACGCACAACATCACGTGATGCTCGCCGTGCCTGGAGATGCACACCGCGCCCTCGCGTATCGCGCCCGTCCCTTCGCCGCCTGGCTCCAGCGCGTTCGACGAGTAATGAACGATGTTCTGTGCCAGCTCGATAAAAGACGAGAAGAGTTTGCGGCGGGTCGGACCGCTGACGCCGGCGACTTCGAGTTGCAGTTTCACGACTTCGCCCATCGACGCGACGATGTTATGGGAGAAGTAGCCCTTGTGATAGAAGAGCACATTGCGCCGCTGCGCGAGTTCGAAAAAGGCGCTGTCTTGTTCTAGTAGTTGAGACATTCTGGGAATTCACTAAATGCGGGCACAGAAAAGCGTGACGTCGTCACGGCGCGGTTGATTGCCTTGCCATTCCGCGAGCGCGAGCCGGACGCGCTCGCAGATCGTCGCTGGGGTTTCGGCGCGGTTTTCGAGGATCAGGTCGAGCGCACGGCGCCGGCCGAAAGAAATGTTGCGCGGACCGCCGATCTGATCGGCGAGGCCGTCGGTATAGATGAACAGCAGGCTACCCGCGGTGACCGGAATCGAGCGCAAGCTCCACGCATAGTCGGCGCGACTGTCCACATATCCGACGCCCATGCGGTCGGCGCTGATCGTCTCGAACTCCGCGGCATCGGGTGACAGGATGTGCAGCGCGATCCTCGCGCCGGCAAAACGCAGCATGCTCTCCGTCGCATCGAACCAGAAGAGTGCCGTGTCCAGGCCGTCGTTGGATTGGGTTCCTTCGTCGGCACTGTTCACTTGCCCCAGCAAGGCCTTGACGTTGCGATTGACGGCCGCCAGCAGCGCGGCGGGGTCGCGCGGCCCGATCTGTTCGAGCGCCTTCGACAATGACGCCGAAGCAAGCAAGGTCATGAACGCGCCGGGAACGCCATGTCCGGTGCAATCGGCAACAGCGCCGAACCAGCCGGTCGGAAAGGCCGCGAAATGATAGAAGTCGCCGCCGACTACGTCGCGAGGTTCCCAGACCATCGCCGCGTCGCGCAGCTTCATCGACAGCGTCTCGCTGGAAGCGCGCAACATGGCGCGCTGGATCACGCTGGCGTACTCGATACTCTGCATGATCTGGCGGTTCTTCTCCGCCTGCATTTCCGCGACCGCGCTGATCAGTTGCAGACCACTGCCGAGACCTGAGAAGAGTCCGTCGCGCGTCACGATGAAACCATCGACCAGTGCTTTTTCTCCGGCCTCGACGGTCCTGAACGTCAGCGCTTCGATGCTCACGTCGGCATCGACGATGAGCGGGTCCTTGTCCATGAACGCGATGCAACTCTTCTTGTCGTAAAGCTCGCGATGGAACGGCTTGCTCATCTGCGACATGAAGATATCGCGGTTGATCAGGCCGATGGGACGGTGGTCATTGATGACAGCGAGGCTCTGCATGTCGCGGCGCGCGGAGAAGATCTCCATGACCACGGAGTTGGGGTCTTCAACGTCTACGGATGGAACTTCGTGGCACAAGTCTCCGGCTGTGCGCGGATTCCCCTGTGCGGAAGAACGGCGAAATCTCGAGAACGCTGGATGCATGGCGACGCCAGTCGATGTATGAGGAAACCTCGCAAGCTAAGGTTTCTCCATGTACTTTATGTGACAGAGCGGAGGCGATCCACTCGATTGGCGCGAGATTAGAAAACGAGTGGTCACGCAAAGGTTTGCGTGACCGACATCAGTAAAACTTGCGGGCTGCGAGGTTGCGCAAATGCAACGCCAACGGGTCCGGTTATTCAAACGGATTCTGCACGACACCCGGCTTGGCATCCGGCTCGTCCTGCACCTTCGCCGGCAAATCCTTCTGCGCCTGAAGACTCGCGACGATTGCATCGAGCGCTTCCTTCAGCGCAAGCGCCGCCTTCAGGCCGCGTTGATCGCGCGTCAATTCGAGCGTGCCGTTCAGCACGACACGCGTCGTGCCGTTGCTGAGCGTGAGCGCATCGCCCTGAATGTTGAGCACGTCGTCATCGTTCGAATAGGGCTTAAACACCTTTTAGTCCTCCTGGCCGCTGGTTCTTCAGGTTATCCGGGATGCCCGGAAAGCGGATGCCCGACATTGCTTCGAGCTCGTGAATCGTGCGCATGTCGTAGCGGTTGGTCGCTACATTATCAACCACGACTGCGAATGCCAGTTGACGCGACGGCACATAGACGACCTTGTACAACTGGGTCGGCACGAACACGCGCGTCGGTCCGATCGTCTGCAATTGCTGTCCCGTGAACAGCGGTCCGGTGACGACGTACGTGTCGTCGTAGGCTAGTGCGATCTTACGCACCGCGGTTTCGATGCGTGCCCACAATCGTTGGTTGTTCTGACGGTCTTGCGGCACGATGTTCGCGAGCGAGAACGATTGCGCCATCGCCTCATTGTTCCAGCGATTGCCCGCCGGACTCATATGGCCGCGATCGAAGCCGCTGCGTTTGTAGTCGGCGAGGGTCGCGCCTTCGCCTTCGGGCAGACGCGAGTCTTCGAAGAACTTGTTGGTACGCACCATGTCCTTCGCTTCTTCGATGTGCTCGCGTGTCAGATGCTCGGCCGACCACAGCGGACCGTGCGTGATACCCGAATGCAGCACCGCGAAATCGCTATAACAAAGCATGCGCGTTTTGGGCGCCATCTTCTGATTGGTGAGGATGGGCCATTGCGCATTGGGCGTGAAACTGGTGCAGGAGGGCGCCGCGCCCGCATGAGCGGCGACGGCGAGGAACAGACAGGCAAGCCACTTCTTCATGTGTCGGTGGTTCGATGAAAGGGGACGCAAGTATAGCGTCGCGGCCCGCATCGAGCGACCGCACCAAGCGAATCAAAGAAAGGGGATGGGAAACAGAAGAGGCGGCGTGCGCCGCACAAAAAAGTGGGCCGCTTTGCAGCGACCCGAATGCGTGGACTTCCGACTCTACTCACGCAATCTTAAGAAGGTCTTAAGACCTGCGTTCTCGCGGTACGTTGTGTTCGTTTGCGCACGAACAGATTTACGCACTCGAGCAGTGCTCGCAGAACGAGCCGGAAGTTTCGACCGGAAAGAGGCAGCGCGGCGGCGCGCGCCGGAGATTAATTACCGAACACGCTGTTTTCTGCGCGAGTTTTTTGACGATCCACCGCCTGCAAACGCCAGAAGCCGCTAGTCGCCTTGCGGGTTCGCAGCGCGGTCCATGCTGCGGCGCCTTGCGCGGCGCTCACTCGTTCCTTGCGATCGACGTGCAGACCGCGCAACGTACAGAGCGGCGCGTCGGCGCTCGGTGCGCACAGCGTGGTCACGCCGTTCTCGTCGCGCAGTTCCCCCCAGGGGGGCAAGTCGATCCCTTGATGCGCTTCTCTCGACCACCGATGTTCATCAGTATCGAGCCAGAGCACAGCGTAATCATGGCTTACGGTGGGATCGGAACCGTTGATCAGGATGGTCAGTCGCATAGCAGTTCCGTTCATAATTTGCGAAGGGCTTTACCAGTCTAGGCGGCGCGGCGCTTTATGCAAGACAAAGGCATGATTTGCAAATGGAAAAATAATTCGCCAAACCGTGGGGGGAGGTATGGTGCATGCTCAACGCCGCGCGGCGTACGCGATATGCATGCTGTAACGACCACATGCACATCGCGCGCCGCGGCAAATCAACGCAGCCGACAGGCGTTCAAGCTAGATCGAGCGAAGCGGTCAGATCGCCGAGCGGCGCGAGTCCGTTGCTGGCGAATGCCTTGTCGCGCTCGACCACGCCATCGAGCGGAGCGAGTCCATGCACACGACTAATGAAACGCAGAATTGAGTTCGTGTCGTACACCGTGTGATCGACGTAACCCTTCTTCGCGAGCGGCGAGATCACCAGCGCGGGAACGCGCGAACCCGGCCCCCAGCGATCCCCGATCGGCGGCGCGACGTGGTCCCACCACCCGCCGTTCTCGTCGACGGTGACGATCACGACAGTGTTCTGCCATTGTGGCCCGCGCTGAATATGCTCGATCAGCGTCGCGATGTGACGGTCGCCCGACGCGACGTCGGCATAGCCCGCGTGCATGTTCAGGTCGCCCTGCGGTTTGTAGAACGTGACGGTCGGCAAACGTCCCGCGTCGATGTCGGCGATCAGGCGATTGGTCGACGCGTCGTTGCCCATCCCGCCGTCGCGCAGATAGCGGCGGCGCGCGGCCGTGCCCGGCGCGTAATTGGCGAAGTAGTTAAACGGCTGATGGTGATACTGAAAGTCGGGCATCGATCCCGTATCGCGATGATCGAGCGCGAATTGCCATGCGCCGCTGTACCACGCCCAGTCGATGCCCTTGGCGGTCAGCCGGTCGCCGATCGTCGCGCAATTCTGCGGCGGCATCACGCGCGGGTCCGACGGATCAGCAAACGCCGGGTCGCCGCCTTCGGCCGGACGCACGCTGCTCGGCTGATACGGCGGTGCCATCGTGTTGACTGCGTAGCCGTCGGCGGTGAAAGCGCCGTCATTGACGAACTTTGGCGGACCGTCGAGCGCCGACGCGGGCGAATTGGGCGCGAGCTTCAAACGGGTGCCGGTCGGATCGTCGCCTTCCACGACCGACACCATCTTCCTCGCCGGGCTGTTGTGGATGTCCGGGTAGTACGGCGCCTGCGCCGAGATGAGGAAGATGTGATTCAGCCACGAACCGCCGAAAGCGGCCATGAAGAAGTTGTCGCACAGCGTGTACTGCTGCGCCAGATTCCAGAGACGCAGTGAGTCGGCGGAATTGCGGTAGTGCCCCATCACGAGGCCGCCCGAATCGCCCCACGCGGCGAACTGGTTGTTGCGCCCCGCGTTGATCTGCATCTGGTTCTGATAGAAGCGATGGATCAGATCGCGGGTGATCACGCCGGTCGGCAGCGGCGCGCCGTGCGCATCGACGATCTGAAACGGCCGGTTGCGCAGATGATCGAGATCCTTTTCGCCAATCATGTAGCGCTTGCCGTCCACTTCCTGCGCCTGCGGCACGAGCCCGCCCCAAATCGCCGGCAGCCGCGGCAGCGGCGTCTTGCCATCGCGGTCGAGTTGGACGTACTGCTCGGCGGTGACCGCGTCGAGAGGATGCTGGACACCCGGGTAGTTACCGTACAGGTTCGCGAAGCTGCGGTTCTCCGCGTAAATCACCACGATGTTCTTCACCTGATCGTGCAGCGCAGCGTCGAGCCGCAAGTCGGCGGCGCTGCGCGGCGGGCCGTTGCCCGCGAGTGCCTCGCCCGTTTTGCAGCCGGGCAGCGCGAGGCCGAGGCCGACTGCCGCGAGACCGGTCAGGACGCGCCGGCGTTCGGGATCGTCGGGGGCGTCGTTGGTGTTGTCGATTGAATGGGGGTTGTCCAGTTTCGGCGGCAGGTGAGGATCGTGGTCGGTCATCGGTGAGTTCCGAAGGAGACGTGACGGTCGCTTCGGCGCCGCTGGAGGCGGCGCGCGCGACACCGGTTATGGGTCCGCCGAGGCCGGCAGGCCTCGCGGCTTTACGGCAGCCGACGCTTCACGCGCCAGCTGTGATGCGTGGCATCGACAGCCAATAGTAGCCAGTGCCGTGCGTCGACCGGATGACGCTTTTGCGTCGCGTAACGGTCGACGGTCAATTCGAGTTCGTCATGCGCGCGCCGATGATAGGTGGCGTGCGCGCCGGAGCCATCCGCGAACTCGACGCGCGCCTCGGCGAAGTTCGGCGCGCCGGCCGGTTCGGGAAGTTCGGCGATGCGCACCGCGCAGCCCGGATAAAGATGCGAGTCGGCAACCTGAATCTGGATCGCGTTGGGCATGACGTGGCCTCCTACGCTTGGGCGGCGCGAGCGCGCGGCTGGGACACACCGCGCCGCTGGACCGGATCAAAGCATAGCACCGCGTGGCCGAATCGCCGCATGCTTCGCGCTATCGTCCCGAATTGAATCGGATGAACCGCATAGCGCGACGCGACCGGGCTCGGCACGCATCCGCTGAGCCGCGATCAGGCGTCAAAGCGTTTTCCGATAAACCACGAAGCCGGACTTGTCCGCGACCTTGTCATAGAGCTGCATCGCGGTGCGGTTCGTCTCGTGCGTCTGCCAGTAGACGCGTTGCGCGCCGTCGGCTTTTGCCCGCGCATAGACGGCCTCGATCAGCGCACGGCCGACACCCTTGCCGCGCTCGCTATCGAGCGTGTATAGATCCTGCAGATAGCAGATCGGTCCCGCCATCGTCGTATGGCGGTGATACAGAAAATGCACGATGCCCTGCAATTGCCCGGCGCGTTCGGCGACGAACGCATGCATCGGCTCGTAGCCATCGAAAAAGCGATTCCAGGTGATTTGCGTGATCTCGCGCGGCAACGCGGTCTCGCCCGAGCGGCCATAAAACGCGTTGTATGCGTCCCATAGCGGCAGCCATGCATCGAAATCGTCACGGGTGACGGCGCGAATCTGCAGCGGGGCGGACATGTGGGCGGCTCCTGTGGCAAGCTGCGGAACCGCCAGCATAGAAAATTTGCGACGTGTTTGTTAGCTCCACCATGAACGCCAAATCTGGAGCCACGACGCTTGCGGCAGTGCGGTGAGCCGATGCATCACCGCCTGCAGCGAGTCAGTGCTTGCGAGGATGCTTCTGGCGAAGCTCGTTGCGGACCTTCTTCGCGGCGAACAGCGGCACGTAGTCGAACACGCGCGCCTCGCTCCGGAATTCGGCGAGCGTATCGGCGTACATGCGGGACACCGTTTCGGTCGGCGTGTCGGTTTCTTCGGCGATGCTGCGGACTATTTCGTCTACATTCGGCTCGGGCTGCGACATGGACGTTCTCCGGGTAGTGTGCGGCAGACTGGATGGACGGTACGCGCACGGCAGGAGTCCATTACAGGATGCGATTCGCGAGCATGCCAATTAAATTGGCCTATCGTCCGACCGATTTCACAGAGATTATCTTCTTGCGCTGCGGCAAGCGACCCTGCGGCGAGGGCGCGCGGAAAATCAACTGGTACGGCGGTGGTGAATACCCGGGAAACGTGCAGAGGTAGGGAGCGGCGTCTCTACTTCTCCATCTTCTGCGCTACGTGCGCGATTCGGTCGCGCACGACGCCGATCGCCTGCTTCAGCGCGTAAACGTCCTGAAAGTAGCGGTACGGAATCCGGATCTGGCTAGCGTTCGCGTCGATGTTTTCAATCTCGTCACTCCATTGCGCGACCTGCGCGCGAGTCGGCTCGGCGTTCTTCCATACTTCGTCCTCGAGCGCCTTGATCGCGCGGTACCACACGAACAGGCGTTTCTTCATACGCGCTTCGAGCATGCTCGGCAGCGCCTGGGCGAGGCCGATCAGCAGCGCAAGGAACGGCACCAGAATCAGCAGCCGTCGCTCGATCAGACTCGCGAGCCAGAACGGCAGGTAGCGATACAGAAACGGCCGGCCCGATTTGAAGTAGCGCACGCTTTCGTCGGAGATCGGGAATTCTTCGGTGTTCAGGTTCGGGAACGTGCCGAGCGGCGTGAAGTAGTCCTCGCCGCCGTGCACCGTGCGCGCCGCGTCGAGCAGCAGATAGACGAGCGCCGGATGCAGCGTGTCCTTCGACACCAGCAGCGCCGTCGCCGCGAGCAGCGTGACGTCGCTGCGCGGCAGATCGTCGGCGACGCTCGTCGAGGCCCGCGGCAATACGATCTTCGACAGCGACGGGAATTTTTGCGCCAGTGCATCAGCCTGCGCGAAGCTCATCAGCTTCAGGTTGCTGGTCAGCAGCGCGTGCTGCATGTCGGCGTCGGGCCGGCCGATGAAGAACGCCGCATCGATCTGACCGCTTTCGAGCCCTTCGTATGCGGCGTTCGCGTCCATCTCCAGCAGCGTCGAGTTCTGGCTCGTGACGCCGCTGTAGCCGAGCAGCACCTGGGAGACGTTGAGCAGCCCGCTGCCCGGCACGCCTATCGAAATGCGCTTGCCGCGCAGTTGCGACAGCCGGTCGATCGTCGCGTCGCCGCGATAGAACACCCAGATCGGCTCGTACGACACGGCGGCGATGGTTTGCAGATTGTCCGTGTCTTTCGGACTGGTCGTGCCCGACTGGATGAAGCCGACCTGATAGGCGCTGTCCGGGTCAGCGAGGCGCTGGTAGTTTTCGACCGAACCCGACGAGCTGCGGATGTCGAGCTTGATGCCTTCGCGCTTGAGCAGCGGCGCGTAGCGATCGGCAAAGCCGCGATAAATGCCGCCGTCTGCGCCGGAAGTGATGACGATCGTGCGCTGGAACGCGGGCTCGAGAATCAGCGCGACCATCCAGCCGAACGCGGCGACCAGCACGATCGCGCCGATGATCAGAAGACGCCGGCGCCGCCGTGTCATCGGGGTTCTCGGGCTGCGGTACGGCGCGGGGTCTGGTCTCGGCATCGTTACCCGGTTTGGTCAGGTCCGGCCTTGGTGAGTAAAGGAGTGGGATCGGGGTTTGGTTCCTCAACTTTACGATATCGGGGAGTTTTATTCGATAGCCAGTGATGTGCAGTGAAAAGAGGCGGGTCTGTTACAGACTGTGGGGATCGCGATTTTCGTGCTACAGATTCCAGTCGTACGGGCCGTTCCGGCGTACGAACAGGCGCGTCGTTCGTTTTGTCAGAGGGAGTTGCGGTGTTGGAGGCACCTTCGATCCCATTAGCAGGGCGCAGCACATATGCAAGCACGCGTAGCCGTCGCAGCGGTTACTGTTCAGCCTGCGATGCGGCATTAGCCAATGCTTTACACAGTGAACTCATGCCTTTTGGACAAGATCTGGTAGAGAGCGTAGCGATCTTTGCAAGGTCGTCAATATCAAGCGTTGAGTTAATGTGACGCAGCACGAACGATTCTAGTGGCGGATCGAGCTTGATTTGTGCATCGAGTTCCGGCAGTGCTTTCCAGGGGTCGATCAGCAATCGCGCGATTGCCTCAGAATAGCCTTCAGCAATCCCACCATCGTCGCAGTGACCATACTGACTGAATGCGCTATTTACCGGAGCCCAGCTATCGAGGTGATCCACCATCGCGTCCGCCGCAAAAGCATCTTTTTCCGGGCAAATATTGCCGTATGCCAACGGCATCCACGCAGCAATAGCAGCAGCTACAAGCAGCGCCGCCATTTTGCGGTTATCCCAGTCCATTTAACGAGAGGTGCAGTGAACAGCAAAGGGTTTGCTGGTGGCTTCGCAGGTCCGAGCACCAACAGCATGAATCACAAAAGTGCTGTTAGTGCCGTGATAGCGGCATACCAGATAGGGGTCGACGCCCGTTAAATCCCACTGGTCAGATGTTTTTCCTGGCTCAGGAACAAGGCCCGCCTCCTCCTCTGGAGGGCCATTAAAGAGGGATGCGTTATCCAGAGCATGATGTTGCCGTCCAGTAGAAAGGACGCTTGGGCATTTGAACCGGGCCCGGGTTGGCGGCGCACACGCGGCGCTTGTTGCCACAAGGCAAACTGCCAGGAAAAGCGCCTTATTCGACAACATGGTTTCGGCTGCCGTTATTATCGGGTGTGCCAATGCAGGTCCGGCCTTGGTGAGTACGAGAGCGGGCTCGGTCTTTAGTTCCAACTTTACGACTGTCATCGAGAAACAGCCCGGTTGGCCCTGATGTCGAAGATCCCGGTAACCACGCCATTGCTGCCGCCTTGGGCATTTTGAACGATGTATTCCTGCTTGATCCTTGCGAAAGAGAGGCGAACCTGTTCGCGTTGCGCGGTCATCTCCACGCCGGTGATGAATACATCGCTCATCGTGAGCCTGAGAAAATCGAGGGGGCTGCCACCCGCCCTACGCATGGTAAGAACCGCTTTCGAAACGTGTGTGCCGGTCAGGCAATAGGACATCAGGCTGGGACTCGCCCGGTCGACGTTGTGAAAGAACACGAGATCGTCGACCGAGGCGCTGCCGACGCCACCTCCTGTTCCGGACATAATGGAAAGCCGCTGTGCCATCTTCCACGTCCAGTTGATTACCTCGATTTCGTTTGGATGTGCCGTGTCCTGCGACTCACCCGTAATCCCGTCGATTTTTATGAAAACGTCATTTGGCATCAAGGCGACTCCTCGTTCTAACTAAAAGCACAGACCCGCCCCACGAGAGCCCCCAGCAAAATAGGAAACTGACTACGAGCAGCAGCGTAACCACCACGTCCTCTTCGCCCTCCATACCAACGGCACCAACGAGCTTGAAGAGGGGGCGAAGCCTTTCTGACGTGGACTCGCTGCCAACCCAGCGTGCAAGCGGGTCGATCGTCGACAATGCGAGACAGACTGGGACAGTCAGCACGAGGGCCACAAAAATCCGCAGGACATTTTTCATTGCACCAGTACCGTGCCGTAGTACTGCAGTGTTGTACCGGGTATCGTCCGGGTTGGGTGCGACAGCAAGAACGAGCGTAAGCGATCGAACTGGGACTGGTCCGTGACCGTGATGCATCCTTCACTTTCGCCCCAACGACCTGTTGGATGCAGGCGGAAGTTGCCTCGCTTCACGCCATTGATAAATGTCCAGTCGTCAATCGCACCGTCGTTTCGATAAAGCGCGAACCAGGTCGAATGATCGACATTTGACCACGCGTCCTTGACAAGGTCATACAGCCATCCCAGATGACCGCCACTCTGTCGGTCCACGATGTAGTAGAGGCCTTGCGGAAGCGGACCGCTTCCGGCGATCGCCGTGTCTGCGGGGTTGTTGACATGGGCGGGTTTGCCAGAAAAGGCAGACACGTTGCCAAAGCCTTTGCAGGTCAATACAGAGATGAGTCGGCGGTTGAGCGTGAAATAGCACTCGGCGGGCATGGTATCCAGATCGAAAAGGCGATCACTCCGTGGTGCGATGAAGCGAGCCGCCGGGACCGAGGAGACAGGTGACGCGAGGTAACGTTCGTGACACCGACAGCTTCGCCGAAGACGCGACCATGCTCAATCAGACGACTCGGAAAACGCTACCCAACCACCCCCACCTCACCCCCCAACTCCCGCGCAATAAACTCAACAAACGCGCGAATCCGATTCGACATCTGATGCCGCGGCGAATACACCGCGAAGATGTCCGCATTCGGCGTGTCGTGATCGGGCAGCAACTGAACGAGCGACCCCTCCGCCAGATACTGCCGGATGTCCCATTCCGCGCGCATCAGGATGCCGTGTCCTTCGAGCGCCCATTTGACGGCGATCTCGCCGTCGTTGGTGGTCAGCGTTCCCTTGATGCGCACCGCCTCGGTCTTGCGCGCGGCGCCGCGTCCCGACGTCAGCCGCCACACGCCATACGCTTCGTCGCCCTGCCGAATGCCGATGCAGTTGTGGCGCGTCAGATCGTGCGCCGTGAGCGGCGTGCCGTGCGCCGCGAGATATGACGGCGCCGCGCACAGCAGACGCCGGTTCGGCGCAAGCCGGCGTGCGACTACGCGCGTATCGGGCGGCTCGCCGAAGCGGATGCAGACGTCGAAGCTGTCGTCGGTGAGCGGCGGGGGCGTGACCGACAACTGTAGTTGAACCGACACTTGCGGATACCGCGCGACGAAGCGCGAAATCGCCGGTCCGATATGGCTGCGCCCGAAGCCGAGCGTCGCGTTTACGCGCAGCAAACCCTTCGGTGTCTTCTTCGCCGAGCCGAGCAGTTCGGCCAGCTCGTCGATCTCGTCGAGAATCCGCCGCGCGCGTTCGAGGTATAGCTCGCCTTCGGGCGTCAGCATCATGCGGCGCGTCGTGCGGTTCACGAGCGCGACGCCCGCGCGCTGTTCCATCTGCGTGAGGCGCTTGCTGACGGCGGCCGCGGTCAGCCCCAGTTCGCGGGCGGCCGCGCTGAGACTGCCGCTCGCCGCGAGCGTCGAGAAAAAGCTCAGATCCGCTGGCTGCACGGTCTCGCGCATCGTCTTTTCCACGCCTTCGCATTTGTGAATGCAAGTTAAAGATGCTTTGAGTTTAGCACCGGTTTTTACCCAGGCGATCGCGCTAGAGTCCACTCACGCCATTCACCAAGCACAGGACGCAGACATGAAGACCTATCGCATCGCAACCATTCCCGGCGACGGCATCGGCAAGGAGGTCGTGCCGGCCGGCGCGCAGGTGCTCGAAGCGCTCGCGAAGACCACGCGCGCCTTCACGTTCGAGTTCGAGAACTTCGATTGGGGCGGCGACTACTATCGCCAGCACGGCCTGATGATGCCGGCCAACGGGCTAGATGCGATCCGCAACAAGGATGCGATCCTGTTCGGCTCGGCGGGCGACAAGGACATTCCCGACCACGTCACGCTGTGGGGTCTGCGTCTGAAGATCTGCCAGGGCTTCGATCAATACGCGAACGTGCGCCCGACACGCATCTTGCCCGGCATCGACGCGCCGCTGAAGTACTGCAAGCCCGCGGACCTGAACTGGGTCATCGTTCGCGAAAACTCGGAGGGGGAATACTCGGGTGTTGGTGGCCGCGTGCATCAGGGCCATCCGATCGAAGCCGCGACCGACGTGTCGATCATGACGCGCGCCGGCGTCGAGCGCATCATGCGCTTCGCGTTCCGCCTCGCGCAGTCGCGCCCGCGCAAGCTGTTGACCGTGATCACGAAGAGCAACGCGCAGCGTCACGCGATGGTGATGTGGGACGAGATCGCGCTCGAAATCTCCAGGGAGTTTCCGGACGTCACGTGGGACAAGGAACTCGTCGATGCTGCGACCGCGCGCATGGTCAATCGCCCCGCCACGCTCGACACGATCGTCGCCACCAATCTGCACGCCGATATTCTCAGCGACCTCGCAGCCGCGCTCGCGGGCAGCCTCGGCATCGCGCCGACCGGCAACATCGATCCGGAGCGCCGCTATCCGTCGATGTTCGAGCCCATCCACGGCTCCGCGTTCGACATCATGGGCAAGGGGCTCGCGAATCCGGTCGGCACGTTCTGGTCGGTCGTGATGCTGCTCGAACACCTCGGCGAATTCGCCGCGGCCAGGCGTGTGATGCAGGCCGTCGAAGCGGTCACCGCGAACAAGTCGCTGCATACCCGCGACCTCGGCGGCACGGCCACGACCGCGCAGGTGACGGCGGCCGTATGCGCGTTCATCGAGCAGGCGGCGACGCCCGCGGAGAACGCGGCTTGAACGCCGGCTTCTCTTGAATTGACCGGCACCAAGCGGGAACCGCGCGCCGCCCAGGCGCACGGCCTACGCCCCGGCCACCACGTGGCCGGCACCCAACCTTGACTCGACTAGCTCGGCCCAACGTCGGCCGGCGCGAGGCTCGCGCCCGGTCCACTGCCGCGCGCAAGAGGAGGAGACAATGACTTCGGAACTCGAAAGCCGGGTGTCCCGCAAGCTGATGCTGCGGATCATCCCATTCGTCATGCTGTTGTACTTCGTGAGCTTTCTCGATCGCGTGAATGTGGGCTTCGCCGCGTTGTCGATGAACAAGGCGATCGGTCTTTCGCCGACCGCGTTCGGCCTCGGCGGCGGGCTCTTCTTTATCGGCTATTTTCTGTTCGAAGTACCGTCGAACCTGATCCTGCACAAGGTCGGCGCGCGCCGCTGGATTGCTCGCGTGATGGTGTCGTGGGGGCTCGTGTCGCTCGCGTCAGCGTTCGTCGTCGGGCCGAACAGCTTCTACGCGCTGCGCTTCATTCTCGGCGTCGCGGAAGCGGGCTTCTTTCCCGGCATCATCCTGTATCTGAGCCTTTGGTTTCCGACCCGGCAACGCGCGGTCGCGGCGGCGTGGTTCATGGCTGCCGCACCGATTTCGACCGCGATCGGCTCGCCGATTTCCGGCGCGATCATGAAACTGCCGCCGATCGCCGGACTCGCCGACTGGCAGATGCTCTACATACTCGAAGCCTTGCCGGCGATCATCCTCGGCTTCTGCGTGCTCAAGTATCTAACTGACAAGCCCGCGCAAGCCGAGTGGCTGCAGCCCGAGGAGCGCGACTGGCTGATCGCGAAGCTGAAGCTCGAAGCCGACGCGCGGCACGCGCATGCGGGCCACACGGCCGGCGCACTCAGCGCGTTGCGCGATCCGCGCGTGCTCGCGCTCGCGCTGATCTACTTCGGCACCTCGGCGGGACTTTATACGCTCGGCTTGTGGGCGCCGCTGATCATCCGTCAATATGGTTTCGGCACGTTCGAAACCGGGCTGCTTGCCGGTGTGCCGAGCGTGCTCGCGGTGATCGCGATGGTGCTATGGGCGAAGCACTCGGATCGTACCGACGAACGTACATGGCACGTCGTGATTCCGTGCGCGCTTGCGTGCGTCGGCTTCGTGTTCGCCGGCAATGCGAGTACCGCGTTGATGATCGTGCTTGCGCTCGTCGTCGTGAACGTCGGCATCAGCGCCGCGAAGGCGCCGCTGTGGGCGATGCCGAGCATGTTCCTGTCGGGCGCCGGGGCGGCCGCGGGGATTGCGATGATCAACTCGATCGGCAACCTCGGCGGCTTCGTCGGGCCGTTTGCGATCGGCTGGCTCAAGAACGTGACGGGCAGTTATACGGCGGGGCTTTATGTGGTCGGCGCGACGTTGGCGGTGTCGGCGGTCGTGACGCTGATGCTGAGCCGCCAGACCAGGCATGCGCCGGTCGCGGTGGGCGAGCGGCAAGGTCACTGAGCGAAAGATCGATGATACGGGAGCGCCGCCGGCTGAAAGGCCGGCGGCGAACGTGAACTCCATCCGATGCGTTAGCACTCGACTACCGGAACCCGTAGACCAGAACCTTCTTCCCTTCAAAGTGTTCCTGCACACCTTGCACGCAATTCATCGGACAGCTGTAGTCGGGAGTCGACGAGGCTGTCGGGACACTCGCCCGATAGACCACGGATTCGATCTGCGTCCCGTCCGAAGTGATCACGATGTTCAGGTCAGTCTCGACGCCAGCCGCCACAGGTCCTCCGGTAATGTAGCGGACCGACATCGTTCCGGTGCAATCGGAGTTCACCGTGTAGGTGCCGGTCTGGTGAGGATTGAAGGTAGTCGAGCCGGCTTTCGGCACGCCGTTGATGTTCCCAACGTCAGTGCGTGTGAAACCACCGCTGCCGTCGAACGTCACCAGGGCGACGTCATCGTAAATCAACGGGCTCGTGAACGGATGCAGCGTGTTCGTCGAATCGAGCAATCCAAGAATCTCTCCGTGACCGATGAACCCATAGGGTCCCTTTAGCGTTGCCTTGGAGCAAAGGCCCCCGCGACCACCACCGTCGCCATCACCGTCACCATCACCCCTGCCGCCGGCCTGCGCGGTGCCGCTCAGCGACAGAATTGCAACGGCTACCGCCGACCAAACGCTTATATGCTGGGTCTTCATCTTCATCTCCTTGTTAGCAAATCAGGCGCATGAAATCGCGGCGTGCAACAGTCCTTCGGCTGCCGGGATCGGGGCCTGGATCAATCAAACGAAAATAGTCGATATGAAATGGCCGAAGCGATGCCTGGTCGCTGTCGTTTGAAGGACCAGGCGTGGGCCAAAGTGTTGAATTGCGAAAGGCTTTCACCAAGCAGTCGTGTTTCGCCCGGTGTCGGCGGATACGTGCGGAAGGGATGCACGAAAGGCCGCGCAATGGTGACTTCGTGGGTCGGCCACGCTTCAAAGTCGCATAGCGAAAACCAGTGTAATCCACGCTATTTGCGGCGACCTGATGAATATCGGACAAAAGGAAGGCACAATCAGATCGCGCGCTGCGAATCGCGGTGACGCCGCGTGCCCTCTATGAAGCACGTGATGACTTGCACCGTGATTCGCGACATACGGAGACGAGATGGCAACGCACGATTCGTCGCGGGCGCTCGATCCCGCGGACTATATCGCCCACCACCTGCAGAACTTTTCGACGTCGTCGTCGGCTTCAGCTGCGGCCTCGGTGCAACACAGTGTGGGCGCGTTCATCTGGAGTCCTCATGCGCTGGTTTTCGCTGCGGTGCTGTTCGTCGTGCTGGTGTGCTTTGCGGCGCTGAGGGATCGAGGCGCGATGCTCAGCGTCGGGCGCGCGATCAGTTTCGGGCGGCGTCTGTATGTGTGGTGGTCGTGCGCGTGGCGTCAGGGGCTCGCGAGTACGCTGCTTTTCGTCGTCGCCGTGGTGGCGTTTCACTTTCTGGTGCCGCGCACGGCGGCGCCGCTGATGAAATTTTCCGAGCACGTGATTACGCCCGACGTCGCGAGGAGTTCACCGGCATGGTCGACGGTGATTGCGGCGATGCCGGCGATCGTCGCGCTTGCGATCTACCTGCTGGTGAGTCTGCCGATCGCCGGATATATGGTGCGCAGCGGCCTGGCCGCGCATGGTTTCGCCGGCTCCGAACGTTTCGGCTTCTGGCGCGCGGTGTCGCTCGGGCTCACGACGTATCTCTGGTCGGTGCCTGGAAGCCTCGCGATTGCCGATGTCGGAATTTCATTGCCCGGTCATGCCGCGGATGCGCTGCGCGCGATTCTTGTCGTGGCGTGGGGGATGTATATCGTTTTGCCGAGGCAGGTGAAAAGGGTAGAGAGGTTTGCGGCGGGGTGAACATCGTCGAAGCGACTTGATGGTGCATGCGCAACGGCCCGCTCGAAGCGGGCCGTCTTCCATTGCCGCTGCCCACATGGGCAGCGCTCGCCAAACATCAATGATGCGCGTAGACCGAGGCGAGGCCGGCAACGTCCTGTTGCTGCGACAGAGCCGGGACCTTAACCGCGCCAGCTCCGGCCGCCGACGACCCGTTCGCCGCCCCGCCATATGCCGACGCCGCCGCGCCGTTCAGCGCGCTCACGCGTGCCTCGGCGGCCTGGATATCCTGCGGATAGGTGTTGTAATCCGCAGCCGGGTTGTAACCCGCCTTTTCGAGTTGGACCAGTTCCGCGCGAACCTGGGCACGCGTAACCGGCGCGTTGGACTGCGCGAACGAAACGACGGGGACAGCGACAGCAGCGGCAACGATCAGCGACTTGACGAGTTTCATGGTATCCACCTGAGAGCAATTGAGTTGGTTCAGACCACGGTTGCGTGGCCCGTGCATCCAGTCGCGTCGACGTCCGCTTTGCTTTGCGGCACCGCCGACTGGCATGGACGTATTTGAACCGCCTCATGTATTCCGCCTGTTTCCGCGAACCCCGACTTTTGCAACGGTGTTTGTCGGTCAGCCCGGTGGATACATAACGATACGAAACTCGTCGAACTCACCGCGCACCGTTACTGGCCGCGAGTTCGGCGGGTCGAGGAAGCGCGTGCTCAAGACCATCCTGACCAGGGCAATCCTTGCTAGCAGGAGCAACAAAGTTCACATATCGTTCCCCACGGAGCAACGGAGCCAAAGGCTAACGAGGATGTGATGCGCGAAATCAATCAGCAGCGGCTGCGCTATTTCCATGAGGTGCTCGGGCACGGCACGATCCGCGGCGCCGCGGACAGCCTCAACACGTCGCCCTCGGTGATCACGCGGCAGATCAAGCTGCTCGAAGACGAACTGGGCGTGCAACTGTTCGAGCGCCAGGCGCGCGGCGTCCGGCCCACCGAGGCCGCCGCGCATCTGCTGGAGTTCTGGCGCGGCTATCGCGCGCAGCAGGAGAAGTTCGAGGATCAGCTGCACGCGTTGCGCGGCTTGCAGCAAGGCCGCGTCGATCTGGCTGTCAGCGAGGGTTACGTGGATGCGCTGATTGCCGAGGTCATCACGCCGTTCTGTGTGCAATACCCGAAGGTCGATATCGGCCTCACCGTGCTGCCGGTCGACGACGTGCTCGACGCAGTTGCGGAAAGCCGCGCCCATATCGGGCTCGCGTTCAATCCGCCGCCGCATCCGCGCGTCGAATATCGCGCGAGTTCCGCGCAGCCCGTGGTGTTGCTGGTGCGCCGCGACCATCCTCTCGCGCGGCGCGGCAAGCCCGCCACGATCGACGATCTGCTCGCGTGGCCGCTGGCGTTGATGCCGAGCACCTTCGGCATCGGGCACCTCGCAACGATGCTCGCGTTCGTCGAACACGTTGAGATCCGCGCGACGCTCACCACCAATTCGCTAACGGCACTCAAGCGGTTTGTCGCCGATGAAAACTTTGCGACGCTGATCGGAGAGTTCGCGGCCTCGCGCGAGATTCAGGCTGGCGAGCTGGTGACCGTGCCGATCGACCACGCGCTGTTTTTAGGCACGAAGGCGCGCGTGCTGGTGAAATCCGGGCGGCCGCTCGTCGCGGCCGCGCACGAACTGCTCGCGTGGATCTTGCAGCGCATGACGATGTTTGGGGGCGGCGCGCAAAGATGAATCGGGTTGATTCACTGCGACCGCGCGCAATAGGCCCCCACCTGCCGCCTGCGCACCACCATCAACGAACAGACCCCGATGGACGCCACGATATTCACGACCGGATAAAACGCCACGGCCACACTCCATTTCGGCAGCGCAAGAATCGCGAGCGCGTATTTAAGAACGCATAGCGCAAAGTACAAAAGACTCTCACTCCACGGATCAAGAATGGTCTTGCGCACCGTCGGCCCGAGGCCGACGAGTTCGATCAGCGTGACAAGACAGATCGACCAAGTCGGATCATTGGTGAGTATCCAGAGCGGAATAGCCGACAACGCAGCGACGAGGCAAAGCCAATCGAAGGCGGTCCGCCGCCGTTCACCCCGAAAGACGCTCGCGACGAGAACAAAGAAGCAGGTGGCCGCGATCGCCGCCGTAGACCACGCCGAAGGGCCCGCACCGGCGACGAATTGCCCGACCGCCGCAATCGCCGTGACGACCGACCAGACCAGCCACGTGAACAGATGCGGACGTACGGTGCCGCGCCAGATCGCAAATCCATAAGGCAGAAACGCGATCAGCGAAACGATCGCCCCCATGACGCCGAACAGTCGGGTCATGTCCTGAAAGATGCGCATCATAGGAGGATCACACCCGGCACTGTCCTCGATATCGTGCCGGCGGTGCTCCACATGCGCGCGTAAAGAACCGCGTAAACGCTGTCGTCGATGCAAAGCCGACCCGCTCGCTGATCTCGCTGATCGACATCGGCGTATGCGCGAGCAGCGTACGCGCTTCGTCGATGCGCGTTTGCGTCAGCACCTCGGTGAAGGTTTTGCGCTCCGCGGCGAGCTTGCGTTGCAAGGTCCAGCGCGTCAGCGACAGCCGCTCGCAGACGATCGTCTGCAGGCTCTTGGGATCGATCGCATCCGCCTGCTCGCGCAGCACGTCACGCAGACATCGCTCGACCGTCGGAGAAAAGCGGCCCTGCTCGCGAATCCGCTGCAAGATGCCATGCGCGGCATGCATATGAATTTTCGAAAGCGGCGCGTTGTAGACCTCGAACGCGCGATCCAGCGCCGACGACTGCAACACCATCCGATTGCACGCCTGATCGAGTTGAACGCGCACGCCCAACGTCCCGCACAGCGCTCCGAGCGCACCGAGCCGCGCATCGGTGATGCCCGCGTCGCGCACGCGCAGGCGCGCGTCGTAGAGCCTGGCCACGCGCGCGATCAGCGTGAAGTTGCCGAGCGCGCTCGAGGCGTTGCGCCCTTCGCCTTCCGTCACGTATTCGAATGCGACTTCGTCGCCATCCTCCTGCATGATGAGCCAGTCGACATTACCGATAAGGTCGCGGTACGTGACGTAATTACGCAATGCATCGCGCAGCGTCGGACTATTGCAGAGCACGCCCGCGAGCTCCGGGAAATACAGCAGACCATCGAGCACGTCGCCCTCGGGCGCGCCGCGCATCAGGCAGCGTTCCGCGAGCTGGAGCATTGCGACATGCTTGTCGCCCGGGACTCGCGCATCCGCCGCGGCGAGGTCGGCCTCCGCGATGCCGATATCGTGAGCCACTTTGGTGCGATCGAGACCCTCACGCTCCGCCGCGTCGAGCAATCCTCGATAGATGCGCGCTGATACGGACTTCTGACGCAAATCCACTGTGCCTCCTCCGGTCGAAACCTGTCTGCGGGTTTTCCTGACTCTTCATCGGTCAAGTGCTGCACCCGTCGGTCAAGCGCGCTTCGAGCGCATCCCTAGAATTTCTTTCGGCGCATTACCGCGAGCGCTAAGCGTAACAGGACGACAACGTTATGCAATGCAAATCACATGACCGACAACGACAACCCGGAGCGAGACGATGAGAAGCAAGCTGACGATACCTTTTGCCGCAAGCGCCATCGCCTGCGGTGTCGCGGTGGTACTCGCCGCCTGCGGCAATGGCAGCAGCCTCAGTGACCCGCCGTTGCCGAGCGATCCCGATGCACGCGCCGATGCGCGTGCCGCCGCGCTGGTCCAGCAAATGACGACCGCCGAAAAGATCCAGCTCGTGCACGGTGTCGGCATCCCCAACGCGGGACTCGGCGGTCCGTATCCGGCCGGCGTCAACGGAGCAGGCTACATTCCGGGCATCGCGCGGCTTGGCATTCCGGGCCTTGCAATGGCCGATTCGGCGGGCGGCGTCAATGTCGTCAAGTCGAATGCGACGGCGCTGCCCGCGCCGGTGGCGCTCGCGGCAAGCTGGGACCCGGCGCTCGCGAACGAGTACGGCGCGCGTATCGCGACGGAGCTGCGCGTGCTCGGTTATGGCGAAGGTCTCGGCGGCGGCGTCAATCTGGCGCGCGAACCACGCAATGGCCGCACCTTCGAGTACATGGGCGAAGACCCGGTACTGACCGGCACGCTGAGCGCCGCGCGCACGATCGGCACGCAGGCGCAGAACGTCATCGCGACGATCAAGCACTACGCGATGAACGATCAGGAAACGAACCGCATGACGAGCAACTCGGTCGTTGACGAACGCACGATGCGCGAGACCGAGCTGCTCGCCTTCGAACTCGGCGTCACGCAGGGCACGCCCGGCAACGTGATGTGTTCGTACAACCTGGTGAACGGCGTGTATGCGTGCGAAAACCCGTATCTGCTGACCACCGTGCTGAAGAACGAGTGGGGCTTCAAGGGCGTCGTGCAATCGGACTGGACCGCCACGCACAGTACCGTCGCGTCGGCGCTGGCCGGCCTCGATGAAGAAGAGCCCGGCGATCTCGGCGGCGGAGCGTCGATTCCAGGCTTCACGCTGACGTCCTATTTCAACACCGCGCTGACGAGCGCGGTCAATGCAGGCAGCGTGCCCATGTCGCGACTCAACGACATGGTTCAGCGCAAGCTTCGCACGATGATCCGCTATGGCGTCTTCGATTCGCCGCCGACCACGGGCGGAAGTGTCGATCAAACCGCGGGCAATGCGCTGGCGTTGCAGGTCGCGCAGCAATCGTCGGTGTTGTTGAAGAACGCAGTTGCGAGCGGCGATTCGCAGCCGGTGCTGCCGCTGAAAGCGGCGGGGTTGTCGTCGATCGTGGTGATCGGCGGTCACGCGGATGCGGGCGTGCTGTCGGGCGGCGGCTCGGGCGCCGTGCCGGCGGCCGCGGGCAACGCGGTATCCGGCTGCGTGTCGCCGTCGCCGCTGTTGAGCACCTGCGCGACGTGGTACAAATCGGCACCGCTAGCCGCGATTCAGGCGAAGGCGCCGAACGCGAGCGTGACCTTCGTCGACGGCACGAACGCGGCGGCGGCGGCCACCGCGGCCGCGAAGGCAGACGTGGCGATCGTGTTCGCGACGCAATGGGAAAGCGAAGGCGCGGATCTGCCAAGTCTGAGCCTGCCGAGCAATGCGACCGACATCTATAACCAGAGCTACGATCAAAACGCGTTGATCACCGCGGTCGCGGCGCAAGCGAAGCGCGTGATCGTCGTGCTCGAAAACGGCAGCCCGGTCCTGATGCCATGGCTCGGCAACGTGCATGGCGTGCTCGAAGCCTGGTATCCGGGCGTGCAGGGCGGCGAGGCGATTGCCGATCTGCTGTTCGGCACCGTGAATCCATCCGGCAAATTGCCGATCACCTTCCCGATGCAGGACGCGGATCTGCCGCAGCCGACGATCTCGGCCACCGACACGACCGTCAACTACAGCGAAGGGCTCTTCATGGGGTACCGCTGGTATGACGGCAAGCAGATCGCGCCGCTGTTCCCGTTCGGTTATGGGCTGTCCTATACCAGCTACAGCTACTCGGGCCTCAACGCGCAAGTGGATGCCAGTGGCAATGTGACTGTGACCTTCAACGTCAAGAATACGGGCTCACGTGCGGGCGCGGAAATCGCCGAGGTTTATGCCGCGTTGCCGAGCGGTCTTGGCGAACCCCCGAAGCGCCTGGTCGGCTGGCAAAAGGTCGCGTTGCAGGCGGGGCAGTCGCAGCAGATCAGCGTATCGATTGCGCCGAAGCTGCTGTCGACCTGGGACGCGACCAATCACGTGTGGAAGCTCAACGGTGGCGTCTATCAAATGATCGCGGGGGCTTCTTCGCGCGATCCGAATGCGTTGACGGCATCGCTGACGATCGCGGGGCATTGAGCGCCGAGGTGTTGAACCCGCAAGCCCGGCAGCAGGGTACGGGGTCTAGCTCCGTGTCCTGCCTGCCCGGCTAGCTCGTGTCGTGGCCGCTCGGGTTTCGGCATGTCAACCGCCGGGCAGCCGATAAGCGAACTCGTACGAATGCGCGCCATCGACGATGTCGATCTTGAACTCGCCTTCAATGCCGCTCAGCTCGCCCGTGCCCGAATCGGGCACGACCGTCACCGCCAGCGACGCAGCACCGCGATTCATCACGCCGATATGCTGCAGCACGAACGTGCCCTGCTTGCCCGCCAGCGTGCCCCTCACCTGTTCGAGCGCGACATAGCCAGCCGAGCCTTTGACGTTCGTCATCGCGCTCAGCATTTGCCCTTGGGTGGTCGCGACGAGATCGCCGGAGATCTGCTTGTCGATCGACATGCGGCCGAGCTTCGATTCGGCCTCCGCGTTTTCGAACGGCATCGGTTGAAGGGAGACGATGAAGGTGCCTTTTGCGATGTGCTGAGTCATCGGGATTTCCTCCTGGCTTGAACGGGCGATGGCGAAGCGGTGAAACGAGACGCAACGCAATGTGATGCTGGTGAACCGTAGCACACGTCGCTGTCAATTAGCCGCACGCGCCGTGCTGTCAGCCGTGCCGAACGCATCCGCGAACTCGCGCTTCAACCACGCCAACGCCGGGTCCTGATCGTGCGCCGCGGCCCACATCAACGAAACCTCGTAGCCCGGCACTTCGAATGGCAACGGGCTGAGCGCGAGACCGAGCGTATCGCGCCAGACGCGGCCGATGAACTCCGGCACGGTCGCGATCGCCGCCGTGCGTTGCACGATGAACGGACTGGTCGCGAAGTTCGAACTCGAAAACACGACCTCGCGCTTCAGTCCCTGCAGCTCCAGTCGTTCATCGATGAAGCCGCGCAGCTCGGCGCTGAACGAAGTCAGCACGTGGCGGTGGCGCAGAAATTCGTCCCTCGACAGATGCTTGCGACGCGTCTTGACGAGTTGCGGGTTGTAGACGCTCACGAAGCGCCATGAAAACAGCGGCATGAGTCGCTGCCACGGCACGCACTCGCGGAACACGCCGACTGCGAGTTCGATCGCGCCATCGTCGAGCATCGCGGCGGCGCGCGTCGAATCGGTGGAGCGTGCGATCAGCTTCACGCCGGGCGCTGCCACGGCGAGGCGCGCCATGATCTCCGGCATCAGCAGCAGTTCGAGCGAATCGCTGAGGCCGATGCGGAACACCCGCTGCGCGCGGGCCGGATCGAACACGGACGGCTGCGTGAGCGCCTGATGCAGCGATTGCAGGAATGGCTCGATCTGCCGCGCGAGTTCGAGCGCGCGCGGCGTCGGCGTCATGCCTTGCGGCGTGCGCACGAACAGCTCGTCGCCGAAGGTCTCGCGCAAGCGTTTCAGTGCGCCGCTGACGGCCGGTTGGCCAAGAAACAGCCGCTGCGCGGCACGCGTGACGCTGCGCTCTTCCAGCAGCGCGCGCAAGGTCAGCAACAGGTTCAGGTCGAAGCGCCGAAAATCATTTTCAATGATGTTGGCCATGACATTAAACGATTTGAATGATGGGCGTGCACCGCGCATTCTACTGCCACGGGGTCTTCCGTTCACTCTCAGGAGCAATGAAATGGACTGGCAAAATCAGAAGGTCGTGGTGCTGGGTGGTTCGTCGGGTGTTGGGCTCGCGACGGTGAAGCGGCTCGCGGCGGCTGGTGCGAGCGTCGTCGCGGTGGGGCGCGACCGCGCCAAGCTGGACGATGCGCTGAGCGGCATCGGCGCACAGGTGACGGGCGACGCGCTCGATTGCACCGATCGCGCGGCGCTCGAACGGTTTTTCGGCGGCCTCGGCCGGATCGATCATCTGGTGATGACGCTGTCGGGCGGCGAAGGCGCGGGGCCGTTTGCGGAGCTGGATCTGGCCGCGCTGCGGCGCGGCTTCGAGGCCAAGTTCTGGCCGCAGCTCGAAGCGGCGCAGACCGCGCTGCCCGCGCTGCGTCGCGACGGCAGCATCACGTTTCTGACCGCGATTTCGGCGCGCATCGCGAATCCGGGTACGGCGGGTCTGGGCGCGATCAACGGCGCACTCGAAAGCATGATCGGCACGCTGGCGCGCGAGCTGGCGCCGCTGCGCGTGAACGCGGTGTCGCCGGGGGTGATCGATACGCCGTGGTGGGACAGATTTCCGGCGAGCGTGAAAAGCGAGCTGTTTCGGCAGCAAAGCGAAACGCTACCGGTGCGGCGCGTCGGCCAGGCCGACGATGTCGCGCACGCGCTGCAGTTTCTGCTGGAGAACACGTTCATGACGGGGGCGGTGATCGAGTGTGACGGCGGCTTGCGACTACTGTGAAGCACGGGCGCGGGAATATGCGCTGAGGCATCCTACGCCCTCCGAACCCGAACTGGCAGACACATCGTCGCTGCGAAGCACAGCAAATGCAGCGCGGCCAGCAGCACGAACATCGGCAGAAATCGGCTGGGCTGGACATCCGAAGCACCATGCAGCGTCAACGCGATCGCCATCGAAAGCAGCGTCGTGGCGAACGGACCGCCCACTCTCTGCGCGATGTTCAACGCCGTATTCGCGACCGCGAGCCGTTCTCTCGCGATCGACGAATACGCGGCCGAGATCGATGGCACGCTGATCGTCCCCTGACCGACGCCCGCAACGAACAGACTGACAGCGGCCCATCCGGCCGAGAACGAAGCGATGCTCATCCACAGAAACACGAGCGTGCTCAGAAACGCCAGCAATGCGCCGCCCGCCGCGAGCGCGCGGCAACCGAGCCGCTCGGTCAACCAGCCGATCGGCGGGAACGAGCACATCATGCCGACGCCGGTCGCCGCGAGCAGGCCGCCCGCGTGCGCGGCCGACAAACCGCAGCCCGCGATCAGAAACAGCGGCACTGCAAGCTGTCGTCCATACATGATCCCGTTCGCGGAGAACTGCGCGAGTGCCGCGACCGAGAACGTACGCCTTGCAAACATGCGCACGTCGATCAGCGCGGCATCGCCTTTGCGCAACGCGTACAGCGCGAACCCGACGAGAAACACGACGCCCGCGAGCAGCCACGCGAGGCCCACCGCGCGCAACGCGTTCTGAAGTCCATAGACGAGTGCGACCAGCCCAGGGGAGATCAGCGCAAAGCCGGTGAAATCGAACGGCCGCTTCTGCGACGCAGGGGCATCGCGCGGCAGCAGCAACACCGCCATCGCGATGCCGACAGCGCCCACCGGCGCATTGATGAAGAACAGCCACGGCCAACTCGCGTGCGCGAGGACGAGCCCGCCCAGCACCGGGCCGAGAATGGGACCGAGCAGAATGGGCAGCGCGGTGAAGCCCATCACGCGCTCGAGGTTCCTGCCGGCCACTCGTCCGATCATCATCTGCGCCATCGGTACGAGCACACCGGCAACGAGGCCCTGGAAGATGCGCGCGCCGATCAGCTCGCCGATCGTCTGCGCCGCGCCGCACAGCATCGACGCTATCGTGAACGTCGAAAAGCAGAACAGGTACAGCCGCTTCGCGCCGATGCGGTCGACCAGCCAGCCGTTGAGCGGCAACATCAACGCCATCGCGAGCAGGTAGCCGCTGACGATCCACTGCGCGGTGGCGATCGACGCATCGAGCGTATGGCCGATCGTCGACAGCGACACGTTGACGAGCGTCGAATCCATCTGCGACATGAACGAACCGATCGACACGACCGCCGCGACCTTCCAGACGGTGGGATCGATCCGCTCGGAAGCGGACGCGGAGATGTGCTCGCGCATGCCGCTCATCGGTCCGCGCGTGTACGGATGAAGGTCTGGCGCTCGGTCAGGCTCATGTACCGGCTCACGCTGCGTTGCCGTTCGCGGTCGCCGCGGCCGCGGGCTGTACCTGCTCGAGATGGCGCAGCAGCTTCGTCACCATCATCACCACGACGAACGCGAGGACCACGAAGAACAGCGCGAGTGGCGTGAGCACCTGCACCGACACGAAGCCGGCCAGCCCCATCATCGCAGAGGACACCAGCAGCAGCGCGCAGCCGAGAATCGCGCTCGTCAGGCCCGCGATGTGAGGGAACAGCGAGTTGCCCTTAGCCATCAGCGTCGGATACATCGCGCCGGCGCAGAAGCCCATCACCAGCACGGGCGTCGCGAGCGTCCACACGCGCAGGCCGACCGTCAGCGCGAGCAGCAGCATCACAACCGACGCGGCCGCCATCAGCCGCGCGCCGATGCGCAACCGCTGCTCGGCGCTCGGCAGACGCGGACCGTGCAGCCGATTCGACAGACCGCCAAGGAAGTACATCATGCCGATGCCGAGCGCGAGATAGCCGAAGAAGGTCGGCGGCTTGTGCAGCGTGGTCTGCACCATGAACGGCCCGACGATGTTGAACACGAGCAGGATGCTGTAGCACAGGCCCTGCGCGAGGAAACAGCTTTGGAACACGGGGCTCGCGAGCACCTTGCGCGCGTTCGCGGTCAGCGTGCGCGGTTCGAGATGCACGGGCTTCGGCAAGGTCTCGCGATAAGGCCACAAGAGCGCCCACATCACCAGCGAATAGATCAGCAGGAACACGAGGCACGCGCGCCAGCCGAACGCCGTCTGCAGGTGCGCACCGATCACCGGCGCGACGATCGGCGCGAGCCCCCATGCGATCGACATGTACGTGAACGCATGCAGCAACGCCTGACCCGCGAACGAATCGGTGATGATCGCCTTCGCGAGCAGGTTCGTGCTCGCGATGCCGAAGCCCTGCAACGCACGGGCGAGGATGAACGTCTCGAGATTCGGCGCAGCGAGCGACAGCAGACAGCCGACCGTGTAGACGGTCAGGCCGAACGCGAGCACGCGCTTGCGGCCATACGCGTCGGCGATCGGACCGAAGATCAGCTGGCCGAACGCGTAGGCGGCCATGTAGCCGGTGACGCTGGTCTGGATCGCTTGCGGCGAGGTGCCGAAGTAGTGCGCCATCGCGGGCAGCGCGGGCACGTAGATGTCGATGGCGAGCTGTCCGGCGGATGCGAACAGGCAGATCAGGAACAACAGGAAGCGCGGCGAGTTCGGAGCGGAGTCGGCGGAGGCGGGTTGGTCGGCGGTAGCGTGGCTCATGGGTGCATCGAAAGGGAACACTGGCGGCGCGGGCAATCGGCGCGTTCGGATATCGAACGGAAAAGACGCGGGTGCCCCCGGCATTATCGCCGGGTATTGTGCCCGTGGTATCGCGGGAAGTGGGATATTCCCTGGCGAGGGTGTGGGATGGCGCGGCCGACCGGCGCGTTATTTCGCCGCAACGACGCTCATCTCGCGCAATCTTCGATCGACCGCAGCAACGCTCCGTGGTCCGCCGGGTCCTGGAAGAACGCGACGAAGCTCGCGTGTTCGCCGTTTGCGATGCGGTCCGAGCAGTCCTTGCCTTTGAGCGGGGGGCGAGACGCCGTCCAGATCATCGCCATCACGGCAAGGGCCAGCACGACGCCTGTAAAGACGAACCCGAGCAGTAACGCGCATCACGCCGCAATGGATCGCCGCGAAGCCGCTGATTCTGAACGACGCCACCACGCGGCGCTGCGCCCGGCGTTATGGCGACAGCTGGGCCTGGCCTTTCGCGCGGGTACGGTGGAGCGTCCGACTCAGTATGTGCTCGACGTATTGCGGAGTTTGCGGTTGAGCTAGTGAACAAGACTACATGGCCGCGGCTTTGCGTCTGTCCTGTTCCTCGCGATAAAGCACGTACTCCTCCGCCATCGCTTTTGCAACGGATGGCCTCCGCGCGGTGCGTTCGTAGTACTGCCGCACCGATGGCCACTGCGCGAGCTCGACGCCGCTGTAGCGCGCCCAGTTCAACACAGTGACCAGATAAGCATCCGCGACGGAAAACCGCTCCAGCAAAAACTCGCGTCCATGCAAATGCTGCTCCAGCAGATTCAATCGCAACGCCACCTTTTTGTGTGTATAGCTAAGAACGTCGGCGGCCGCGTCCGGATCGAGCAGCGGCACGAATACTCCCTTATGCAGTTCCGTGCTGATGAAGCCAAGCCACTCCTGCAACTTCGCGCGTTCCGCCGTGCCGGCAAGCGGCGCGAGCGCGGCCGCCGGAAAGGCATCGGCGACATAAGGCAGGATCGCGGTGTTTTCGCGCAGCAGCCAACCGTCGTTGGTGCGAAGCACGGGGACCTGGCCGAGCGGATTGATCGGATAGAAATCGGAGCCATCTCGCAGCCGCTTCGATTTCGTGTCGACTTCGACAAAGCGCGCATCGGCGCCGGCCTCGTAAAGCGAAATGCGCGTGGCGAGCGAACACGCGAGCGGCGAAAAATAAAGCTCCATGCTGATGTCTCCGGTCGTCGGTGAAGGTGTTTTTGTACTATAGTGAACAAAAATGGATGACGCCAGAGAATTTTATGCATACCGGTACAAAAACGGAAAAACGCTCGCGCGGACGACCGCGTAGCTACGATTCGCAACAGGCCCTGAACGATGCGCGCGACGCGTTCTGGCATGGCGGCTACTCGGGCACGTCGCTCGACGCGTTGAGCGAGGCGACCGGCATGAACCGGCCGAGCCTGTACGGCGCTTTCGGCGACAAGCACGCGCTGTATCTCGACTCGCTCGATCGCTACATCGCGTTTGGCCGCGATGCGATGCAAGCCGCGCTGCATGGTGACCGGCCACTCGCCGAGGCGTTGCTGGCCGTATACGAAGGCTCGCTCGCGCTCTACTTTCCACCGGGCGAGGTGGCGCGCGGGTGCTTTCTGATCGGCACGGCGGCGGTGGAGTCGAGAGCGGATGCGCAAGTACGTGACAAGCTCGCGCACGGTCTTGCCACGTTCGATGCGGAGTTCGAGCGACGGTTCGAACGCGCGCAAGCGCAAGGCGAGCTCGATGCCGCCGCGAGTCCCGCGCTGCTCGCCAAAGTCGCATCGGCGATTCTGCATACTCTCGCGCTGCGCTCGCGCGCGGGCGACTCGCGCGAGTCGCTGCGTGCGACGGCGCAGGCTGGCGTCGCGCTGATCTGCGGGGCACCGGGCAAAAAGCCAGGCAAGCCATCGAGCAAAACGCCGGGCAAAAAGCCAGGCAAACCACGGCATAGGTCCAAAACCTGAAACGCCGCGACCGAGCACCGCCTAGCGGTTGATGAACCGCTGAAGCTGCGCCGGATAGCGCTCGCCCACCACCTTGATCTGCTCGAGCGCCGCTTCGATGTCGGCGAGATCCGCCGGCGTCAGCACGACACTGGCGGCGCCGACGTTCTCCGCGAGGCGAGGCAGCTTCGTCGTGCCCGGAATCGGCACGATCCATGGCTTCTGCGCGAGCAGCCACGCTAACGCGATCTGCGCGCGCGTCGTGCCTTTGCCATCTGCAATCCGGCCGAGCACGTCGACGAGCGCGGCATTCGCCTTGCGGTTCTCTTCCGAGAAGCGCGGCGCGATATTGCGGAAATCGCTCTTGTCGAAGGTCGTGCGTTCGTCGATCGCGCCGGTCAGAAAGCCTTTGCCGAGCGGGCTGAACGGCACGAAGCCGATACCGAGTTCTTCGAGCGTCGGCAGCACGCTGGCTTCGGGCTCGCGCCACCACAGCGAATACTCGCTTTGCAACGCCGCGACCGGCTGCACCGCGTGTGCGCGGCGGATCGACTCCACGCCCGCTTCGGACAGGCCGAAGTGCCCGACCTTGCCTGCGGCGATCAGATCTTTCACCGCACCGGCGACGTCCTCGATCGGCACGTTCGGATCGACGCGATGCTGATAGAACAGATCGATGCGGTCGGTTTTCAGGCGCTTCAACGCAGCCTCGGCGACAGCGCGAATGTTTTCGGGCCGGCTGTTGAGCGGCTTTTTGGTGTCGCCGTCCCGAAAGCCGAACTTGGTCGCGATCACCACCTGATCGCGAAACGGCGCGACTGCTTCGCCGACCAGCTCTTCGTTCACAAACGGACCATAGACCTCGGCGGTATCGAAGAACGTGACGCCTTGCTCGAAGGCCGCGCGGATCAGTTCGATGCCGGCCGCTTTTTCGGTGGCAGGGCCGTAGCCGAAGCTCAGGCCCATGCAGCCGAGGCCGAGCGCGGATACTTCGAGGCCGCTTTTACCGAGTTGACGTGTTTGCATACGATGCTCCAGTTGATGCGCCCGGCCCCGGCTGCTGCCGCGACCACGACGCTTTGAATGCGACACGAGCCACGCGAGCCGTGGCACTGGAAGCGAGTTTAGGTTGCTGTGTGCGGCTCAACAATATCTCTATACTTGCATGACGTATTGAATTGAATTCACAAATGGCGAATTCCCGACTGCCGCGCGCGGGCCTTGCCGAACTGACCGCCTTCATCACGATCGCCGAGCAGCGCAGCTTCAGCGCCGCCGCGCGCGTGCTCGGGCTGTCGCCGTCGGCGTTGAGTCACGCAATGCGCAACATGGAGTCGCGTCTCGACGTGCGGCTCTTCAATCGCACTACGCGTTCGGTCGCGTTGACGGAAGCTGGCGAGCAATTGCTACGGCGCGTGCGTCCGGCGCTGGCGGATCTCGACGACGCGGTCGGGGAAGTCACGGCCGCGCGCAACCGGCCGTCGGGCACGATCCGCATCAGCGCTTCAGAGGCGTCCGCGAAACAGCTCGTGCGGCATGTGCTGCCCGATTTCTTCGCGCGCTATCCGGAGATTCACGTCGAGTTCGTGGTCGATTCGAGGCTCGTCGATATCGTCGCCGAAGGATTCGATGCGGGCATCCGCGTGCTCGAGGACGTGCCGCGCGACATGATCGCGGTCCGCTTCGGGCGTGACATGCGTCTGGTGGCGGCCGCGTCGCCCGAGTATCTCGCGCGTCATCCCGCGCCCAAGGCGCCGCACGATCTGATGCGGCACCGTTGCATTCGCTTTCGCTTTGAAAGCGGCACGCTGTATCGCTGGGACCTCACGCATCGCGGCAAGAGCGCGAGTATCGACGTCGATGGACCGATGACGCTCGGCAATGTGAACCTGATGGTCGAAGCGGCGCTGGCCGGCATCGGCATCGCCTGGGTGCCGCTCGACCATGTGGCCGAACACGTCGCGAGCGGCCGGCTCGTGCAGTTGCTGCCGGAGTGGAGCCCGACCTTCGTGGGCTTGTGCCTGTACTACCCGGCCAACCGTCATCCGCCGACCGCGCTGCGTTTGTTCGCCGAAGCAGTGCGCGCTTGGGGCGAGCGGCAGTTGAGCGATGAGCGGACCAAGGACCCGCGTCATCCCGTGAAACGAGTCGGTGCGCGAAATCAAAAGCCCGAAACAAACTGAAACATGCACGTTAAGCGTTTTACGGAATAAGACGGCAAACTTGGGCGTTTGCCTGATACCGGCAGCGTCGATTTTCAAACATCTTTCGCACCTTTCATCGCCTTCGTGAACGGAACCCCTATGAACACCCAAGCGAACTCCCTGGCCGATTCGACCGATGCGACTTACCCGCCGCGTTACACGCGCACCGCGATGACATTGCACTGGCTGATCGCGTTGCTGATGATCGTCAACGTCGTGCTCGCTCTGTCCGCTGATTCCCTGCCCGACGACTGGGTGCGTCCGGTGATCGACACGCACAAATCGATCGGCATCACGGTGCTCGGGCTCGCGCTGCTGCGCATTCTGTGGCGCGTGTCGCACAAGCCGCCGCCGTTGCCGCGCGAGTTTGCGTCGTGGGAAAAGATGGCCGCGCATCTCGCGCACTTCGCGCTGTATTTGCTGATGATTGCGTTGCCGCTGTCCGGCTGGCTGCACGATTCCGCGTGGAAGGGCGCGGCCACGCATCCGATGCAGTGGTTCGGCCTGTTCCAATGGCCGCGTATCGGCTATGTGATGCACCTCGACCCGACGCTGAAGGAGACATTGCACGATCGCTTCGGCGTGCTGCATACGTGGCTCGGCTATACGCTTTATGCGTTGCTGGCGATGCATATCGGCGGCGCGCTCAAGCATGAATGGCTCGATCGCAAATCGGTGTTGAAGCGCATGAAGCCGTAAAGCCGCGGCACGAACACGGTTTCATCAACCAACCGCCACCAGCCCCAACCTGAAATATTCGCTTTGAAGAAGACCCTCGAACAGGCACTCGCGGCCGCGTCACCACGCATCCTGCCGCGTCGCGCGACGCTTTGGAGCACGCTGATCCATTCCAGCGTCGTCGTGCTGTGGGCGCTGCTGTTTGCGCGCGCGTTCTTTCTGCGCGGTGCGCTTGCGTGGTCAACCGGGATTGCATATGTCGTCTATGACACGTTGCTGCTCGCGTTCGTCACGTGGAAATCGTTGCCGCTCACGCGCCGCGCGGCGCCGCTCGAAGCCGACTACGAACGGCGCGAACTGCCGGGCATGGGTGTCATCGTCGCGTCGCATAACGAGGCCGCCGTGTTGCCGGTGACGCTCGCAGCGCTGCTGAGGCAGACGCACGGCCCGGCGCAGATCGTGATCGCCGACGACGGCTCCACCGACGCCACAGCCGACCTGCTCACGCAACGCTTCGGCCTCACGCCCGCCGCCGAAGGCGTGCTGAGCGCGCCGAGTTCGCTGCATTCGAATCTGTTCTGGCTGCGCGTGCCGCACGGCGGCAAGGCGCGCGCGCTGAACGCCGCGATCACCGTGATGACGACCGACACCGTGATGACCGTCGACGCCGACACGCTGCTCGACGACGACGCCACCTACGCGATGCGCGCCGCGTTCGCGAGCGAACCGTCGCTGGTCGCGGCGGCGGGCATTCTCGTGCCGGTCTGCGGCAAGTCGCTGTCGGGCCGCGTGTTCCAGTGGTTCCAGACCTACGAGTACATGCGTAACTTCATCGCACGTTTCGCGTGGATGCGCGCGGACAGCCTGCTGCTGATCTCGGGCGCATTCGCGTCGTTCCGCCGCGATGCGCTTGTCGCGGTCGGCGGCTTCGATCCGCAGTGTCTGGTCGAGGACTACGAGCTGATTCACCGGCTGCGCCGCTATTCGGTCGATCACGAGCTCGGCTGGGACGTGCGCGTGGTCGGCGAAGCGCATGCGCGCACCGATGCGCCCGACACCCTCGCAAGCTTTCTGCGCCAGCGTCGCCGCTGGTTCGCGGGCTTCCTGCAGACGCAGTACTGGAACCGCGACATGACCGGCAATCCGCGCTACGGCACGCTCGGCATGCTGATGCTGCCGATCAAGGCGGTCGACACGATGCAGCCGATCTACGGCCTCACGGCATTCGCGTTGCTACTCGGTTTTCTATTCGGCGGACATGGCGCGATCGTCGTGTCGATCTTCAGCGTGATCGGTCTGAAAACGGCGATCGATCTGGCGTTTTACCTGTGGAGCATCCATTTGTACCGGCGCTGGACCGGCGAGCGCAGCGGCAACAGCCTCGGCATGGCGATGCTCGCGGCCGTCGCCGAACCGTTCACGTTCCAGCTCGCGCGTCATCTGGGCGCCGCGCTTGGCTGGCTGCACTTTTTGCGCGGCGGCCGTGCATGGGGCGTGCAACGACGCACCGGGCTCGTCGCTCGCGACGACGATTGAGCACGTCGATGGACAGCTCATAACCCAGGTCAATGTTTCTGTAGGGCGGGTGTGGTAAAGGTAGATCCTTCACGCCGATGCGGCCGATGCGCAATGTGTGCTGCGACGCATCGCGCGTCCCGCCACAGTGCCATGCTGCGGCTGCATCAAGTAGACTGGTAAAGATGCCGCACTGCCATGCAGCGCGGCAACCTTCTATCCGCTCGTGCACGGAGGCTTGACCTATGCATGCAGTTCCCCCGCTAGAACAGGAACAGGAAATCGCCGGCGCCGCGCTTGCCGCCGCGCCTGCTCAAGCCACTCACGACGCGCCGGTGCGTGATCTGCGCCGCGTCGCCATTCATCCCGATTACTGGTACCCGCTCGCGTGGTCGCATGAAGTGAAGCGCGGCAAGACGCTCGGCGTGACCTTCGCCGGCGATCCGATCGTGCTCGCGCGCACCGAGAGCGGCAAGGTGTTCGCGCTCGAAGATCGCTGTGCGCATCGGCAGGTGCCCCTGCATCAGGGCGTGGTCGACGGCGAATCGATTCGCTGCGGCTATCACGGCTGGACCTACGACTGCTCGGGCACCTGCATCGATGTGCCCTACCTCGGCCGCGAGCGTCTGCCGAACGGCGTGCGCTCGTATCCGTGTCAGGAAGTGGCGGGACTGATCTTCGTGTTTCCCGGCGATGCCACGCTCGCCGAGGAACGGCCGCTGCCGGGCTTTTGCTCGGTGTCGGACCCGAAGTACAAGACGCGCCGCTTCGGCCGTCCGGTCAAGTGTCATTATTCGTTCATGCACGAGAACCTGATGGACATGAATCACCAGTTCCTGCATCGGCGCCAGATGGGGCAGATGCGCGCGCGTTCGCTCGGGCGGCGGCGCGGTGAGGGCTGGGTCGAGATCGACTATACGTTCGCGCGGATGGCGGGTCAGCAGCCGATTGGCGAGGCGATGGTGTTCGGCGAGAGGCGCAAGACCGGTGGCTTCAACCATAAAGACGTGATGACGATCCGCACCGAATACCCATACCAGACCCTGCAGATCCGCAACGACGACAAGACGCTGGTGATGGACCTGTGGATCGTCTATGTGCCGCTCGATCGCGAGCAGCGCACCAACCGAACCTTCGGGCTGCTGTCGATCCGCAAGCCCGGCATTCCGGGCGTGATGAATCTCGCATGGCCGCTGCTGGTATGGTTCACTGAGCGCATTTTCAAGGAGGATCGCGAGATCGTCGAGGCGGAGCAGCGCGCCCACGATTCGCAGGGAGCCGACTGGAATCACGAGGTGTTCCCGGTCATCAACGACCTGCGCGCGCTGCTGCGCGAGTGCGGCGCGCCGGACCGGGTGGTCGGCGCGGGCACTGGCGATACCTCGGTGATCCGCTTCTGGGATTCGCGTCACGGCAATCCGCTCGCGAAGACCTGAACGCAGCGCGGCGCGGGTGTGTTCACCGGCGCCGCGCAACCCGTCCCGCCACGGCTTTCTCCCCCGCTGGGAATTAATCCATCTCCGCACGGTAGACAATGCGCGGCGTGCAAGCGGCGATAATGTCGCACGGTACTGTTATTGCTCGCGAGTTTGCGCCAATCGACATTCGTCGCGTCCGCACCCGTGTACCATTGCGCTTTTTCCAAACTTCAAGACTCACTCGTGACCACGCAACAAACCCCCGCCGCCTCGCGTAAATCCCTCACTCTGCTGCAACTGCTTGGCCTGATCGGCGCCGCGGGCCTGATCGCGTCGTACGCGCTGAACCTGCTGGTACAGACGCACTGAAGCAGCGCCCGCGTCGCGCGGGCAGCCTTACGCCGGCGCGCGTCGCCGGCTTTCTCGAGATTCCGATTGCCATGTACAAAAAGGGCGTAGCCGTAGAAATCCAGTTTTCCCCAGAGCGGCTCAACGATGGCGCCGGCGATCCGTACTGGATCGATCTGACCCACGACGAAGCGCAGCGCCTGCTCGACAGCTTGCAGGCGCGGCTCGCGGGAACCGGTAGCGGCACGGTCGCGCCGCTCGTCGTGAGCCTCGATCCGACGGCGCGCACGACTGCGGCGGATGCCGCCGCACCCGCTACGCCCGATGCGCCGTCGGCCGCGAACGCCGCCACGGCCGAGGAGTTCAAGCAATGGGTCTGCGTGATCTGCGGCTGGGTCTACGACGAAGCCGCCGGCGTGCCGGAAGAGGGCATCGCGCCGGGCACGCGCTGGGCCGATGTGCCGGCCGACTGGCGCTGCCCGCTGTGCGATGTGGGCAAGGACGATTTTGCGCTGGTGGAGTTTTAAGGGGCGCGCCGAGGCTCGCCTGATAAACCTGCTCTACGCCGTCCGTTCCGGATAGTCCGCGCCCTCGGTCGTCGCTCGCCATGTGTCGAAATCGCCGCGCATGAAATCGAGCTTCTTGTACGCGAGATCGAGCGCGGCCTTGCCTAGCAGCAGACGCAGCGGCGGCGTGTCCGACAACGCTGCATCGATGATCGCCTGCGCGGCGCGCACCGGGTCGCCGGCCTGCTTGCCGCTGCGCGCTTCGGTCTGCTTGCGGCGTTCGCCGGCGGTCGACGCGTAGTCGTCGATCAGCGTCGCCGACTGCTTGATCGACGGCCCCGCCCAGTTGGTGCGGAACGGCCCCGGCTCGACGATCAGCACGCCGATGCCGAGCGGCTTCACTTCCAGCGCGAGCGATTCCGACAACCCCTCGACCGCATACTTGGTCGCATGATAAAAGCCGGTCGCCGCGAAACTCGTAATGCCGCCGATCGACGACACGTTGACGATCAAACCGCTGCGCTGCTCGCGCATGATCGGCAGCACGGCCTTCGTGATGTCGATGAGACCGAACACGTTGGTCTCGAACATCGCGCGGACTTCGCTGTCGTCGCCTTCCTCGATCGCGGCCAGATAACCGTAGCCCGCGTTGTTGACGAGCGCGTCGATGCGGCCGAAATGGCGCTTCGCCTGCGCGACCACGGTTTCGATCTGCGCGCGATTGGTCACGTCGAGCGGCAGCACCAGCGCGCGCTCGCCGTGCCCCTGGGCGATGTCCTTCACTTTCGATGCATCGCGCGCGGTGACGACCGCGCGCCAGCCGCGTTCGAGCACGAGCTTCGCGAGCTCGCGGCCGAAGCCGGTGGAACAGCCTGTGATCAGCCAGACGGGATTGTCTCGATTCATCATGTGGAACACTCCTGTTGAGGGTCTATGACGTGAGGACTCGAAAACGGCGCGCCGATGCGGCGCGAACGCGCGGCGCGTCGGTAATCGGTATGCGGGTGATGTCAGCTTGAAGCGTGCCCGGTTCGCGCGGCGGACGGTTCGGGCGGTGGCCCCGCGCGAGCGCGCGTGCTGCTGCGCGGATTCGCGGGTGATGACGACGGGCGCCGCCGTGACTGCTATGACTGCGAGGACTGTGTGGGGCTGGTGTGACGTTTCAATTGTAGTCGCAGCGCGGCGGCTTCGCTTTGCAGCGCGCCGACGAACGCGTCCGCGAGCGGATGCGCGGGCCGGTGCTCGGGACGGATCACGCTGACGCGAAAAGGCAGCGATAACGCGAGCGGCCGGATATGCAGATTGCGGCCCGCGAAATCGAGCGCGGTCAGCGGATTGACGATCGCGATGCCGAGCCGTTGCCGCACGAAGCTGCACACCGACACCGCGGTCGGCGTTTCGATCAGCAGGCGGCGCGCGATGCCAGCCCGCGCGAACGCTTCGTCGATCTGCAGCCGGTACGGATCGTTGGCGGACAGGCTGATGAACGCCTGATCGGCGAAGTCTTTCAACGCGATCACGCGTTTCGCGAGCAGCGGGTGAGCGTCGGGCAGCACGCACACTTCATCGACGGCGATCAGCGGCGTGAGCCGCGTGCCGGGCGGCGGCGCGTCGTGCTCGGTGAGGCCGAGGTCGTAGCGCTGCGCGGTCAGCCATTCTTCGAGAAACGGCGACTCCTGCGTCGCGATCGATACGCTGACACCCGGCTGCGCATCGTGAAAGCGTTTGACGGCGCCCGGCAGGATCGAATGCGAAAACACCGGCAGCGCGATCACGGACAGCTGGCCGCCCTTGAATTCGCGCAGCACGGCCGCCGTCGACGCGACGCGCTCGAGCCCGACATACGCGCGCTGAATCTCGTCGAACAGCGTCAGCGCGGATTGCGTTGGACGCAGCCGGCCCTGCGCGCGCTCGAACAGTGCGAAGCCGATGCTCTGTTCCATGCGCGCCAGTTCGCGGCTCACAGTGGGCTGCGACGTGAACAGCATCTCGGCTGCCTTGGTGACGCTGCCGGCTGTCATCAGCGCGCGGAAGATTTCGATGTGCCGGTGCGTGAGCGCCATAGTGGTTCGGGGTATATCAGAAGTGAATAGGTGAGCGATGGATTGGTATTTTACTGAATGATCGCCGCGGCTCATCATGTCGGCTAACGCTTTCGCAAAGCTTCGACATGCAACCGACCATGACGCGATTCAACCCCCATCAACTCGCGGACCTCGCGCACCAGCACGGCACGCCGCTATGGGTGTACGACGCCGACGCGATCCGCCAGCGCATCGCGCAGTTGCGCAGCTTCGACACGATCCGCTACGCGCAGAAGGCCTGTTCGAACGTGCACATCCTGAAGCTGATGCGCGACGAAGGCGTGATGGTCGATGCAGTCTCTTTGGGCGAGCTAGCGCGCAGTTTTGCGGCGGGGTTTGCAGCTCAAACTGTGTCGCACGACGCACCCGAAGGCGTGGTATTTACCGCCGACGTGCTCGACCACGCGACGCTAGCCACCGTGCTCGACGAGCGGATCACGGTCAACGCCGGCTCGCTCGACATGCTCGAACGGTTCGGACGACATGCGAGCGAAGGCCATCGCGTGTGGCTGCGGATCAATCCCGGCTTCGGTCACGGCCACAGCAGCAAGACCAACACCGGCGGCGAGCACAGCAAGCACGGCATCTGGCGCGACGACCTGCCACGCGCGCTCGAATTGGTGCGGCGCTATCGGCTGAAGCTCGTCGGGCTGCACATGCATATCGGCTCCGGTGTCGACTACGCGCATCTCGCGAAAGTCTGCGACGCGATGGTCGATGCTGTGTCGCAGCTCGATCAGGATATCGAGGCGATTTCCGCGGGTGGTGGTTTGTCGGTTCCGTATCGCGATGGCGAGCCGAGCGTCGATACCGCGCATTATTTCCGGCTGTGGGACGACGCGCGGCGGCGCATCGAAGCGCGCGTCGGGCATCGTGTGCGGCTCGAAATCGAACCGGGGCGCTTTCTGGTCGCGCAGGCAGGTGTGCTCGTCGCCGAAGTGCATGCGCTGAACCGGAGGCCGTCGCGACAATTCGCGCTGCTCGACGCGGGCTTCAACGACCTCGTGCGGCCGTCGTTCTACGGCAGTCATCACGAGATCAGCGTGCTTCGACGCGACGGCACGCCGAGCGATGCACCGGTCGGCTGGTTCAGCGTAGCGGGGCCGTTGTGCGAGGCCGGCGACGTGTTTACGCAGGCGGAAGGCGGTGTCGTGACGAGCCGCTCGATGCCCGCGCCTCAAGTGGGCGACCTGCTCGTGTTTCATGATGCGGGCGCGTACGGCGCGTCGATGTCTTCGAACTACAACAGCCGGCCGCTTGCTCCCGAAGTGCTGATCGAGCGCGGCAATGCGCGGCTGATCCGGCGCAGGCAGCGTATCGAAGAATTGATCGCGCTCGAAGAAACGGCGGGTTGAAGTTCAAGGCTCAACGCGCCCGCACCGTGCGCATGTACGACGCGATCATCGTCGCGAACTCCTGCGCGGCTGGCGTCAGCGGAATCGCCGCGCGTTGCAGCAGACAGACGTTTTGCTGCAATGCGCGCTCGCGCACCGGGATCGTCGTCAGCATGTCCGCGAACGGTCCCCGCTTCGTGATGACCGACGATTCGAGCGACAGGCAATCCGTCGCGCCTACCAGATGCAACGTCTCGTATAAGCCCTCGACGGTCGCGACGATCTTCGGCGGCGGCAAACCGTGGCTGGCGAACAGATGGCTCAAGCGGTTGACGTGCGGCTCCTCGGTCAGATTCGGCGAGCGCGTCGTCACCCACGTGCAATCGACGAGCTCGGCGAGAGACTTCGCACCCGCCTTCGGATGACCGCGCCGGCACACGATCACCGGGTCGGACGGATAGAGTGGCGTGACCGACAGATCGGCGGTATCGGTCTGCTTCGAGACGAGCGCGACCGCGAAATCCAACGTGCCTTCGCGGATCCACGAAATCATCATGCGCGACGTGCCCGTGCGCAGATGCACGGCGACGCGCTCGAAGCGCGCACGAAACTCCATCAGCACCGGCGCGAACGCGTCGACGAGCGGCTCGGTCGTCATGCCGAACGTGACCTCGCCCACGTAGTCGCCGCGCAACTGACGCACGTCCTCCTCGGCCCGCTCGCATTCACCGAGGATCGCGCCGGCCCGCTGGAGCAGCCGCTGGCCCAGCGCGGTCAACGCAATGCCGCGATTGGTGCGCGTGAACAACGTCGCGCCGAGCATCGATTCCAGGTTCTGCAACTGCTGCGTGATGCCGCTTTGCGCAATGCCGAGCGCGCGCGACGCCGCGCGGATGCTGCCATGCTCGGCGACCGCCGTGAACGCGCGCAACTGCGAAATCGTCAATGCCATTGGCGTCAGGGACTGGTGATCAGTAAAAGTGATCATGATAGTCCGAACGGGACTTCTTTGAGGCACGGCGGCAGCTTACGATCGCGCTGTCCTGATCCGCTCCCGTCGCCGTCCATGAAAACTTCGCTGATGACTCTCTGCGCCGCGCTGGCTTTCAGCAGCGGCGCGTTCGCCGCCGACGCCAACACGTTGCGCCTCGGCATCGACCCGACCTATCCGCCGATGGACTCGAAGGCCCCCGACGGCAGTCTGAAGGGCTTCGACGTCGATCTCGGCAACGAGATTTGCCGGCGCATCCACGCGCATTGTCAGTGGGTCGAACTCGAGTTTTCGGGCATGATTCCGGCGCTGCAGGCACGCAAGATCGACGCGGTGCTGTCGTCGATGGCGATCACCGAAAAGCGCGAGCAGCAGATCCTGTTCTCGTCGAAGCTGTTCCAGTTCAAGTCGCGGCTGATCGCGCGGCAAGGCTCATCGCTCGCGCCTACGGCGAGCGGACTTGCCGGCAAGCAGATCGGCGTGCAGTCGGGCACGCAGTTCGAGGGCTACGCGCTGAAGAACTGGACGCCGCTCGGCGCGAGCGTGGTCGCCTACAAGAGCCAGGACGAGGTGTTCGCCGATCTGCGCAACGGGAGGCTCGACGGCGCGTTGCTCGGCACCGTCGAAGCCGATTACGGCTTCCTGCGTACGCCGGCGGGCAAGGGCTTCGCGTTTGTCGGCGAGCCGCTTTCAATGGGCGATCGCGGCGTCGGCATCGGCTTGCGCAAGGATGAAACCGAAGTGCAGGCATCGATCAACGCGGCGATCGCGTCGATGCGCCAGGACGGCACGTATGCGCAGATTGCGAAGAAGTACTTCGACTTCGATCCGTACGGCAATTGATCCAGGTTTCCAACTTTTCTTCACGGCTTTCCCTTCATGAACAGGCAATCGATTCCGCTTCTGTCGCCGGCTATCGGCACGCACCGCGAGCTGGTGTCGTTTCATTTCGGCCCGGCCAATAGCGGGCAGAAGATCTACATCCAGGCGTCGCTGCATGCCGACGAAACGCCGTCGATGCTGACCACGGTGCTGCTGAAGCGGAGATTGCTGGACCTCGAACAGGCCGGCGCGCTGAATGTGGAAATCGTGCTCGTGCCGGTGTCGAATCCGGTCGGGCTCAGTCAATACGTGCTCGGTCAGTTCGTCGGCCGCTTCGATCTCGGCAGCGGCAAGAACTTCAACCGGCATTTCGTGCAGTTCACGAAGCTCGTCGAGGATGCAAAGGAGGCGCTGGGAGCCGACGCGAACGCGAACCGCCGCATCGTGCGCGCACTGCTCACGGCCGAACTCGCGCGACAGAAGCCGCTGACCGAATTCGAGTCGCTGCAACTGGCGCTGCTGAAGCTGTCATGCGACGCGGACGTCGTGATCGATCTGCATTGCTCGCTCGAAGCGGCGATGCATGTGTACACGAGCGAGGCTGCGTGGGCCGAGTTCGAGCCGCTGTCGCGCTACCTCGGCGCCGAGGCCTCGTTGCTCGCGACGGATTCGGGCGGCGGCGCGTTCGACGAAACGCACAGCTTGCTGTGGTGGACGTTGCAGCAGCAGTTGCCGGCGAGCAAGCCGGTGCCGACTGGGTCGATCGCGGTGACGGTCGAATGCCGCGGCCAGCGCGACGTGTCGTACGAAATCGCGCAGCAGGATGCCGACGCGCTCGTCGACTATCTGGTGTGGCGCGGTGCGATTCGCGGTGAGGCCAAGCCGTTGCCGCCGCTTCTGTCGCCGGCGACGCCGCTCGCGGGCAGCGAGCAGTTCTATGCGCCGGTAAGCGGGATTCTCGTGCACCGCGCGAAGATCGGCGACACGATCCGAGTCGGCCAGCCGCTGTTCGATATCGTCGATCCGCTGACCGACGAGACGACCACCATCGCGAGCCAGACCGAAGGGGTGCTGTACATGCGACGCGCGATCCGTTTCGTGACGGCCGGTGCGCCGCTCGGTCGCGTGACCGGCACGCGGCCGATCAGAACGGGCGTATTGCTGGGCGCCTGATCGATTGACAGAGCGCCCGCGCTCCTCGTCGCACCGCCTACGCGCTGGCGGCACGAGTCACGACGCATCGCGTGCCGCTATGCCGGACTCGGCATCGAGGACCGCGTCGACGCCTTGCGCGACAGCGCTCACATGCGCCGCAGCCGCGTTGCCGTGAAGTTGGATTGCGCGACCCGACGCGGCCATTCCGCGTCTCGCCGACTGTGCGGATTTAATCTCTTTCAGCCGCGAAAAAGCCCAAGCCCGCTTCCGGACAAAGGCAGATACTCGTCGTCATACTCAACGTGTGTCGGCGCGGCCGGCTTTTTGAAGGAGACGGATAAAGTGAGCAAGGCTATCCAATGGAGCGGGGTGTTTCCCGCCGTCAGCACCCAGTTCAAGCCGGATTTCTCGCTCGACATCGACGCGACGCACCGCGTGGTCAGCAATCTCGTCAAGGACGGCGTGTCGGGTCTGGTGGTCTGCGGCACGGTCGGCGAAAACACTTCGCTGAGCACGTCGGAAAAGCTTCAGGTGATCGAGGCCGCGCGTGACGCGTCCGGCGGCAAGGTGCCGGTCGTCGCGGGCGTCGCCGAGTTCACGACCGAGTTCGCACGGCAGACGGTGCGTGAAGCCGCGCGTGTCGGCGTCGACGGCGTGATGGTGATGCCGGCGCTCGTCTATTCCGCGAAGCCGCACGAAACCGCCGCGCATTTCCGCTCGGTCGCGACCAGCACCGACCTGCCGGTGATGATCTACAACAACCCGCCGATCTACAAGAACGACGTGACGCCGGACGTCCTGATCGCGCTGCAGGACTGCGAGAACATCGTCTGCTTCAAGGATTCGTCGGGCGATACGCGGCGCTTCATCGATCTGCGCAACGCGGTGGGCGACCGCTTCGTACTGTTCGCCGGCCTCGACGACGTGGTGGTCGAAAGCATCGCGGTGGGTGCGGAAGGCTGGGTGTCGGGCATGTCGAACGCGTTCCCGAAGGAAGGCGAGACGCTGTTTCGCCTCGCCACCCAAAAGCGTTTCGATGAAGCGTTGGCGCTGTATAGCTGGTTCATGCCGCTGTTGCACCTCGACGCGCGCCCCGACCTCGTGCAATGCATCAAGCTATGCGAGGAACTGCTCGGGCGCGGCAGCGCCGTCACGCGTCCGCCGCGCCTCGCGCTGCAAGGCGATACGCTCGCCGAAGTCAAAGAAATCGTCGCAAAGGCGCTCGCTACGCGTCCGCCGCTGCCGGACGTTGGTCTTTAAGAACGCCTGAAAGACGCGGCATCCTGTCCGCCTGGTAGGGGGAACTGGATGCCGAACCCAACTGCGAGCGCTAGCCTGAGTTCGCCGTCAGCACCGGCGCAACCGCAGCCGGATCGCTGATACTCGGCCGGCCGTTCTCGACGTGACCGGCAAAGCGGCGCGAGAAGCGTGCGTCGTCGCTGCTCGTCACCGACAGGTCGTACCAGTGATGGCTCGACGCAAGCACCCAACCTTCTTCGATACGCGCATTGGCCGGCACGACCACGGTGCGCGGCCGCGCGCCGTATGCGTTGTCGATCACCGTCAGATGCGCGATGCCACCACTGCTGTTGGTGAACTTCAGGAACAAGTTGCCATTCGCGACGTCGTATCGCGCGGTCACTTCAGGCTGAGCCGGCTTGTCGTTGCCGTGTCCGTTCTGTGCACTCGCCCGCGTGTTGCCCGCGAACTTGCGCACGAAGCCGTTCGGGCCGAACACGTCGAACGCATATACGCCGTTCGTCGCGCTCAGGTCGAACGTATCGCTGAGCGACTTGCCCGCTTCGACCGTGTAGCGCCACGGACCGTCGGTGCGATTCGTCGCGTACACGTAGAAGTGAGCGCCCTGCTCGCCGGTATTGCCGATCGTGATTTCGAACGTGTTCTTGCCCACATTCGCCGCGCCGTTCGCATGCAGTTCGTACGGCAACGCGCGCGCGAAGCGGATGCCCGCTTCCTGCGCTTCGACCAGCGTTGGCGTCGTCGGCACGGTCGGCTTCGGTTGCGTCCTGCACTGGTTGTCGGCCTTGTCCAGGTAGTTTTTGGCATCCGGCAGCGTCGGCATCTTCGAATCCGGCGTGCGGAAGTCGAACGCGCTGCTCAGGTCGCCGCACACCGCGCGACGCCATGCCGTGATGTTCGGCTCATGCACGCCGAAGCGCGTTTCGATGAAGCGGATCACCGACGTGTGATCGAACACTTGCGAGCATACGAAGCCGCCCTTGGTCCACGGCGACACGATCGTCATCGGCACGCGTGGGCCGAGGCCGTACGGACAGCCGTCGGCGCTGTAGCTGCCGCCGCGCAGCGGATTGACGACGTCGTGGATCTCGCCGTCGGTCGTCACCGTCGATTTGCCCTGCGCGGACTTCGTCGGCGGTTGCGGCGGCACGAGGTGATCGAAGAAACCGTCGTTCTCGTCGTACATGATGAAGAGCACGGTCTTGCTCCACATCTCGGGGTTCGAGGTCAGCGCGTCGAGAATCTGCGACGTGTATTCGGCGCCGTACGCAGGCGTGTAGCGCGGATGCTCCGAATACGCGGCCGGCGGGCACAGCCACGAGACCTGCGGCAGCCGGTTCGCGAGCACGTCGGCCTTCAGGTCGTCGATCGTGCGCACGGTTTGCGCGCGCTCGTGGAGCGGCGAACCCGGCCGCGCGTTGATGAAGTTCGTGAAGTTTTGCAGGATGTTGGTGCCGTAGTTGCCGTACAGCGGATCGAAGCCCGTCGTGCCCTGTTGATAGATCTGCCATGAAATGCCCGCTGCCTGCAGACGCTCCGGATACGTGGTCCATGACAGCAACTGATAGTTCGGCGGACGATCGCCGTCCGCCCAATCGTTGTTGTCGAGCAGCGGGCCGCCCAGCGTGCCGCTCGGGTCGACCATGCCGGTCATCAGATACGCGCGGTTAGGGTGCGTCGGTCCCGGCAGCGAGCAGAAGTACGCATCGCAGATCGTGAACGCGTCGGCGAGCGCGTAGTGGAACGGGATGTCGCTACGCAGGTGGTAGCCCATCGTCATGTCGGTCTTGTTGGCGGGCCACTGGTCGTGGCGGCCGCCGTCGATCGCGGATTGGGTCTTGTACCACGTGTGATCGAGTTCGCCGACGCACTGCGCGCTCGTCGTCGCGGTGTTCAGATGGAACGGCAGCACCGACCTCGCCGGGTCTTCCTGCGACGGCTGATTCCACACCGGCAGACCGCTTGGCAGCGGAATCGGAAAGCGGTCGTTGTAGCCGCGCACGCCGCGCAAATGACCGAAGTAGTGGTCGAACGAGCGGTTCTCCTGCATGAACACGACGATGTGCTCGACATCGCGAATCGTGCCCGTGCGCGAAAAAGCGGGCACTGCCAGCGCGTTGCGGATCGACTCGGGCAATGCGGTCATCGCGGCGGCGGCGCCTGCGGATGAAGCCACGGTTTGCAGGAAACGGCGACGGCTAGTTGATGTCATCGAATATCACCTTCTGCGTAAAGGAAGAATAGCGGGTGAACGCGCCATTGGGGTGTTTCGCCGTCGGTGACGCCTTGCTCTTGCCGATCGGTTGCGGGCCAGTCGTCGGCTGATCGAAAGAAAATGGAAAGTATTGGGAAGATCAATGTTCATGGCGCTGCCATCTGCGCTATGTTTGCTGCATTACGATTCGCGTATGAGCACGATTCAATGACTCGCATCGATCCACCCATCGACATCTCTCGACTCGAAGACGAATGGCTCGAAGCCGACGGCTTCGGCGGCTTTGCGTCGGGCACGGTCGGTATGTTGCGCACGCGCCGCTACCATGCGCTGCTGCTAGCCGCGACGCGCGCGCCGGGCGGCCGCATGGTGCTCGTCAACGGCATCGAGGCGTGGGTCGAGGCGGGCGGCGAGCGCTTCCCGTTGACCATGCAACGCTATGGGCCTGACCTGATCTATCCGGATCTGCGCGGCAACCTGCTCGGTTTCGATACCGCGCCGTGGCCGACTTGGCGCGTTCAACTCGATACGCATACTGCGATGATCGCCGACGTGTTCGTCAGCAAAGCGACGTGCGAAACGGTATTGCGCTGGCGGCTCGAAGGCGGCGAACGCGATGCGCCCGTGCTGAAGGTCAGACCGCTGTTGTCAGGCCGCGATTATCACGCGCTGCATCACGAGAATCCGGCCTTCGACTTCGGCGCGCAGGTCAGCGCCGATCAATCGTGCGCGAGCTGGCAGCCTTATGGCGGACTGCCGGTCGTGCGGACGGCGACGAACGGCACCTATACGCATGCGCCCGATTGGTATCGCAACTTCTGCTACGTGCGCGAGCAGGAGCGCGGTCTCGATTGCAGCGAAGACCTCGCGGCGCCCGGCGTGTTCAGCTTCGATCTCGCCGAGGGCGAAGCGGTGATGATTCTGAGTGCCGCGAGCACGGCCGCCACCCAGAGCACCAACGACAATCCCCGGACCACCGCCCGCGCCTCCCAACTCGCCGACACCGAACAACGACGCCGGGCCGCACTCGGCTCGCGCCTGCAACGCTCGGCCGACGCCTATGTCGTCACGCGCAACGAAGGCCGCACGATCCTCGCAGGCTTTCCGTGGTTCACCGACTGGGGCCGCGACACCTTCATCGCGATGCGCGGCCTGCTGATCGCATCGAACCGTCTCGACGACGCCGAAGCGATCCTGCTCGAATGGTCGGGCACGTTGTCCGACGGCATGCTGCCGAACCGCTTTCCCGACTACGGCGACGCGCCCGAATACAACTCGGTCGATGCGTCGCTATGGTTCATCGTCGCCGCTCACGACTATCTGGCTACGCCCCATGCAAGCGCGCGGACGCGCGCGCATCTGCAGCAAGCCGCCGAAACGATCCTGACCGGCTACACGAACGGCACGCGCTTTAACATCGGCTGCTGTCCCGACGACGGTCTGCTGCGCGCCGGCATCCCCGGCGTGCAACTGACGTGGATGGACGCGAAAGTCGGCGACTGGATCGTCACGCCGCGCATCGGCAAGCCGGTCGAAGTGCAGGCGCTATGGATCAACGCACTGCGAATCGCGTCGGCATGGAACCCGCAGTGGCGTCAGGCTGCCGAGCGCGCGGCGCTCGCATTTCACCGGCGCTTCGTCGATCCGGCCACGCGGACGCTGTTCGATAACGTCGACGTCGATCATGTGCCGGGCACGGTCGACCGCTCGATCCGGCCGAACCAGATCTTCGCGATCGGTGGCCTGCCGTTTCCGCTGCTCGAAGGCGCGGCGGCGCGCGCGGTGGTGGCGCAGGTCGAAGCGCAATTGCTGACGCCGCTCGGCCTGCGCTCGCTCGCGCCTTCCGATCCGGCCTATCGTGGCCACTACGGCGGCGCGCCGCTCGAACGCGACGGCGCCTATCATCAGGGCACCGTGTGGGTGTGGCTGATCGGCCCGTTCGTCGAAGCGTGGCTGCGAGTGAATGGCGCAAGCGCCACGAATCTCACACAGGCGAGGAGGCGTTTTCTCGCCCCGCTGTACGCGCATCTCGATCACGCGGGCCTCGACCACCTGTCCGAGATCGCCGACGGCGACGCGCCGTACGCGCCCGCCGGCACGCCGTTCCAGGCCTGGTCGCTCGGTGAAATGCTGCGCGTCGAAAGTCTGCTTGCCCGATTCGAGCGCGACGGGGCGTAAACCGCGCTACGATGTTGGGTCCTACCGCCAGGCTTGTTGCAAGGACGTTCTCATGCCACCGCTGCGCGCTGCCAATCTGCTTGCCACGATCGAAGGTTCCCGGCTGCATTCGCCCGAATGCGGCCACTGGCAGCGCTGGGGGCCGTATCTGAGCGAGCGCCAGTGGGGCACGGTGCGCGAGGATTACAGCGCGAACGGCACCGCCTGGGACTCGTTTCCGCACGACCATGCGCGCAGCCGCGCCTACCGTTGGGGCGAAGACGGCATCGCCGGGTTCGGCGACGACCGGCTCAGCTGGTGCGTATCGCTCGCGCTGTGGAACCGCAAGGACCCGATCATCAAGGAGCGCCTGTTCGGCCTGACCAACGCGCAGGGCAATCACGGCGAGGACGTGAAGGAACTGTACTTCTATCTGGACGGCACGCCCACACACTCCTACATGCGCATGCTGTACAAGTACCCGCATGCGGCTTATCCGTACCAGAACCTGATCGACGAAAACGCGCGCCGCGGCGGCGACATGCCGGAGTACGAAGTACTCGATACCGGCGTGTTCGACGATCTGTGCTATTTCGACGTGCAGGTCGAATACGCGAAGCACACGCCCGACGACATCGTGATGCGCGTGACGATCGAAAATCGCGCGGACGAGGCGGCGTCGCTCGATGTGCTGCCGCAGATCTGGGCGCGCAACTCGTGGTCGTGGAAGGAGAACAAGGACAAGCCGAAGCTCGTCGCCGGCACCGACCACGACGGCGCGGTGCGTCTGCTCGGGCATCATCATGTGCATGAGCCGATCGTCGTGACCGCGTGGTCGAAGGACGCACCGCAACTCGGGTGGCTGTTCTGCGAGAACGACACCAACGTGAAGCGGCTGTTCGGCATGGACGGCGCGGGCCCGTTCAAGGACGGCTTCAACGATTACCTCGTGCACGGCGACGCGAACGCGATCCGTCGAGACGCGGGTACCAAGGCCGCCGCACATGCACCGCTGGAACTCGGGCCGCATGGACGCGCGGTCGTGTATCTGCGCTGGCACCCGCAAGCGGCGAGCGATGAAGCGCCATTCGATGCCGACGCGTTGATCGCCCGCCGCCTCGCCGAGGCCGACGAATTCTATGGCGCATTGCAGCACGAGATCACCGACCCCGATGCGCGCCTCGTGCAACGTCAGGCGCTCGCCGGCATGCTGTGGTCGAAGCAGTACTACCAGTACGACGTGCAACGCTGGCTCGACGGCGACCCGCTGCAGCCGAGCCCGCCCGCCGCGCGCAAGCAGGGCCGCAACAGGGACTGGCGACATCTGTGCAATGCGGACATCGTGTCGATGCCGGACAAGTGGGAGTACCCGTGGTACGCGTCGTGGGACCTCGCGTTTCATGCGGCCGCGTTCGCACTGATCGATCCGGCGTTCGCGAAGAAGCAGTTGCTGCTGCTCGTGAAGGACCGCTATCAGCACCCTAACGGTCAGTTGCCGGCTTACGAATGGGCGCTCAGCGATGCAAACCCGCCTGTCCATGCGTGGGCCGCATGGCGCGTGTACGAGATCGATCGCGCGCTGACCGGCAAGGCGGACCGTGATTTTCTGGAACTCGTGTTTCACAAGCTGCTGCTGAATTTCTCGTGGTGGGTGAACCGCAAGGACGCCGACGGCCACAATATTTTTCAGGGCGGTTTTCTCGGTCTCGACAACGTCGGCATCTTCGACCGCTCATCGCCGCTGCCGACCGGCGGCCACATCGACCAGGCCGACGGCACCGCGTGGATGGCCGCGTATGCGCTCGACCTGATGCGTATCGCGCTCGAACTCGCCTACGCGAATCACGTGTTCGTCGATATCGGCGTGAAGTTCTTCGAGCACTTCCTGTACATCGCGGAAGCGGTCAGTTGCGACGACGGCTGCGACACGGGCCTGTGGGACAGCGCGGACGAATTCTTCTACGACAAGCTGCGCTTGCCCGACGGCAGCAACATGCCGATGCGCGTTCGCTCGATCGTCGGATTGATACCGCTGTTCGCCGTGCACGTGCTCGAAGAGCGTTTGCATGGCGGCTTGCCGGGCTTGCGCGAGCGCCTCGTATGGTTTCTCGAGCATCGGCCCGATCTCGCGAAGCTGGTGTCGCGCTGGAACGAGCCCGGCAAGGGCAACGCGCTGCTGCTGTCGCTGCTGCGCGGACATCGGATGAAGGCGCTGCTGCGGCGCGCGCTCGACGAAAGCGAATTTCTTTCCGATCACGGCGTGCGCGCGTTGTCGCGTTGCCATCGCGACCATCCGTTCGTGTTCGAGCACAACGGCACCAGCTTCTGTGTGAAGTATCTGCCGGCCGAATCCGATACCCGTGTGTTCGGCGGCAATTCGAACTGGCGCGGGCCGGTGTGGATGCCGGTCAACTATCTGTTGATCGAATCGCTGTACGAGTTTCATCGTTACTACGGCGATGATTTCCGCGTCGAGTATCCGACTGGGTCGGGCCAAAAGTTCTCGTTGAGCGAAATCGGCGACGAACTCGCGCGCCGCGCGACCACGCTGTTCCTGAAGGACAAGAATGGCGAGCGGCCGGTGATGGGTGCGTATCCGCTGTTGCAGGCGGACCCGCGTTCGCAGGATCTGATCCTGTTCCACGAGTATTTTCATGGCGACAACGGTCGTGGCGTCGGGGCTTCGCATCAGACCGGCTGGACCGGGCTCGTCGCGTTGCTGTTGCAGCCGCGCGCGATGGCGGCATCGGGCAACGTGCCGCTGGCGGGGGAGCCGGCGCCGGCGCCCGCGCCGATTCCGGTGAAAGAACCGGTATCGTCGCTCGCGGCCGCGACGACGAAGTAAGCACGCCGCGCGCTCGCGCGCGAAGGCGATTGAACTGTGCGGCAGCGCGCGTGGTCTTTCATGTATCGCCACGTTCGTTCTCTCGGCTTTCCAAGTTCCAGGTGAATCTCATGTCGACTACACCGAACTCTTCCGCCTCTTCCGATCAACCCAACGCAACGCCCGCCTCGAGCTGCAAGCTCATTTCGAACCGATACGACACGCTGTCGTCGCCGGCCGGCAAGAAGCCCGCGCCCCCGTGCACGCTCGTGATCTTCGGCGCGGGGGGCGATCTGACCAAACGTCTGTTGATGCCGGCGCTGTACAACCTCTCGCTCGATGGCCTGCTCGATGACAGCATGAAGATCATCGGCGTCAATCACGGTGAGCGCGAAACGCGCGAATGGTGCGACGAACTGCATACGTCGCTGCAGAAATTCGCCGCCGACAAAGCCAGCACCTTCCACGCCGGCAAGCTCGACGACAACGCGTGGAGCTGGGTCGCGCAGCGCCTCGAATACATGGCGGGCGAGTTCGAATCCGACGACACGTTCGCGAAGCTGAAACAGAAGCTCGATCAGTCGGAAGTCGGCAACGTGATTTTTTACCTCGCGGTCGGCGCGCGTTTTTTCAAACCGATCGCCGAGCGGCTCGGCAAAGCCGGCCTGCTGAAGGAAGGCGACGGCGCGAACGGCGGCTTTCGGCGTCTCGTGATCGAGAAGCCGTTCGGCACCGATCTCGCATCGGCGCGCGATCTGAACGCGCACATCCTGTCGTATGCGCGGGAGTCGCAGGTGTACCGCATCGATCATTTTCTCGGCAAGGACACCGTGCAGAGCATTCTCGCGGTGCGCTTCGCGAATGCGATGTTCGAGCCGGTCTGGCGGCGCGAGTACATCGACTGCGTGCAGATCACGGCGGCGGAAACGATCGGCGTCGAAGGGCGCGGCAGATTCTACGAGCAGACCGGCGCGTTTCGCGACATGGTGCCGAACCATCTGTTCCAGCTGCTCGGCATCGTGGCTATGGAGCCGCCGAATTCGTTCGACGCCGAAGCCGTCCGCGACAAGAAGGTCGAGCTGTTCGACGCGATCCAGCCGCTCAAGCCCGACGACGTCGTATTCGGCCAGTACGAAAAAGGGTCCACCGGTGTGGGCTATCGCGAGGAGCCCGACGTCGCGCCCGGCAGCACGACCGAAACCTACGCGGCGGCGCGCGTGTTCGTCGAGAACTGGCGCTGGGCCGGAGTGCCATTCTATCTGCGTACCGGCAAGCGGCTCTCGGTGCGCCGCACCGAAATTTCGGTGCAGTTGAAGCCGGTGCCGTTCCGCCTGTTCCGCGACACGCCGGTCAACGCATTGACGCCGAACGTGCTGACGTTGCGCATCGATCCCGAGCACGGCTCGAGTTTCGATTTCAACGTGAAGGCGCCGGGACCGGTGATGCAGGTCGGTGCGGTGCAGTCGTCATTCAACTATGGCGACTTCTTCGACGAGCGCGCGAACGTCGGATACGAGACGCTGCTATACGACTGCATGCTAGGCGACGCGACGTTGTTCCAGCGCGCCGATGGCATCGAGACGGCCTGGTGTGCGGTCGACGACGTGCTGCATCCGAAGAGCGGCGGCGCTCTGCCCGTGCACGGTTATGCGGCAGGCAGCGACGGGCCGGCCGAAGCCGACGCGCTGCTCGCGCGCGATGGCCACGCGTGGCGGCCGTTGCAGCAGAAAGCGCCCGGTGGCAAGTCGTAGCGGCACCTTTGAACCAACCCGCAGATACGCATCACAACCGCTTCACCACAACCGGGAGACATCGTGGCGACACGCAACAAGAACGCAGTGAAACGGAATGCGCCGAAAAGCGACAGCGAGCACATCCTCGCGATCGACGTCGGCGGCACCGGCCTGAAGGCCGCGATCATCGACGCCAACGGGCAGATGAAAACCGAGCGCGTGCGCGTTGCGACGCCGCATCCGTGCACGCCGGATCAACTGATTGACGCGCTCGCGCAACTCGTCGCTCCGCTCATCGAGCAGGTGCAGCCCGCTTGTATCTCGATCGGCTTTCCGGGTGTCGTGCGTAATAACCGCATTCTGACCGCGCCGCATTTCGGCATCGAAGGATGGCACGACATCGCGCTCGCGGATTCGCTCGCGCGGCGCCTGGGCGATCTGCCGGTGCGGATGATCAACGACGCAGAGATGCAGGGCTTCGCGGCAATCGAAGGCCGCGGCCTCGAATTCGTGCTGACGCTCGGCACCGGCGCCGGCACCGCGATGTTTCGCGATGGCGAGCTGATGCCGCATCTGGAGCTCGCGCATCATCCGGTCAGCAAGAAGGGTGTCGCGTACGACGAATACATCGGCGAGGGCGCGCGCGAGCAGGTCGGCAACAAGCGTTGGAGCCGGCGTGTCGAGAAGGTGATCGGCATTCTCGAGTCACTGGTCAATTACGACAAGCTGTGGATCGGCGGCGGCAACGCGGCGCGCATCAAATTCAAGCTGCCGGCGAACGTGGCGACCGTTTCGAACGACGCGGGGATAGAGGGCGGTGCGAAATTGTGGCATCCGCTGTCGGTGCGCGAGACGCGGCAGTTTCCGGAGGCCACGGAGAAGACGGGGCGGTTTAAGCCGAAGTGATGGGGTGGGCGGTTGCTGCCTTGCGTGTCCAGCGTTTAGACGCTGGACAGGGCTCATAGTTACTTCGGCTTTGCTGGCGGCGGATTGTCTTGCCTGTAAGTGCGCTCCGGGTTAATGACCCAACGCTTTACCTGTGCGTCCAATTCCTTACTGTGATACAGGTCCAGGCACTTCAGGAAGTCGAAGCGGACACCTTCAGTTTCCGATTCGACCAGCGGGTTTTGATAATCTCGCGCCAAATAATTGTCCACCAAGTTTTTGATCGCGTCTGGAGCCTTCTCCAAGTCATAGTAAGTCCAGTCTCGCAATGCACTGACGCTGCTTCCGGCATCTATAGCGGCATCTTTGTCGTTTTTGTAGGCGTTCGCGATACAAGTAGCTAGAACCATGTCTTTGTAATTCTGTGCATGAGTGCGTGCTCCAGCTTGTGGAGTCGAGACTTGATCGGCTTTCGCATAGCAAGCAGACACACCGAAGATGATGGCAGAAGCAGTTACGATGCAAACCCAAACCTTCTTCGCCGCAAACTCCAGAAGTTCGCTCCATGCGCAATATGCCGCCTCTTCCGTCTCAAAACAACATTCTCGCTATAGTTGATGCATAGACTCTCAATGGAGACTCCCCATGAGTCGCATCCGCTTGGCCCTCGCGCGGCACCTCCTCTCCGCTGTCGCGTGTGCGCTGCTCGCTTACGCGAGCGCACATGCCTACGCGGCACCGTCCTTCGCAGTGTCGTCACCGGGACTGGCCGATGGCGGCACGCTCAACGCGAGCCACGCGGCGAGCGCGAACAACTGCGGCGGCGGCAACGTGTCGCCCGCATTGCAATGGCATAACGCGCCGGCCGGCACAAAGAGTTTCGCGGTGACGATCTTCGATCCCGACGGCGCGAAAGGCCTCGGCATCGTGCACTGGATCGTGTACGGCATCGCACCGGGTACCACCGGACTCGCCGAGGGCGAAGCCGCGCCGGCGGGCAGCATCGCCGGCACGAATCGCACCGGCGGCCCCGGCTATTACGGCCCGTGTCCGCCAGTCGGCGATGTGCCGCATCACTACGTCGCGCAGGTCTATGCGCTCGATCTGCCGCCCGACGCATTGCCGGCCGGCTTGACGCGCGATGCGTTCCTCGCCGCGATCAAGGATCACGTGCTCGCCGCGACGAGCACCGTGCTGCGCTACGGACGATGAAGTCGCGCGGCCGAACGCCGGGCCGCGCGTGATCTGCAGAAGGGCGCTTAGCGCGCCGCATCCCCCCATCGATACTGCACGCTCGCGTCATCGAGCTGAGTCTTGATTGCGTCGTCGAGCGTGAACTCGGCCGCCGAGAGCGTATCGCTCAACTGCTCGGCGCGACTCGCACCAATGATCGCCGACGTGATCAGCGGATTCGCGAGCACCCACGCAAGCGATACCTTCGCCAACGATTCGCCGGCCGGCGCGGCGATCGCCTTCAATCTTTCTATCGTGTCGAATTCGCGCTCGTGCCAGTAGCGCTGTTGATACATCGCGCCAGCCTTGCCGACGCTTTCAGTGAAGCGCCCCTCGGTGGGCGTCGCGTCTAGCCGATGCTTGCCCGTCAGCAGTCCGCCCGCGAGCGGGTTATACGGCATCACGGCTAGCTGCTCCTCGGCGGCCAGCGGCAGCAGCTCGCGCTCGATCTGGCGAAACAGCAGGTTGTAGCGCGGCTGGACCGACACGAAGCGCGCGACGCGCAGCACGTCCGCGCGTCCCAAAGCTCGCGCGAGCCGGTACGCAAGAAAGTTCGATACGCCGATATAGCGCGCCTTGCCCGAGCGCACGATCGTATCGAGTGCTTCGAGCGTCTCGTCGAGCGGGGTTTTCGGGTCGTCGGAATGGAGCTGGTACAGGTCGACGTAGTCGGTGCCGAGGCGCTGCAAGGACGCATCGATCGCATCGAGCAGGTGTTTGCGCGACGCGCCCTGATCCCACGCGGCGGGCCCCATCTTGCCGACCGCCTTGGTCGCGACGATGAAGCGCTCGCGCTTGCCCTTCAGCCAGCGTCCGACGATTTCCTCGGTGCGTCCGGACAGGTCTTCGCCGGCGCCGAGCGGGTAGACGTTCGCGGTATCGATGAAATTGACGCCGGCGTCCGCGGCCGTGTCGAGAATGCGGTGCGATGCGGCTTCTTCGGTTTGCAGGCCGAAAGTCATGGTGCCGAGACACAGGCGCGAAACGGTCAGACCGGTGCGGCCGAATTGGCGATATTGCATAGAGTCGACTCCAGAGGGGACGTAAGCGTTTGCCGGAAGGGTGGGACTTTATTGTTGTATGCGGTGTTGTAAAAAGGATAAACGGAATCGCGATTTGATGTGCGCGACCGCCGCGATAGAATGTTATTTAAATGAAAGAAACCGTGTAAGGTCGAATTGGCTCTCGAGTGCGTCACTGTTAAGCCTTTTGGAAGAATAGAATTACAAATAGTAACGAATCTGCGTAAATAGAGCCCTTATGTTTACGTATTGCTTTCGGAAAGAAAAAACAGAAACAAATCCATTACACAAAGTAATGCACGCCACGATTGATCCCTCCTTGTGCGTATGAAATGATATCGATTCTCATTTAAACCAGCCAGCCATCCCGTCATCTCCCTCTCACACAACGGAGAGCGGCAGCCAGCCATTTGCGGTTTTGTCATGAATTCGACGTCATTGATGCGAATTCGACAAGGCGCATTTCTGACGGGATTTCCATGCTCAATCACACGCCGCTGGCGACAGCGCTGGCGCTCGCTTTTGCCGTTCCTTATGCGACGCCTGCGCTCGCGCAAAGCGCGTCGCAACCGGCCGCCTCCAGCGCGCCGCAGAACGCACAAACCAACGCACAGAACAACGCACAGAACAACGCACCTGCCGCCGCGCAGACGCTGCCGACCATCGGCGTGCAGGCTCAGACCGTTCAGCAGGACTTCCAGGCCGAGCGCGCGACCGTCGGTGCGAAGACCCCGACCGCGCTGCGCGACATTCCGCAGACCGTCACCGTGATCGATCGCGACCTGCTCGCTTCGCAGGGCGCGACGTCGTTTACGGACGCGCTGCGCAACGCACCCGGTGTGACCATCGGCGCGGCCGAGGGCGGCCAGATCGGCAACAACATCAACCTGCGCGGCTTCACCGCGCAGAACGACATCTATCTGGACGGCTTTCGCGACCGCAACCAGTACTACCGCGACACGTTCGACCTCGAAGCGCTAGAGGTGCTATATGGTCCGTCGTCGATGCTGTTCGGCCGCGGCTCGACGGGCGGCGTGATCAATCAGGTCAGCAAGAAGGCGAACCTGACGGACTCGGCGGAAGTCTCCGGCATGATCGGCACCAACGACCGCTACCGCTCCACCGTCGACGTGAACCACAAGCTCACCGACACCTCGGGGATCCGCCTGAACGCGTTCGGCCAGAGCCTTGGCTCGACGCGCGACGTAATGAAGAACAGGGACTTCGGCGTCGCGCCGGAGCTGCGCTTCGGTATCGGCACGCCTACCGAGATCACGCTGTCGGCGCTGATCCAGCGCAACAACGACATGCCCGACTACGGCATCCAGGCGCTGAACGGCCGCCCGTCGCCGGTGCCGAAAAACACGTTCTACGGTTTGACCAGCGACCGCACGATCCAGAACGTGCAGATCTTCACCGGGGCGATCAAGCATAAGTTCTCCGACGACCTGACGCTGACGAACCAGACGCAGATCTCGCACTCGATGACCGACGCGCGCGAAACCGCGCCGCAAGCGGTGCTGACCGGACCGCTGTCGTCGAGCACTGCGCTGAGCAACGGCAACTTCACGACGCTGCCGCCGTCGGCCCTGTTCATCAAGCTGCAGAGCCATGACCGCGTGATCCAGAATCACGCGATCTACAACGACACGATGGTCGAATACAAATTCGACACCGGGCCGGTCAGGCACGACGTGATTGCCGGTGTCGAAGTGGGCCACGACAGCTATACGAACCAGGCATATACGCGCAACAACCTGCCGATCGTGCCGATGCTCAATCCGCCGATCATCGGCACGCCGTCGAACGTGACGACGACGGTCGGCAACTACGCCGATTCGAGCGCGAACGAAATCGCCGCCTACCTGAACGACACGATCACGCTGACGCCGCACTGGAAGCTGATTGGCGGTGTGCGCTGGGATCGCTTCTCGGCCGAGATCCACAACACCGTCAGCGCGCCGGCTTTCGCGAGCCAGACCAACTACTTCACGAGCGTGCGCACGGGCCTCCTCTATCAGCCGACCGACTGGCAGTCGTACTACGTGTCGTACGGCACGTCGTTCAACCCGTCGCTCGAAAACCTGACGGTCACGAACCTCACGCAGAACCTCGCACCGGAATCGACGAAGTCGTATGAAGTCGGCGGCAAGTGGGATCTGTTCGGCGGCAACATCTCGCTGACCTCGGCATTGTTCCGCGAAGAGAAGGACAACGCGCGCACCCAGGTCTCGCCGACCGAATACGAGCTGGCCGGCGACATTCGCGTCGACGGCTTCCAGGCGAGCGTGACCGGGCACATCACCGACAAGTGGCAGATTTTCGGCGGCTACACGTACATGGACGCGAAGATCCTGAAAGCGGCCGACGGCACACAGGGTCACACGCCGGCCAACACCCCGCGCAACACGCTGACGTTCTGGACCACATACGCGATCACGCCGCACTGGGAAATCGGCGGCGGTCCGATCTATATGTCGTCGCGTTATGCATCGAATATGAACTACGTGAAGGTGCCGGGCTACACGCGTTGGGACGCGACCGCGGCCTATCACGCGAAGAAGTACGACGTGCGCCTGAACCTGCTGAACCTGACCAACAAGTACTACTACGACGCGTTGATTCCGTCGGACGGCGGACGTTCGGTGCCGGGCATCGGCCGCACGTTGCTCGCGACGTTCGATTACCGCTTCTGATGGCCGCTTTTGCGACGCACTGAGCGCATCCGTTCGGCTTGCCGCTTTGCAAATGGCAAGCCGACTCGAAGGACACACTATGCTGCTGCACATTCCGAAGGTACTGGACGCCGAACAATTGCGCTTCGTGCGCGAGCGGCTCGATCGAGCCGGCGACGCGTGGGTGGATGGCCGCGCGACCGCGGGCTATCAGGGCGCGCCGGTCAAGCGCAATCAGCAGATCGCCGAGCACTCTGCGATCGCGCGCGAACTCGGCGACGTGATTGTCGCGGCAATCGAGCGCAATCCGCTGTTCATCAGCGCAGTGCTGCCGAACCAGGTGTATCCGCCGCTGTTCAACCGCTACGAGGGCGGCATGCAGTTCGGCAGCCACGTCGACGGCGCGGTGCGCGTGCTGCCGAACGGCGTGAAGCTGCGCACCGACGTGTCGGTGACGCTGTTTCTCAGCGCGCCCGACGAATACGACGGCGGCGAACTCGTGATCGAAGACACCTACGGCGTGCAGCAGGTAAAGCTGCCGGCCGGCGACATGATCGTTTATCCGGCGACGAGTCTGCATCAGGTGACGCCCGTCACGCGCGGCGCGCGCGTGGCGAGCTTCTTCTGGGTGCAGAGTCTCGTGCGCAGCGACACGCATCGCGCGCTGCTGTTCGACATGGACACCGCGATTCAACGGCTCAATGCAACCCATGCCGACGAGGCTGCGCGACGCAGCCTCGTCGGTTGTTATCACAATCTGCTGCGTACCTGGAGTGAAACGTGAGCGAATTGGACACCCTCGACATGCAACCGCCGGCGGCCGGCCAACATGGCGCGCACGAACCGCGTCGGCTCGATGGCGATGAACTGAAGGCGCGCCAGCAGCGCTCGCGTCGCGCGACTTTCATCAAGTGGCTGCGCAACGTGCATGGCTGGGTTGGATTGTGGGGCGCGGCGCTCGGTCTGCTGTTCGGCACGACGGGCTTCTTCCTGAACCATCGCGGCGGTCCGCTGCGCGTGTCGACCGGCGAGCCGCAGGTCTCGGTGATGCAGGTGCCGCTGCCGCAACCGGCACCGGAAACCCCGCGCGCACTCGCGAAGTGGCTCAAGCAGGAGCTGAAGATCGCCGGCAATCCGGGGCGTGTGCAGAAAGAACCCGAGCATCCGGTGGCATGGGGCGATCGCAGCGTCGTGCAGCCCGAGCACTGGCAGCTGAATTTCGCGTCGCCGAAAGAAAATACTTCGGCCGAATACTGGGTGGGCAATAACACCGTGACGGTCAAGCGCAGCGCGAACACCTTTCTCGCGATGCTGACGAACATGCACAAGGGCGTGGGCTTGAGCGTCGGCTGGGTGCTGCTGATCGATACGCTCGCGGGCAGTCTGATCCTGCTGTCGCTGACGGGCGTGCTGTTGTGGAGCGAGTTGAACAGGCGGAAGACGGTGGGGCTCGTGCTGGTGGCTGGTTCGATTGCGGCGGCGGTGGCGTTGGGGACGATGTAAGGGCGCAGCACAACGCCCTGGACGAAGCCTGCGCGCTGGCGGGCAGGCTTGGAGCGGTACGCGCTAGAATCGTCGCAGACCTACTTCGCTGGCTCTGCCGCCATTCGCCGATGACCTCTCCCGCGAACCACGTCGACACCGCGCTGACCACGCGACGCGCGGTGCGCGCCTTTCTGCCTACACCGGTGCAGCGCGCCGACATCGAAGCCATTCTCGAAGCCGCCAGCTACGCGCCGTCCGGCACCAACACGCAGCCGTGGAAGGTGTACGTGCTGACGGGCGAATCGCTCGCGCGTCTGTCGCGCGATCTGCTCGCGGCTTACGACGATCCGCAGCGCGACCAGCTGTACCAGGAGGAGTACGCGTACTACCCGCGCCAATGGCAGTCGCCGTACATCGACCGGCGCCGCAAGATCGGCTGGGATATGTATGGCCTGCTCGGCATCGAGAAGGGCGACAAGGCGCGCATGCACGAACAGCACTCGCGCAACTTCCGTTTCTTCGACGCACCCGTCGGCCTGCTGTTCACGATCGATCGCAGCCTCGAGCGCGGCAGCTGGCTCGACTACGGCATGTTCCTGCAGGCGATCATGACGGCCGCGCGCGGACGCGGCCTCGACACCTGTCCGCAGGCCGCGTTCATGCAGTTTCATCGGTTGATTGCCGAATATCTCGGCCTGCCCGAGAACGAGCAGTTCCTGTGCGGCATGTCGCTCGGCTTCGCCGACCCCAATGCGCCGGTCAATACGCTGCGCCCCGAGCGCGAGCCGGTCGAGCGCTTCACGCGTTTTCTCGATTGATCGCAGACCTCAGTCCCCACCCAGAGCAAACGAAAATGAAAACATCGCGCCGCCATTTCCTGCTGGTCAGCGCGGGCGTCGGCTCGTCTCTCGCGCTGTCTCGCGTCGCGTTCGCCGCGACCGTTCCCAATGCGCTGAGCGAGAGCGATCCGCAGGCGCAGAAGGTCGGCTATACCGAAGATGCGTCGAAGGTCGACAAGGCCAGGTTCCCGAACTTCGCGGCCGGGCAATCGTGCGCGAACTGCTCGCTGTTCCAGGGCAAGGCGTCGGATGCGTACGGCGGCTGCACGCTGTTCGGCGCCAAGCAGGTCGCGTCGCGCGGCTGGTGCAGCGCGTACACGAATATGTAAGCACGCCGCCGCATCGTTCGCGGCTGCTACAGCAGTGCCTTCAACACCAGCTCGTGCGAGTGCCCGATCCACACGGCGGCGTCGCGATGATCGCGCAGCGCGTCGCCGGTATTCGGATGCAGAAAGACATCGAGCGCGCCGTGATTGAGCGTGAGCCAGCTGACCACGTCGGCGAACTGCTGGTGCGCGAACGCGAGCTGATACGACCACATCGGATGCGGGCCGACCGGTCGTTCATGGAAGCGCCCGATCTGCAGTTTGTCGCCCCAATGCGCGTCGATCTGCTCGCGAAACGCCCACGCGGCGTCGCGGCTCGCCGCGTCGAAATAAATGTGCGCGTGCCAGCTTTGTATTGCTGAAGCATCTCGAAAGTTCATATCAGAGTTCATTGCCAGGCTCGTTCCGTATCAGTCTTTATCCGACATTCATTCTGCTTCGTTTTCCGCCGGCGCGCGCGCTGCAACGCGCATGTGAAACTGTGTCTGATCCTCGCCGACGATCGCGAAGCCAAGACGATCGTACAGCCGTTTGGCGGGATTGCCCTTGAGCACCTGCAAGCTGACCGGCAGCGCTTCGGCCGCGGCGGCGCGCAGGATCGTGCGCAGCACCTGCTCGCCGATACCGCGGCCTTGTAGCGCCGGCGCGATCTGCAACTGCGCGACGAACCATTCGTCGTCGTTGCGATGCACCTTCAACAGGCCCGCGGGCGCGCCGTCGATGCAGATCACCTGCGCGGCGTCGTAGCGATGCCGCAGGCGCGCGCGATGGGCGTCTTCGTCGGTCGGCTCGCCGGCGCGCGCCAGGTGTTCGGTCATCGTCGCCTTGCGCAGTTCGAGCAGGAAGGGTTCGTCGTCGGGTTGCGCGGGGCGCAAGGTCAACCCGGATCGTTGGTCGGGCAGTTGGGCGGTCATGTCGGCTAGGTGGTAGCGCGCGATGGCGCACGCGATGATCGTGCGAAGCGCGAGTAAGAATTGTCGTCGATTGTCGCGTCCGCTGCGCTTTTTTACCACGCGGCTATGTTGCGGTCTTCCCACCTTGCGATGCGGTCATCGTTGCCGGTGCCCGTGAGTGCCTGTGTCGCTATCGGCGTTGGGTGGCATGCGCTTTGCTCTAACGTCTGGCTCCATTGCGGCCGCACTATCCGCACCACCGTACGAACAGACAAAACGGGCCTTGCGATGCGGCGAGCTGATGATTTTGCGGGGACGTTCGCGTCGTACGGCGAACGTCGTAATCAACGTTGCGAGGTGTGCTATGGCGATGATCGAGGCGGTACCCAGCGTCTCGGCAGATGGACGGGCGGTGATTTTCCAGCTTTCGTCGCGGGGACGAGACCTTGAATGCGCGGTCACGCGCGAGGCGCTCGAACAGCACTTCTGGCTGCAACGCGGCGCGGGTGAGGCGCGCATTCTGAAGACGTTCGCGGATGGGCGCCAACGCATTACCGCGATCGCCGAACGAAAAATGCTCGCGCGTCCCGGTGAGAAGGTCTTGCTGACGATCGACGATTTCTCTACACGCGGTTGACGTGTGTGGCGCGGCGGGCCGAAAAGCCCGTTGTTACATCGATTCGCCAAATTAAGCCGCCAAAGTCCCTCGCTTCGCGCAATTGCATTCGCGGGTGCGCGCCTACACTCTTTTCCATGGAGCGACAAATCACCGAACTCCATCGATGCGACTTCCCCTCGTGTCGGATTTGAACCGTACCGTTGATGAAGTAGTCTGCAGTTCGCAGTTCGCAGTTGACGCAATACAAAGCGCGCAATGCATCGAACACGCGCGCGAAGCAAAAGGGGTAGCGGCCAGCAGTAGGAATAACGAGGACCGGCCCACATGCAGTGGTATTTGGAAGTAAATTGAATCGACAGTTCGAAACTTGCTGTCGAGCGGTAGAAATTGCCGTTGCAGTACACGTAAGCAATAGCTTTGCAGGTTAGGTGGTTATAGGTTTGCAGGCACTCCACGCGCCTGCTCGACTGTTCCATCCTGTCAGCCCTGTTCCCTCGCGGAACAGGGCTTTTTTTCGTCGCAACGAAACGCGCTGCTTGTTTCCGGCGGCTTAGAACCGATATGGGGACAGTGTGTTCTTCGATATGTTCGAAGAACCGGCGCGTCGCAGCGCGTGAACTGTCGGGCGCGAAATGCGTCGGACGTTCGAGCGCGGCGTTTGCCGCCGTCGCGTGCCGAAGTCCGGGCGCGCTGCCGAAAGAAGGAGGTTGAATCGATGTCCAGCAAATCGCGAGTTCGCAAGCCCGGCCGCACGGCCATGTCCCCGTTGTTGCGTTCCCTGACGCAGAGCCGCACCGCGCACGCGCCCGTCACGCAGACCATGCTGTTGCAGGCCTACGCCGCGCTCGAAGCCTTCCGCTGCGGCCACGGCGCACGCATGCTGCACACGACGCTGAGCCGGCATCTGCTGGTGTCGCAGGAACTGACGCGCGCCGGACTGGGCGCCGACGCGCTCGCGGACATCGAAAGCGCGCATGCGGCGATGGTGCGGCTCGACATGCGCGAGCGCAAGACCGGCCGCTGGTCGCTCGAAGACGACGACTACGCACGTCTGTGCACGGCGCTCGCGATCTTCGACGGACAGCTGTCGGCCGCGTCGCTGAGCGAGCTGGCGAGCGCGGAAGCGAAAATGATCGAAGGTCTGATGCGCTCCGCGCGGCTGAGAGCGCTGGCGGAAGCGCCAGTTTGAGCGTCCCGCAACATGCAAAACGCCCCACATAGGGGCGCTTTTCACATTCGGCGCGGACGTAAATTGATTCCGGAGAATGCTTGAATGCGGCATCGACGTGTCGCGCGCGGCCGGCTGATGCGCGCCGCGTGGCTCGTTACGAGTGTCCGTAGAAGTCTCGCCGGGCGCGTTTGCCGCTGAGGTTCCCGCTTGCTAGACTGGCTGCGCCTGACTGCCACCTATCTGCCTGCCTACCTGCTATGGCACCGAGGCCGGGCGTCGCTGACGTCGTTGCGATGCCGACCCGCGCATACAACCGAGCCCTGTCGGAGACCCCATGTCCTACATGCTGCTGATCGTCGAACCCACGGACCAACGCGAGGAGCGCGGCGAAGCCGCCGGTCGCGACCTCTATGACCAGATGGTGCGGTTCTCCGAGAACCTGAAAGCGCGCGGCAAGCTGCTCGCGGTCGAATCGCTGACTTCGCAGAAGGACGCCGTGCGCGTGCAGGTCCGCAATGGCCAGTCGAAGCTCGTCGACGGGCCGTTCGCCGAGGCGAAGGAGATGATCGGCGGCTTCTTTCTGCTGAACTGCGACAGCCGCGAAGAGGCCGTGGCGATCGCGCAAACCTGTCCGGCGGCGGCGTGGTGCACGGTCGAGGTCCGCAAGCTCGGCCCGTGCTTCATCTAGCCACGGGTGGCTCTCACGTCATCCGCTTCGTGTTTTCCCTGGGATGCCGGGACCGCCGCGGGTGTCGATCTGACCTTGCATCGCGCGTCGTGTGAGTAAGGGGCTAGCCGGCGTGGCCTCTCCAAGCGATTCACGCGAATCCACTCACCACGAACCACTAACAACAAGGAGCAACGACATGCGATTCATGATCATCGTAAAAGCCACGGCCGCGAGCGAAGCCGGCGAGATGCCCGAACCGTCGCTGATCGCCGCGATGGGCGCCTACCACGAAGAACTCTCGAAGGCCGGCGTCCTGCTCGACGCAACCGGCCTGCAGCCGAGCTCGAAAGGCTGGCGCGTGCGCTATAGCGGCGGCAAACGGAGCGTCGTAGATGGACCGTTCGCGGAGACCAAAGAGCTGATTGCTGGCTACACGTTGATCCAGGTGCGCTCGCGCGACGAGGCGATGGAATGGGCGCGACGTTTCCCGGCGCCTTTCGGTGAGCACGCCGATGGCGAAATCGAAGTGCGGCAGCTGTTCGAACTCGACGACTTCGAGCCGGGGCCGGAAGTCGAGCGCTTTCGCAAGCTCGAAGAAGATCACCGCTGAGGTGAAGGCTGACGCCGTGACGATACAGGCCATCCATCGTGCGATCGACGCTGTCTGGCGGATCGAATCCGCGAAGGTCATTGCTCACGTCGCGCGGATCGTGCGCGACGTGGGGCTCGCCGAGGAACTCGCGCAGGACGCGCTGGTGGCCGCGCTCGAGCATTGGCCGAACGCGGGCGTGCCCGACAACCCCGGAGCCTGGCTGATGACTGCCGCGAAAAACCGCGCGCTCGATCGCCTGCGCCAGGAAGCGCTGCATGCGCGCAAGCGCGAGGAGCTCGGCCACGATCTCGACGCGATCGAGGCGCACGTGGTGCCCGATTTCGTCGATGCGCTCGATGCCGCGCGCGCCGACGACATCGGCGACGATTTGCTGCGGCTCATTTTCACCGCGTGCCATCCGGTGCTGTCGACCGATGCGCGCGTCGCGCTGACGCTGCGCCTGCTCGGCGGCCTCACCACCGACGAAATCGCGCGCGCGTTTCTCGTGCCGGAGCCGACCATCGCGCAGCGGATCGTGCGCGCGAAGCGCACGCTGTCGGCGGCGCGCGTGCCGTTCGAGGTGCCGCAGGCGGACGCGCGCGCGGCGCGGCTCGCGTCGGTGCTGCAGGTGATCTACCTGATTTTCAACGAAGGGTATTCGGCCACTGCCGGCGACGACTGGATGCGCCCGGCGCTATGCGAGGAGGCGTTGCGGCTCGGGCGCGTGTTGAGCGGACTCGTCGCCGACGAAAGCGAGGTCCACGGTCTGGTTGCGCTAATGGAGATCCAGGCGTCGCGCACGCATGCGCGCACCGATGCGCAGGGGCGGCCGGTGCTGTTGCTCGATCAGGATCGCAGCCGCTGGGACCCGCTGCTGATTCGCCGCGGCCTCGCGGCGTTGGACAGCGCGCATGCACTCGGCGGCGCAAGCGGGCCGTATGCGTTGCAGGCGGCGCTCGCCGCGTGTCATGCGCGGGCACGCCGCGCCGAGGACACTGACTGGGCGCAGATCGTCGCGCTCTACGATGCTTTGGCGCAGGTCGCGCCATCGCCGGTCGTGGAGTTGAATCGCGCGGTCGCGGTGGGGATGGCGTTCGGGCCGGCGGCCGGACTCGAGATCGTCGATGCGCTCGCCGCTGGTTCAGCGCTCGAGAATTATCACTGGCTGCCGAGCGTGCGCGGCGATCTGCTGGTCAAGCTCGGACGCATCGACGAAGCGCGCGGGGAGTTCGAGCGCGCCGCGGCGATGACGCGCAATACGCGCGAGCGCGAGCTGTTGCTGGAGCGTGCGCGCGGGCTTGCGCATTGAGTTTTGGGCACCTCCGAGTGCCGCCTCAACGAATCAACTGCCGCACTCCCAACGCGACGATCAGCCCGCCGCACACGCGATCGACCCACATCTTGCCGCGCCGATACACCGACGCGATCCGCGCATGCGACAACGCCAGCGCGACGAACCCGTACCAGCTGCTCGCGACGACGAACACCATGCCGAGCATCGCGGCAAACGTGCCGGTGCTCACATGCGCGGGTGCGGCCGACGAAAACACCGCGGCAAAAAACGCCATCGACTTCGGATTCGCGATGTTGGTCGCGAAACCCTGCGCGAACGCCTGCCTGAAGCCACCCGCCGGTGCTTTGACGAGCACCGCCTGCCTTGCCGCCGACGCATTGAAGATCAGCCGCCCGCCGAACCACAGCAGATAACAGGCGCCCACGATCCTGACCACGAGCGCGAGCCACGGGAACGCCGCGAACACGATGCCGACGCCGAGAATCGCGCAACTTGCCCAGAACAGATTGACGAGCACGATGCCGGCGACCATCGCGAGCGCTTCGACGCGCGTCGCCGAAGCGGCCTTATGCGCGACCGCGACGAAGTTCGGGCCCGGACTCACGACGCCCGCGACATACACGGAAAACACGCCGACCACGGCGGACCCATCGATCACGACACACTCCCTGTTGAAAAGCTCCGGCTCGAAGAAGGCAACCGATGCACCTAGCTCATAGCCCGAAAAACGCCGCGCCCGCGGTCAGGACGCCTGCTCCCGCGACGAGGTACGACACATTGCGCAGCCAGTTCTTGCGCGTGAGCAGCGTGATCGCGCACAGCGCAATCGCGACCTGAATCAGCAGCGTCGCCTGAGCCCAGCGATGATGGCCGTGCAGCAGCGTTTCGCTGCGCGTGTCGGCGGCGACGACCTGTTTTTCGATCGCTTCGGCGTTCGCGCGGATCGGCTCCTTCTGCTGCTTGTATTTCTCGACGTCGGCGACGAATTTCGCGTGCGCATCGGTATTGGGCGCCGACAGCGCCGCGCCGAGTTCGGCGAGGTTCTCCTTCTCGCCCTTCGCCTGGTAGTAGCTCCACTGGTTCGACGCTTCGGTCTTCTTGATCGCGGCTTCGTTCTTGAAGAACAGCGCGAGGTTTTCGGCATTGCCGCTCTGGTACGCGCACAGCGCGCCGATCGTCGCGAGGATCGCGGTCATCACGGCCATCCGGCTCGCGAACGGATCAGCGTCGTGATGCCCGGCGTGGCCGGCGTGTTCGACGGCGTGGTCGTGCGGACCGTGCACTTCATATTCATCAGACATCAGATTCTCCGAGGCAATGCTTTTGTCGTTCTCGCCGGGCGGCGCGGGCGCCCGGCGGCCTCAATCTTAGCGTGTTGCGGGCGGCCTGAGGCCGCGGCTTCAATGCAGCGTCGGCGCAGCGCGCTGGGGAGAGCTGTGTCGGAGGACGGCTATTGCATGCGGATCACGACGCGCCCGCGCGTGCCGGCGGCGACCGCGTCGTAGGCTTCGCGCGCGCGGGCGAGCGGAAATTCCTGTGCGATCGCCGGGCCGCTCAGCTTGCCGCTGTCGAAGCCCTCGACGAGCGACGTCATCAGCGGCGCCGATTGCGCGACGCCGAGCTTCGCGCTGTCGACACCGAGCAATTGCGTCTCGTTGTGATAGAAATCGATCAGATCGAACTCGACCCGGCGCTTGCCGGTCGCGCTGATTTCGAGCACGCGGCCGCGCCGCTTCGCGAGACTCAGCGCGGTCTCGAACGCGACACCGCCTACCGTGTCGTAGACGACTTCCGCGCCCGCGCCGCCGGTCAGCTCGCGCACACGTTCGGCCGCGTGTTCGTCGAATGGCACGTAGGCGTCGATCAGGCGGCCCGCGGGCGTGGCCGGATCGAGCGGCCGGCGGTCGACGGCGATCACGCGCGCGCCGCGTGCCTTCGCGATCTGCGCGACCGCGCCGCCGACACCGCCGCCCGCGCCAAGCACCGCGACGGTCTCGCCGGCCTGCAAGCTTGCGTATTCGACGGTGCCGAGCCACGCGACCACGAAGTTCACGCCGATTGCCGCCGCCTCGACGTGGCTCAACGCAACGGGCTTGCGTGACAGCGCCGCGACCGGAATGCCGAGGTACTCGGCGTGCGTGCCGTCGCGCGTGAAGCCGATGTCGCCGCCGGTGCCCCACACCTCGGCGTCACGCCACGCGGCCGGGCCATCCACCACCACGCCGCTGAAGTCGCGCCCCGGTATGCGCGGCAGCACCGTGTGCTCGAAACGGCCGGCCACGTTCTTCACGTCGCTCGGATTGACCGAGGCCGCGATCACCCGCACGACCGCATGCTCCGCGTCGGCCTGCGGCGTCGGCAGATCGACGTATTCGAGCACTTCGGGGCTGCCGAAAGATTTGAACTGGATCGCTTTCATCGTGCGTGGCTCCGGTTGGTTTTGCGCCGCGTTGCGCAGCGAATGCTCCGTAGTCTAGGTGACGAACGCGCAGCGGGTACGCGAACACCCAAGCCCTAACCCGCCTCGCCGGCTTTCGGCGCCTGAGCATGCCGCTGATGATCGGCGGCCAGAAACATGTACATCGCCGGCACGACGAACAACGTGAACAGCGTGCCGATCGACATCCCCGTGAAAATCACGAGCCCCATCGCGTTGCGGCCCGCCGCGCCCGCGCCCGACGCGATCACGAGCGGCACCACGCCGAGCACCATCGCGGCGGTCGTCATCAGGATCGGACGCAGCCGCACGCCGGCGGCTTCCTCGACCGCTTCGCGCTTGCCGCGGCCCGCGCGCTGCAATTCGTTGGCAAACTGCACGATCAGGATGCCGTGCTTGCTGACGAGTCCCATTAGCGTGACGAGGCCGACCTGCGTGTAGATGTTCAGCGTAGTGAGGCCGATGTTGATGAAGATCAGCGCGCCGAACAGCGCCATCGGTACCGAGATCAGGATCACGATCGGATCGCGGAAGCTCTCGAATTGCGCCGCGAGCGCGAGGAACACGATGATCGTCGCAAGCAGCAGCGTAATGACGAAGCCGCCCGACTCCTGCACGAACTGGCGCGACGCTCCCGAGTAATCGGCCGAATAGCCGGCGGGCGCGACCTGCGCGGTTGCCTTGCGCAGAAAATCGAGCACCTGGCCTTGCGACACACCCGGCACGGTCACGCCGGAGATCGTCGCCGAGTTCAACTGCTGGAAGTGATTGATCGATTCAGGCACGACGCTGTGCTTGATATGCGCGACCGTCGAGGCCGGAATCACGCTGCCGTCCGGCGTGCGCAGATAGTAGTCGAGCACCTGCGACGGATTGAGCCGATCGGTCTGCAGCACCTGCGGAATCACCTTGTACGAACGCCCCGCGATCGAGAAATAGTTGACGTAGCCGCCGCCCAGCGCCGAACCGAGCGCCTGTCCGACGTCGCTTTGCGACAGCCCGAGCGAGGCCACCTTGTCGCGATCGACGACGAGCACCGCTTCCGGCTTGTCGATTTTCAGGTCGGTATCGACGAAGAAGAACATGCCGCTCTCGCGCGCTTTTTCGAGCACCGCTTGCGACACCTCGTTGAGGTTTTGGAACGGCTCGGTCGTGCTGATTACGAACTGCACCGGCAAGCCCTGCGAGCCCGGCAGCGGCGGAAACTGGAACGCTGCGACGCGTGCGCCCGCGATCTGATTCCACTTCTGCTGCAATTCCTCCTGCAGTACGGTCGCGTTTTTGCCGCGCTGATCCCAGGTCTTGAACAGCACCCCGCCGATGCCCTGGTTGATGGTCGGCGAACCCGTCAGCTGGAACATCTGCGAGTACTCGGGCAGCGATTTCGAGGCGTCGAACACCTGGTCCGCGTAGGTCTGCATCTGCTGGATCGTCGCGTTCGGCGGCCCGATGATCTGCGACAGCACGACGCCCTGATCTTCCTGCGGCGCGAGTTCCGACTTGGAGGTCATGAACAGATACACGGTGCCGCACAGCAGCAGCGCGCCCATGATCACGAACACGGGCCAGGTATCGAGCGTCGCGTGCAACAGCCGGCCATAGCCGCGATGCACGCGCTCGAATTGACGGTCGACGAAACGCGCGAAACGCCCGGACTCCTGCTCCGCGCGAAAGAAGCGCGAACACATCATCGGCGACAACGTGAGGGCGATCACGCCCGATACCGTCACCGCGCCCGCGAGCGTGAACGCGAACTCGGTGAAGAGCGCGCCCGTCAGCCCGCCCTGGAAGCCGATCGGCGCGTACACGGCGATCAGCACGACGGTCATCGCGACGATCGGGCCGCCGAGTTCGCGCGCGGCGATCAGCGCCGCGTCGAACGGCGTCTTGCCTTCGTGCTTCATATGCCGATCGACGTTCTCGACGACGATGATCGCGTCGTCCACCACGAGCCCGATCGCGAGCACGAGCGCGAGCAGCGTCAGCAGATTGATCGAATAGCCGAGCGCCTGCATCACGAAGAACGTGCCGATCAGCGACAGCGGCATCGCGATCAACGGCACGATCACCGCGCGGAAACTGCCGAGAAACAGGAAGATCACGATCGTGACGATCACGAGCGCTTCGACGAGCGTCTTGATCACTTCCCTGATCGCGGTGTTCACGAAGTCGGTCGCGTCATACACGATGTCGCCCGTCATACCGGTCGGGAACTGCCTCTGCAGATCGGGGAACACGGTTTTCACCCGCTTGGCCACGTCCAGAATGTTCGCGTCCGGCGCGACCTTGATACCGATGAACACGGAGCGCTTGCCGCTGAACGCGACGTTGAAGTCGTAGCTGTCGGCGCCGAGCACGACGTTCGCGACATCCTGGAGACGCACGATCGAGCCGTTCTTCTGCTTGACGACGAGCTGCTTGAAATCGTCGACGGTATGCAGGTCCGTGCCCGCTTCGAGGTCGACGCTGACCATCTGCCCCTTCGTCGTGCCGAGCGTCGCGAGATAGTTGTTGTTGCCGAGCGCGGTGAATACGTCGCTCGCGCTGACGCCGTGCGCGGCGAGCCGCGCCGAATCCAGCCACGCGCGCATCGCGAACTGCCGGCCGCCGAGCACTTCGGCGGTCTGCACGCCCTGGATCGAATCGAGCTTCGGCTTGACCACGCGCAACAGGTAGTCGGTGACGTTGTTGCTCGGCAGCACGCTGCTGTAGAAGCCCATGTACATCGCGTCGGTGGTCTGCCCGGTCTGCACCGTCAGCACCGGCTGCTGCGCCTGCGGCGGCAACTGGTTGCGCACCGAGCCGATCTGTGTGTTGATCTCGGTCAGCGCGCGGTTCGCGTCGTAATTCAAACGCAGCGTCGCGACGATCGTCGACACGCCCGTGATGCTCGTCGACGACATATAGTCGATGCCCTGCGCCTGCGCGATCGCCGCTTCGAGCGGCTGGGTGATGAAGCCGGCGATGGTGTCCGGGTTCGCGCCATAGTAGGCCGTCGTGATCGTGACGACCGCGTTCTCGGTCTGCGGATACTGGCTGACCTTCAGCACCGCGAGCGCGCGCAGCCCGAGCACGAGGATAAGCAGGCTCACGACCGAAGCGAGTACCGGCCGGCGGATGAAGATGTCCGTGAACATGATCGGGCGGCCTCGCTTATTGTTCCTGCGGCGTCGGATTCGGACTGTCCGACGGCTGGACGCGATTGTCGATGATCAGCGGCGTGCCATTCTTCAGCTTGAGCTGGCCGCTCGTCACGACCTGCGTGCCGTCGTCGACGCCCTTCAGAATCGCCACCTGGTCGCCGCGCGTCGGGCCCGGCGTCACGAACACCTGCTGCGCGACGGGCAGCGTTTTGCCCTGCGCGTTGGGCTGCGTGCCGGGCTTCACGATGAACACGGTCGCGCCATACGGGTTGTAGGTGATCGCCGTTTGCGGCAGCGTCAGGTGACGCTCCTCGGCGCCCGAGTCGATCTTCACGTTCGCGTACATGCCGGGCAGCAGCTTGCGCTCGCGATTGTCGACGCTCGCCTCGATCTGCACGTTGCGCGTCGCGCTGTCGACTTTCGGGCTCATCGACTGGATCTTGCCGGTGAAGCTTCGTCCGCTGTACGCGTTGGTATCGACGCTGACGGTCGCGCCGATCGCGAGCTGGCCGAGCTGCTGTTGCGGCACCGAGAAGTCGGCGTAGATCGGATCGATGGCTTGCAGTGTGACGATCGTATCGCCCGGATTCAGGTATTGCCCCGGATTGATCGTCGTGATGCCGAGGCGCCCCGCGAACGGCGCGCGAATCGTCTTCTTGTCGACGAGCGCCTGCTGCTGCGCGACCTGCGCCTTCTTGCCCTTGAGGTCCGCCGCATCGGCGTCGAGCTGCGCTTTCGCGATCGCCTTGATGTCGTACTGCGCGCGGTCGCGCTCGTAGACCGTCTGCGCGAGGTCGGCTGCGGCCTGCAGCGATTGCAGCAGCGCGACGTCGCTGTCGTCATTGAGTCGCACGAGGATCTGCCCGGCTTTCGCTTCCTGCCCCGACACGAACGCGACCTGGCGCACGAGGCCGGCGACTTCGGTCGTCACGTCGACGCCGCGCACCGCGCGCAGGCTGCCGACCGCCGCGAGCTGCGGCTGCCACGACTGATAGTGGACCACCACCGCCGACACCGTCGCGGGCGGCGTGGTGTTGGCCGCCATGAACTTCGCGAACATGTGCGCGCGGAACAGGTTGAAGCCGACCAGCCCGGCGAGCAGCAGGCCGACGCAGATCAACATGATCACCATGCGCTTCGTCATCGGTTTTCTTTCGGCCATCGTGATGTCCTTGCTCGGCTTGGGGCGAGGGCTGAGGGTTGTGTCGGCACGGTCAATGTGGCGTTGCGGCGGCGGGCGCGGCGGCCGACTCGGGCGCCGCGCCATTCCACCAGCCGCCGCCGAGCGCCTGGACCAGCGCGGCCGTGTCGGCGTAACGCGCGGCCTGCGCCTGCGCGAGACTCACCACTGTCTGCTGATACTGGCGTTGCGCGTCGAGCAGCGCGAGGTAGCTCACGCCGCCGACGCGATACTGCCCGCGCGTCAGTTCGAGCGAATCGCTCGCGGCGCGCGACGCGTCGGTCTGCGCCTTGAGGCCGGTCGCATCGTGTTCGAGCGCACGCAGCGTGTCCGCGACGTTCTGGAACGCAAGCAGCACCGTCTCACGGTATTGCGCGCCGGCCTGCTCATAGGCGGCCTCGGCCGCGCGCTTCTGCGCGCTCAGCTGGCCACCGTGAAAGACCGGTTGCAGCAAGCCCGCGCCGATGCTCCAGATCGTGCTGCCCGCCCTGAGCACTTGCGCGGGCGTCAGCGCCTCGGCGCCGTAGCTCGCGGACAACGTGATCTGCGGATACATCGCCGCGGTCGCGACGCCGACCTGCGCGTTCGCCTGATGCAGCGTGGCGTCGGCGGCGAGGATGTCGGGGCGCTGGCGCACCAGCGACGACGGCAGGCTCACGGGCAGCGTGTCGGGCAGCGAGAACATGTCGAGTGTGAATTCGGGCACGCCCGTGTCGCTCGGCAGTTTGCCGGCGAGCACCGCAAGCTGGTGGCGCGCCTGGTCGAGTTGCTGATAGAGCGGCGGCAGCGTCGCGCGGGTCTGCGCGAGCAGCGTTTCCTGCGCGAGCACGGCCGCGCGGCTCACGCCGCCGAGTGAGAGTTGCTGATCGAGCACGTTCAGCTGCTGCTCTTCCTCGGTGGCGATCCGCTCGGTCGCGTCGATCTGTGCGCGCACCGACGCTTCCTTGACCGCCGCGGTCACGATGTTGGCCGATATCGTCAGATAGGCGGCCTGCAGCTGGAAGCGCTGATAGTCGATCTGCGCATGCAGCGCTTCGAGTTCGCGCCGCGCGCCGCCGAACACGTCGAGCTTGTACGAGACGTTGACCGACGCGTTGTAGAGATTGAATTCTTCGACCAGGCCGGGCTGACCGAACGCGATGCCGTTGATCTTTTCGCGCGTGGCGTTAAGTTGCGCGTCGACGCTCGGCAGCAAGGTGCCCCCCGCCTGCGCGATGTAGTTTTCGCGGGCCTGGCGCAACGCGGCCTGGGCCGCGGTCATGTTTGGACTATTGGCGATGGCCTCGCGGATCAGCGCGTCGAGCGGCTCGCAATGAAACAGCGTCCACCACGCGGCGGGAATGTCCTGCGCCGGCGCGAAACGCTGCGGCAGGCCGGCGGGGCCGGGCGCGGACGCGGTCTGGTCAGGCAGTGGCGTGGGGGTGAAAGTGTTCGTGGCCGGCGCGGGCGGCGCGTGGTAGTCGGGGCCGACCATGCAGCCGGCCAGCGCGACGCCGCTGCACAGCGCAACGAAGAGGCGCCGCCAGACAATACGCTGACTCACGTCGATCATCGATCTACCTTGTACGCCAGTGGCGGGTGGACCGGACGAAGATGTTCAGGGCACCCGAACGTTCTTGGAGTTGTCTTGCCGACGCTGGAATTTACCACGCATGGTGTGAACTGTGCTTGGGGTGGGATTCGCTGGCGGGCGAAAGTGGGTACGAGATCACGTAGGAGGGGCGGTGGGGCAGCCAGACCGCGCGCTGCAGCGGAACGATCAACGCCTCGCGACTCACTCGGACCTACCTCACGCCGGACACCGCGTACAGCACCCAAGCCCATATGTTCGAGTGACGATTGGGGCGTAGCCCGCGTGGATCGAGCCGGCGAGGTGTTCTGGCCGCTCGCCGACGTACCGCTTATCGAGCACGTGCTCGCGTGGTCGCCGGCGAATCGGAATCCCTGTTTGTCGAGGTTTCGGGAGTTGGCGTGAGGATGACCAGGTGGATAAGCAGATGAGAGATGATTCTCTGCTTCGTCTATGCACATTTGCCTTCGATTGCCTGAAGCAGGGGGCTGCCAGGGGCAATCCGGACAAAAAACTGCGGTGGCTGAAAACCGGCGGAGATTTGACGTAACTCTGTTAGCGAAATGGAGCCTGTGAGTCGCTGCGGGTCTTGCAAACCTAACGCAAACCCCTTGGTTGCGCCATCGAAGTATTGAAAGAATTCTCGTCGCGTAATTCCGCATACACTCGCGAACCGTCGCCATAAGGTCGAAGGCGCAAGCGAATGCGCTGCACTGACCCTTGCATAGCCAATAACACGGCCCACCGGAACTTTGACGTAGATCCAAACAACGGTCCCCTCCTTCACGTTCATGGCTCGGCGACGAAGTTCCACATGCTTGGTGCCCGCAAGTATGTTCTCCGCGTGTCTTTCCTCAAGCGAGATGAGCACGTGTTCAGGATGTTCCATCGGCAAATCCTTCCTGGAGGATTTCTTGAAGCTGTGTGTCATCAATTGCACGGGTTGTGAGAAGGTCATTCGGACTGCCGCAGCCGAGTCGGAGGAGGGTCGAACGGGGGACGGGGTGGTCAAAGTAAACAATATTGTCAAATGCTGCTATGGTTTTTACGGTTGACCGGCCGATCGCTTCGAGTCCCGCCAAGTCCAAAACTGACGGATCCAGATCCGCATTTTCCATGGCTTCCATAGACTTGAGGTACGCGTGTTTTACGCGTGCGATGGCAACGATTGCACCTTGTCCTCGATCTCTCTCAGATTCGTAAAACAAAATGAGATTACCACGCTTGAATCGCTTTAGCGTGTTTGCGTTGCTCAGGTAGTGCCGCTCCTTGTAAAGTTTGGCTCGCGCGTGAGGCAGCAGGCTTTTTTGTGGTGAATGCGCTAGAAGGTGTTCAGCGAAGACGCGTCGCACAGGCGTAACGACCGCAGGGCGCCCGGACAGACAAAAGAGCGCAGGCGAAAGCAATTTCTCCAGCGCCATCAACGAGATATGCCCAACGTTTCCGTCGGGCCTCACCAGGCGGATCTGTTGGTCGACGTTGCGATATATCGGCGGCACGTCGGGAATACGCACTCGGCTAGCGAGAAAGATATCGTCCATGCGCTGCGCCCAATTCGATGCGGTAATGACGCCGCCTAAAGCAAGCTTCGTTAATGACGTTTGATCTTTAAGTCCACCGAAGCCGAGCATCGACGCGATTTCACGTATTTGCGCCTGCTCGGACGGGAAAACGAGCCTGATTTGCGATGTCTTTGCCGCTGAGCCTTGCTCGATCAAATAACCGAGCATGAGGCGCACGACGTCGCTCGCGCCAGGTTGCTTTTCGTCGACAGCCATGTGAGCGACAACGTCGTTCTGGTTCATGGCCTTGGGCCACATCAGATACCCAGTCAAAACGTCTTCCGACCAGACTCCATACCGATAGCATACGCGCCCGTTCGAGTCGACTCCCGCCCACTCCGTGACGACAGCGGCGTTCGGAACACCGAGTTGAGATAGAAGCTTATGGATTTCGCCCTCATCGGCGCGCGTGATCGGTGCGATAACAAGGGGAGCGCTTGCGCCGGTTTCGAAGAACTCTGCCGTGGATTCTCGGCCGTTAAAGTCTTTGAATGCGCGGGGCGATACAACCTGAATGCCATATTTCTCAAGGAGCTTGGCAGCGGCACCGAGTATTGAATGGTCGTTAGTAATCAGCCCGCTAAGCCTATGCTGAATGGCCGTGGCCAAATGACGTAAGTCGGATACGTCATTACTTCTGAGCGTACCGGCTTGATGCCGTTCCGGAAATACTATCGACGCAAGCTCGGGTGCGAGTACATCCCATTCTTTTTCAATGGGTGGGAAGGCGGGGAAGATGCGCGCGTAGCATTGCATGGGATCCGTCACGCCGACGCTCGCCGTACGAGTGAGTTCTGCCGTGATCTCTGTGCTGAGCGCAAGTCGGCAGGAGCCTGCTCTTTCCATCTTGAAGAGATCCAGAACTTCCTCGTTTCTATGCCTGCGTGGGCCGAGATCGAACAGTACGTTCAGATCCAGCAGGAAAAGCGGAATCTCAGGCGTGTAAGTTGAGTTCAGACCAAGTGGATCGTCGGCATTGAAGCCGCTTGACGCGAACAGTTGCGGTGTATCGAGTTCGTGGCTGCGAACAAAGATCGTTCGGTTTTTTGTCTCTCCCCCGCGGGTGACCCTTTGGATATAGAAACCCTGGTTTTCCCAGAATCGGTTTGCCTCGATGAGGTCTTCCGCAACTCTCGCATAGATGGAGATAAAAGCGTGCTCCGTCAAATATCGTTTGAGGTGATTCAGCAGCGAAGCCGCAACTTGGCGCTTTCTGAAAGCCGGTGCAACGAACACTTGCAGCACGCGCCCCTTAGGATGCCTGGCTTCGAACAGCAAATGACCCGCATACGAAGATCCGTCATTATTGCGTTCGACGGCAACGATAAGCTGCTCCTTGTCAGCGAAGTCTTTGAGCATGCCCGACGGAAGAAATCCGAGAGCATGTTTGTCACTATCCGCCGCCTGACTGACAGTTGCGAGGAACGGCTCAACGTCGATATAGCGGTGGAGAATTTGAATGAAACGGTCCTCGGCGATCATTTTCTATCTGGCCTCCTGGCTGGAGCGCCGCAAGCAACGCTCGCCAATGTCGTATGTCAACGGACGGGTGACTGTCGCGGTCTGAATGAATTGAACAGTCCTTAGAGGGCAATAGAGGTTCAGCAAGGACTACGCTAAAGATAACATTGATAGCTATCTCTTAATACTTGAATTGGCAGGGTAAATGCAAAATGAATAATTTTCGCATTTGAGATACTTTTCCCTATGCGGGTATCTCGTATTCCTTTTCGATATAAATCTGTTATTCGCAACAGCTGGCATCATTGAGTACGTGATAGTCTGACACTGGAATAGGCTTTTCACGCGCGAGGAAGTGTGGCGCATCTGCCGTGTTACGCGGACCATTCGCGCGGGGGATCGCGAGCGCATCGCCGGTGTCTTAGGGCATGCCGGGCTATCGTGTTGCGGCGCAAGGCCGGCGAGTCTGATTGCAGGCGCTGCCTGATGGCTTCGGCCTTGAAGCACCATTCACGCACCAGCCGCCGAACTCTCCGCCGCCGCCTCATCCGCCGGATAGCGCTGCGCGTCCCTCTTGATACGCCGGCGAATCAGGATCGTCCACAGCGTCAGCGACACGTACACACCATAACGCAGCGCAGTGGATGCAAGCGCCGAGCGCGGGTCGTTCGGCCAATGCAGCACGATCGCGCTTCGCACGATGTTCTCGCCGATCATGCCGATCCCCCACACGAGTGTCATCAGGCGAATATAGGTGGAGAGCATTGGACGATCGCGCCAATGTCGCTCGAACACTTCCACGCTGCGATGGTCTTCGCGCGACATCGTCGAGCGCGCCAGATAGAACACCGTCGGCTTGCGCAGCGTGAGCGACGCGAGAAACGTGATGCCGATAAAACCCGACACCATAGGATCTTCGATCAACAGCAGACGCGCGTCGCTGAACACGAGGCTCGTGGCGAGCGCTGGCAGCACGCCCGCGAGCACGAGTGCGCTCAGCGCGTCGAAATGCCGGTAACGCAGCAGATCCACCGTCATCCATGCGATCAGCGGCAACGCCGACGCGGCGAGCGCGCCCGTCTGCCCCCAGTGCGGAAACGCGAGCCGGTAGACAAGCAAGGGCAGCGCGAGATTGACGAGCAATGCGCTCAGGTAGCGCAGACGGGATTTCATCGGCTGGGCTGTAACGGCATGGAACGAGGCACGCGCGGCACATGCTGGTGCGCTGTGACAATCGCGCTTCGGCAGCGGCGCACGAACGTATGGAGCCAGTGTAGGGCGAAGTTGCGCGCGTTGCCGGAGTTGGCGGCGCGCAGCGAAAGGCTGACGCAAGCGCGCCGCGTGCGGGGCATCGGCGGCGCGCCGATGCGATTGCCTGGTTTTACCGGGCCTCGTCCGCCGCTCGCCGCTGCGCAATCAGATCGGCAAGCCGCTCGACCTGCTGCCCTTGCGCATCGAAATTGCCCGCGTCCAGCCACCGCTGATAACACGAGCGCAACGCCGGCCATTCGCTGTCGATGATCGAAAACCACGCCGTGTCGCGATTGCGCTCGCGGTAGACGATCGCCTGCCGGAAGATCCCCTCGAACGTGAACCCGTAACGCAGCGCAGCCTTGCGCGACGGCTCGTTCAGCGAATCGCATTTCCATTCGAAACGGCGGTAACCGAGCTTGTCGAACACTTCGCCGAGCAGCAGGTACATGGCTTCAGTTGCGATGCGCGTGCGCTTGAGCCGCGGCGAGTACGTGACGTGGCCGACTTCGATCACGCCGTTGGCCGGATCGATCCGCATCAGCGACAGCGTGCCGACCGGCTTGCCCGTCGCGAGGTCGATCACCGCGTAGTGCAGCGGATCTTTCGATGCCGCCATCCGCGTCAGGTGCTCGCGATAGGCCGCGAGGCTGTCGAACGGGCCGACCGCCAGATAGGTCCAGTCGCGGCCGTCGGTGGCCGAGCGGTACGCGTCGAACAGGTCGGCCGCGTGGCGCTCGACGTCGACGGCTTCGAGCCGGCAATAGCGGCCGCTTAGCGGCTCGCGCCCCGGCGGCTGCGCGCCGTGCCAGCCGGGCATGGGCGCGCCGATCGGCTGGCCGTAGGCGTTACGTGTGGGTTCCATGTCCTTTCTCCTGGTCGTCGATGCAGGAACGATACGGCAAACGTGGTATGTTCAAAAGATCCACGACACGCTTATTCGACAGGTCCAGCTACCATGATCGAAATTATCGGACCGCTCGTCCATGCGAACGACGTTTCCGCCGCGAGCGGCGCCAGCGGGGCCACTCGGCCCGCGCCGCTGCAAAAGCAGCTGATCGAACGTCTGCAGCAGGCGATTCACGCTGGCCGTCTGCCGGCCGGGTCGTTGCTGCCGTCGTCGCGGCTGCTCGCCGCCGAAATGGGCGTGTCGCGCAACACCGTCGTGATCGCTTACGAACATCTCGCCGCGGTCGGCTACGTCATCGCCGATCGTCAGGGCACGCGCGTGAGTCCGCTGTCGAGCCCCGCCGCGCGCGGCGAGCGGGCGACGGCGCCGGCCGCGCCGGAGGTCGTGTACGCGACGCGCGTCGAGCAGTTCGCGGCGACGCACAAGCACGCCGACAACAGCTATGCGCTGACCCCCGGCACGCCCGCGCTCGACCGCTTCCCGCTGGCCGCGTGGCGGCGCGCGCTCGAACGTGCGATGGAGCGCGCCTTACCGCACGCGCTCGGCTACGGCCCGCCGGCCGGCGAACCGGCGTTGCGCGACGCGATCGCCGCGCATCTGCGGATGGCGCGCGGCGTGCGCTGCGACGGCTCGCAGGTCGTGATCACCGAGGGCGCGCAGGAGGCGCTGAACCTGTGCGTGCGGCTACTGACCAATCCCGGCGATATCGCATGGACCGAGGACCCCGGCTACCGCGGTGCGAAGGCCGCTTTCAACGCGGGCGATTTGTGCTTGCTGCCGATTCCCGTCGATGCCGAAGGCATGGCCGTGCCGGCCGACGCGTGGCGCACGCATCCGCCGAAGCTGATCTACACGTCGCCCGCGCATCAGTATCCGACCGGCGCGGTGTTGTCGGTGGCGCGGCGGCTCGAACTGATCGCAGAGGCGCGGCGTTGCGGCGCGTGGCTGATCGAGGACGATTACGACGGCGAGGTGCGCCACACCGGCGAGCCGATCGCGAGCATGCAGGGCCTCGTCGACGAGGCGCCCGTGCTGTACGTCGGCTCGTTCAGCAAGACGATGTTTCCGGCGCTGCGCATCGGCTTCGTCGTGCTGCCTCGGGCGATCGCCGCGCATGCCGCTGTTGCGCTGCAAGAGATGCTGCGCGGCGGGCACCGGCTGGAGCAACTGGCGCTCGCGCATTTCCTCGAAAGCGGCGAATTCGGGCGGCATCTCGGGCGGATGCGGCGGCTGTACCGCGAGCGCCAGCAGGCGCTGCGCGACGCGCTGGCCGAGCATTTTCCGGCGGCGACGATTCTTGGCGGCGATTGCGGGATGCATCTGACGCTGCGGCTGCCCGCGTCGCTCGACGATCGCGCGCTGACGGCGCGGGCGCAGGCGTTGGGGCTCGGTCCGCGCGCACTGTCGGGGTTCGCGATCGGGGCGTCGGAGCAGACCAACGGGCTCGTGATCGGGTATGGCAGTACGGAGGCGGAGCGCTTGGGGCCGGCGGTGAAAGCGCTGGCGGAGCTGGTGCGTGAGATGCAGAGCGAAGCGCGACCGGCTGCGAAGCGCGCGGCAAAATCCGCCGGAAAACCCGCTGGAAAACCCGCTGGAAAACCCGCCCGCTCCCGCAAAAAGCCCACCCTGCAAAGTCGTACGCCCGCAACCCAGGATATGTAAGTTTTACGTTTGTCCGCCCGGACCATGTCGCGCTATCGTGTCGTATGCGCGGCGACTTCGCTCCGAGGTGCTGGGTCTGGCTGGGTCTGCCCGCATGTGCCGTGGTTGCTCGGCCCGCCGCGTCGCAGGTATGGCGCCGGCGATGGGCACGAACAATGCATTGAGTGTGGTTTTCGATGACGATTTATCCGACCGGAGACGATATGAAGGAAATCGAACCGACCCCGTGGTTTGAGCTGGCCATCCATACGCCCGTACGCGAAGGCTGGTACGAGGTGCAGTTGGCGAGCGGGGACACGGCGTTTGCGAAATTTGGCGACGGCGTATGGACCGAAAAGCCGTTGCTCGTGTTCACGCATTGGCGCGGCCTATCCGCCGATCCGTCGAAAGCCGCGGACGGCGCGGCCGATTCGGTCAGCGCCGAGGCCACCGCGGCGCAGGGCGTGCGCGCCGCCTGGAACGCGTTCTTCCCGGGACTCGGCGAAGAGCAGCACAAGCCGCACAATGTGGTGCCGAACGGCAAGGCGCCGCATCATTGAGCGGCCATTGAAGTTCGCTTGAAGTATGGTCGGGCGGCGGCTCGTGGGCTGCCGCCTGGCAGCTCGATTCGCCCGCCCATCGCTCCACGCTGCGGCTGCGCACTGCGCGCACCGTATTTCTCTCGCCTCGCTACAATCTCCGCGTTCGATCTCGAGACCTTCCGCGCGCAAAAAATCGACGTGCCGATGCTGGCCGGCTCATCACGTGGATGGAATGCAAGGTGATTCCGGATGACAGCCAGCGGCATGATCTGTGGTCGCCGCGTATGCGGATAGCCGCGTGTATTCGCACAACCGCTGGCATTTCGGTGACGATCCCGACCTCCGCACGTGCCATTACGTGGCAGGCGAGGTGGCGCCCGTCGCGGCCTTCGCGCAGTGATCGCGCTTAGGTGTTCGGTGCGGTTTCGCCTTCGGCGAATGCCTTGAGCGCGTCGCCCGCGAGACGGTAACGCACCCATTCGCTTTGCGGATTCGCACCGATCGACTTGTAGAAGCCGATGGCCGGCTCGTTCCAGTCGAGCACGCTCCATTCGAAGCGGCCGCAGCCCGTTTCGCAGGCGATTTGCGCGAGATGGCGCAGCATCTGTTTGCCCGCGCCGCTGCCGCGCGATGCGGGCGACACGTACAGGTCTTCCAGATAAAGCCCCTGCTTGCCGAGCCACGTCGAATACGAAAAGAAGTACACGCAAAAACCGACGGGCTCGCCGTTCATTTCGCAGATCAGCGCTTTCGCGGGCACGCCCTCGGAAAACAGGCTTTTCTCGATGTCTTTGATACCGGCGACGACTTCGTGCTCGGCTTTCTCGTAGATCGCAAGTTCGGTGATGAAGCGCAGGATCAGGGGGGCGTCGGAGGCGGTGGCGGGGCGGATGTGGATCGTCAAGGTCTGGTGCTCGGTGAGTTCGGTGGTGATTCCGGTCCGGCTGGCGGTAGGCACGCGCCAAATGCGCCGGCCTCGGAACAGACTCACATCGTAGCAAAGAGCCAAAGGCCCCGTCGTGAAAGGACGAGGCCTTTGGCGTTTCCTACAGACCGAAGGCGAACAATTTTTTCGGCCCCGGTCCGTTCGTTGAACCAGAACCCCAGAACACCACGCCGTCCGCAACGGCCGGTCCGGCATTGCACGCGCCGCCGCTATCGAATGACCACAGTACTTTTCCGTTGGAAGAATCGAGCGCGTACATCGTGCCTTTCGTGTAGTCGAGATTGCATCCGAACACCACGCCATTCGCGACACTGACCGCTGCCTCCGCGCGGCTTCCGAGTGGGTCCGGCGTGGTCCACTTGATCGCGCCGGAATTCGCGTTGAGCGATGCCCAGCCGCCCGACGTGGTGGTGCCGCCGCCGTTCGCCAACTGCCATACGCCTGGCGTCGTGCCCGAGCCGGTCATCCCGCTGTTCGATGCCGCAACGTAAATAAACTGGCCGTCGTTGGCCGATCCCCACTGCAGACCGCCTGTGAGTCCTCCGGGGGCGACCTGGGTGGACCAACGCAGTGCGCCCGTTTCTTCATCGAAGGCCCAGAACATCCCGCTCTTTTGCCCCGCGCCGACCAGTCGGCCGGCATTGCCATTGCCACCGAAGAGCATCGGCCCTTGCGCGAAGTCCCAGTCCGGACCCTGCGGATTGGGGCAGTTGGCGTTCGGCGGAAGAGTGAAGACGCCCGGCACGTTGAGGCCGCAGCCGACATTCCACGTGTCGTACGGCAGTCCGCGCGCGGACCATTTGACTGCGCCCGTCGTCATGTCCAGCGCGAGGATCGAGTCGAAGTGGTCGTTCGGGTCGATGCACGATGTCGGCGTGCCGCCGCTGTTCATACAGTCGAGTACGGCCTGAGGTACTGCCCAGTTGTTGCCGGAACCCATGAACACCGTATTGCGATCGACGTCGACGGCGCCCGTGCTTCCCCAGACGGAGCCGCCGTAATAGCCGTTCGGCATCGTGTATGTCTGCCACTTGATTGCGCCGGTCGCGACCTCGAGCGCGACGACGCTGCCGCGGAAACTCCACTGCCACGCAGGCGGGGGAATATAGGCGGCCATCAATTCTTCGTTCGATGTCGTTCCTACGAAAGCCGTACCGTTCGCGATGACGGCAGACTGCGTGACCATTGAATACTTGGTTGGATCGACTTGCTTGTGCCAAAGCCGCAGGCCGGTGTTCTTGTCGACGGCAAAGACCTGGGCCGGTTGCGGACTCGGCAGTTTGCCGCTTTGATTGCCGAGTATCAGTACGTTTCCGGAGATAGCGGGCGTTGCACGCGCGTAGTCGTTAGGGATGTCCGTGTAGGACGATACGAGGTTCTTCCAGACAACTTGACCGGTCTTCCTGTCGACTTTGTAGAGATAGCCCGCGGAATCCGGGAAATAGGCATAGCTGTCATCGAGAGCAGGGGTCGCCGTCACGTTTCCGCTCGTATCAGTTGCCCAGAGCTTGTGAAGGGAGCCCGCTGTCTTCGGACCAATCGCCACTTCATTCGCCTGATTTCGGGAGTTCATCAAGTCGTTTCCCGAGGTCGTCCAATCGGTCGCATATGCAATGCTGCTCGTTGTCAAACCGAATAGCAGCGCACACGTTAAATGCAACGTGTCAGTTCTCATGTCGTCTCCTCAGTGTTTATTTGGAAAGCTGCGTTTGCGCTTTTTGCGAAGCGGGAATAAAAACTGTTAATAAGACTAACTAACTAAACAATCTTTTACGGGGGGGTGTTGGAGCAATCGAAAATATAGTGAACGTCTACTCAAGGCGCATTGGCGTAATGTGCGGAATCGCACAGAGTGCTTCATGTCAGGCACACCGAATCAAATAGTAATTTCTCCATTGCGAAGTTATTTCGAGTATTTATGCTATTTGAATAAAATGAGTTCTTGGCGCCCTTGCGAAATTCGATGTGCGTTGGTCGAAGGATGGGGCACAGCGTGAATTTGGTCTGGCGGAGGGAGTGGGGTATCTGAAAGGCAAAGGAGGCTTGCCGGGTTCGCCGGCAAGAGTCTGACGCGCTTCAAGCCTCCGGCAATACCGACTTTCCGCGCCGCTTTTTCGGCTTTGGTTCCACCCCCACTCGCGGGTCCCGCTCCAGAACGAGCGCCGTCAACTGCTCGACAGTGTCTTCAAACGCAGGGTCCTCCTGCGGCACATAAAGCCACTTCCCGAGTACAGGGTGAGGCCGCAATGCAGGCAGATCGGTAATCAGCGCGGCATGGCGTTCCTGCGATGTACAAACGAGCAGCCCATTCCACGGCTTATCGCGATCGGCCGCAACCAGACACAACAGGCCGTCGATATACGCGGCATCGCTGCCAAACATCCGCCGGCGCAGATAAGTCGGATCGCGTTCGAACGCGTCGAAGATCCAGAGGAGCGAATTGCTGATCGAAGAGGGCATCGGCGGATAATCTCAGGAAGCGAGGCAAAGGAATAAGTTTACGCAGATTCTCCAGGGTCGGCTGCGAGCCAATCGAAGATCGAGCAAGTCCGGCTAGGTAAGATGTATCCAACCTCGGCGACCATATCGGAACTCGCACGATCCAGACCATGCTAACTCACACAGACGCCACCGCCGCTTACGCTAAACGCTTCGAGACCGTTCTCGCCTATATCGACGCAAACCTCGAGGGCGATCTGTCGGTCGACGCGCTAAGCCGTATCGCAAACTTCTCGATGTTCCATTTCCATCGACAGTTTGTCGCGTATGTCGGCGTGCCCGTCGCACGCTACGTGCAGTTGATGCGCTTGCGTCGCGCGGCTCACCGCCTCGCGTCGCGGGCGTCGTGCTCGGTTCTCGATGCCGCGCTCGACGCCGGCTTCGACAGTCCCGAAGCCTTCAGCCGCGCGTTCAAGCGTGCGTTCGGCATGGCGCCGAGCACGTTTCGACGGCATCCTGCATGGCAGTTCTGGAGTGCGAGTTTTATTGTTCCCTATCTTTCGAGGAGACTGACCATGCAAGTGAAAATCGTCGATTTTGCGGAAACCCGGGTTGCCGCGCTCGAGCATTGTGGTTCACCTGGACTCGTCAACGAGAGTGCGCGCAAGTTCATCGATTGGCGTGTTCAAAGCGGACAATCGCCGGTGGCGTCGAGCAGGACCTTCGGCATCCCGCACGGCAATCCGGACACCGTGCCAGCGGAGGAATTCCGCTTCGATATCTGCGGAGAGATCGACGAGCCGGTCGCACCCAATCGCTATGGCGTGCGCGAACTCGTCATGCCGGGCGGACGGTGCGCAGTGGTGCGACACACGGGATCGACCGATCACATCGGCGAGACGATCTACCCGATCTATCGCGACTGGCTGCCTTCGAGTGGAGAAGAGTTGCGAGATCATCCGCTGTTTTTCCACTACCTGAGCGTCTATCCCGAGACGCCACTCGATCAATGGCAGACGGATATCTACATTCCGTTGGTGTGATTAGGGGAACGGGGCGATGAGCATATCGGATGCCTAACCGTTCTGCGCGAGGTCTCCGAAGTTTTGGTTCATTCGGGCTCCGATTCAATTTTCGCATCGGTATCAATTGCATTGAAGCGATGATTGCCAGATTGTAGATGCGGAAAAAAATGCAATAGCGGAATGTACCTTTGAAACAAAGCCCCGATCTCTGCGAATAATGGTTCAGATACGGGTTTTCATCGATCCAGGCTCTTAGCCATGACAGAAGCCGAAAGGCGGTTCCGCTTTCGGCATCTCGCCTAATCACCGGAACCCCCCAATACCCCAAGTGTCAACTAAGGATGTCACCCGTCCATTTTGGGGAGATATCAAATGGCTGCCACGCAATCTGGGGCTATGCCCCTCTCCGAAGAGGAGGCACGGCGCCAGTTGCGCCGCGCTGTCATCGCGAGCACGATCGGTACCACGATCGAATGGTACGACTTCTTCCTGTACAGCACGGTCACTGGTCTGGTATTCGCGAAGCTGTTTTTTCCTGAATCGGACCCGCTCGTCGGCACACTCCAGGCTTTTCTGATTTACGCCGTCGGCTTTATCGCGCGGCCCGTGGGCGCGGCGATTTTCGGCCACTATGGCGATCGCATCGGACGCAAAGCAACGTTGATCGTGACGCTATTGCTGATGGGACTCGCGACATTCGCCGTCGGCTTCGTTCCGACCTACGCGTCGATCGGCATCTGGGGGGCCATCGCGCTCACGGCTCTGCGCTTTATTCAGGGGGTGGGCGTGGGAGGCGAGTGGGGCGGTTCGGTGCTGATGTCGATGGAATGGGCACGCACCAACAAGCATCGTGGTTTCATCGCGTCGTGGCCGCAGTTCGGCGTACCCGCGGGATTGTTCCTCGCGAATCTGGTGGTGCTCGCCACCAGCCAGATCTCCGGCAGCGCATTTCTCACGTGGGGCTGGCGGGTGCCGTTTTTCCTCAGTATTGCGCTGGTCGCGATCGGCCTTTATATCCGCTTGAGTATCCTCGAGACGCCGATCTTCGCGAAGCTTCTCGCTGAGCGCAGGATCGAAAAGGCACCAATGCGTGAAGTATTGCGCCGGCAGCCGAAAGACATTCTTCTATCGGCTCTTGCACGTATGGCCGAACAGGCGCCTTTCTATATTTTCACGGCATTTATCTTCACCTATGGCGTGATGAGTCTGGGCGTTACACGCGATCTGTTGCTCACCGCGGTGCTGGCTGCTTCGGTGCTGGAATTCTTCACGATTCCGTTCTTCGGTCATGTGTCCGATCTGATCGGACGCCGACGCATGTACGTAATCGGCGCCGCTGCAGTCGGGCTATTCGGCTTCCTGTACTTCTTCATGGTCGGAACTCATCACCCGGGATGGATCTTCGCGGCGATCGTGCTTTCGCTGGTGCCGCACGCGATGATGTACGGTCCCCAAGCCGCGTTGATCGCAGAATCGTTCACGGGGCGCTTGCGCTACAGCGGCGCGTCGATGGGATACCAGTTGGCTTCCGTCATCGCTGGCGGTCCGGCACCGTTGATTGCGACCGCGCTTTATGCTTACTTTCATTCGGGATTTGCGGTGGCGTGGTATGTGTTCGTGTGTGCGGTGATTAGCGTGGCCGCCGCTATGCGATTGAGCGATTACACGAATAAGGACATCTCGCGGGAATACGACGACGTGCATGCATTGCATGATCGGGGACACGCCACTCCGTGATCGATCAGGCGGATGGCCGGTCGCAGCGGCCATCCGCGGCCATCCGCCGAATCAGGCATCAGCTTTTCAGCGGCAACCAGACTTCGACTCCACCCATTCCCGTCACCGGATCGAACTGCTCGCCATACCGTTCGAAATGCGGTGCATCGGCAGGCACGTGCCCTGATGCGGGCAACCACTGATTCCAGATCGTATTCATCGTGCGACGAATGCCCGAGATGTGCTCGCGATGACTGAACACCGCATAGCGTTGCGCCGCGATGCGTACGCGACTCAGCTCCGGCGGCAATGCGGAAAAATCGCTGACTTCGACGCCGCACATATAGTCGAAGTTGCCCAGTTCATCGGCGTTATAGCCAACGCCATAAGCCACCTTGCCGACCTGTCCCGGCACCCTGCCGTACCAGGCGCCAAAGCGCTGCCATTGGGAGGGAATCGCCTTGCTGGTCTCGCACGTATAGCGCTCGCTCAGTCCAGCGATGAGAAGCGGCTTGCCGTCTTCGAAGCGCGGCGGTTCCAGATGGGTCAGAAGGGTTTCGTCCATTTTGATCGGCTCCACGATGCTCAGGTTGTCGAGATGACCCCGCGCGCGCAGCGCATCGGGCGTGAGCCCGAACTGGTCGCGAAACGCGCGCGTGAATGCTTCGTGAGAGCCGTAGCCGGCGTCGAGGGCGACCGCGAGGATGTCGGGCGCGCCATCCGCGAGACGTCGTGCGGCCTCGCTCAAACGCCGTGCGCGAACGTAGCGCATCACCGGCATCCCGGTGGCCGCTTCGAACGCGCGGGCGAGGTGAAAGCGCGATACGCAGCCACCGCGGGCGATGTCGTCGAGCGTCAATTCGCCCGCGAAGTGGCTTTCGATATACCAGAGCGCTTTTCCAACCGGGTTCATGTCAGCTCTCATGTCAGCATGAAGCCAGCATAGTCAGCGGCGAACTCAGGCATTTGATCGCGCTTGCTGTTTTGCAGTCGCGGCGGAGGGCCGGGGCGACTCCACCACGTCACTCTGCGCGCCCGCAGCGCCGCCCGCCTGCCCCGGCCTCAGCAACAGCCCACCCAACACGCCGGCCGCCGCCGCAAAGACCGCCCCAAACAGAAACGCGACGTGATACCCGCTGTTCAGCGCGGCCGCCGCGCTCGACGACGCCTGCATTGCCTCGCTGCGCGCCGCGGCAAGACTCGCCAGCACCGCGAGCCCGAGCGCCCCGCCCATCATGAACGACGTATTGACGATGCCCGACGCGAGGCCCGAATCGGTGGGATCGACATCGCTCATCGCGGCGAGCAGCAGCGGGTTGAATGCGATGCCGGCGCCGAAGCCGAGCAGCAACATGCCGGGCAACACGTCGGGGACGAAGCTGCCGTCGACGGGCGCCCGCGCGAACAGCGCGAGCCCGCATGCAGCGATCAGCAGGCCCGCCGCGAGCGGCCCGCGCAGCCCGAAGCGCATCACCACACGCGCCGACAATCCCAGCGAAAAGAGTCCCATGATCAGATTCGCGGGCAGAAACGCGAGCCCCACCTGCAACGGCCGGTACCCGAGCACGCGCTGCAGATACAGCGCCGAAATAAAGAACCACGCGAACATCGCGGCCGCCCACAACACGCCGACCACGTTCGCGGTCGCGACATTGCGCAAACGCAGCAGACCGAGTGGCATCAACGGATGTTCGACTCTCGCCTCGATTGCGAGGAACACCGCAAGCAGCGCGAGCGCGACGCACAGCAGGCCGAGCGTTTGCGCAGAAGTCCAGCCCGCTTCGTTGCCGTTGACGATTGCATAGACCGCCAGCATCAGCGATGCGGTCACGCTGAGCGCACCGGCCACGTCGAGCCGTTCGCCGTGCGCGTGTCCGCGCGCGGCGGGCAAGAGCGCGAGGCACAGCGCGTACACCGCAATGCCGATCGGCAGGTTGACCAGAAAGATCCAGTGCCAGCTCAGCAGATTGGTGAGCAGTCCGCCGAGCAGCACGCCGATGCTGCCGCCGCCCGCGCAGACGAAGCCATACACGCCCATCGCTTTCGCGCGTTCGCCGGGTTCGGTGAACAGATTCATGATCAGCGACAACGAGACCGCCGAGACGATCGCACCACCCAGGCCCTGCACGCCGCGCGCGGCGACCAGCAGCACTTGCGAATTCGCGAGGCCGCAGGCGAGCGAAGCGAGCGTGAAGAGCGTAATGCCGCACAGGAACAGCTTGCGGTGTCCGTACAGATCGCCAAGCCGTCCCCCGAGCAGCAGACAGCCGCCGAACGTCAGCATGTAGGCGTTGACGACCCATACGAGGGAGGTCTCGCTAAAGCCGAGATCGGTGGCGATGGACGGCAGCGCGACGTTCACGATGGTCGTGTCGAGCACGATCATCAGCACGCCGAGGCAGAGCACGATCAGTGCGAGCCAACGTTGCTTGCCGTGGAGGGAGTGGGTCATGCGGGTGCCCCTTTACGCGGATTTACGCGGATTCGGTCGATCACCGACGATGGGTTTTCGAGTCTAGCACCCGCGCATTTCGCGTCCAACTACGAAATCCTGGGCGGCGGCTCTTCGGATCGCGCCCATAACGCTTGATCTCGTAGGGGAGGCCGTGTTTCTTCGAGCCGCCCGCGGTGATGGTTGGCAACGTGTACTACCCGGTTCAGAAGGCGTTTCATTTTCTCGTGGCGGCGACGACGCGTCGTTTATAAAGGTGCCGCCGCCATTCTATGACCGGATGATCGCCCGATTTTTCATCGAGGGAATGACCACATCCTCAAACCTTCGACTTACCCCCCATCAACCCATTCGACGGCAAAGTCTCATCCAGCAACTTCCTCGCACTCTCAATCCCCGCCACCGGCAAACCCTCCGGATCGAGCAGCCCCACCTGCACGAGCACCGAAGCCTGATCCCAATAGATGTGCTCGTTATAAAGCTTGTCACCGCGGAAGCACACCACGGCGAGCATCGGCACCTCGAAGTACTTGCCGGTCGGCGCGACGCCCGGCAGCAGCCAGTCGATCTCGCAGCTATGCGTGCAGCTGAAAATGAATTCATCGACGACGCGATCCGAGCCGATCGTGCGCGAAATCGGAATCAGCTTCGTGTCGGGCGGATTCGAGTTGACGAAATGATGCGTGTAAAAGCGCTTCAGATTGTCATGCCCGACACCGCCCGTCATCGTCGGCACGTGATTGACGTAGGGCTCGGCGACCATCGTCGGCATCACCGCATCGACGTCGCGTGTCGCGAACTCGTGATAGCAATGCGCTTCCCACAGCGCGTTCAGATCGTAGACTGGACCGAGCACCTTGCGCAGCAGCGCGAGGGTGCGCGAGTACGCCATCATCGCGGCGGGCTTGTCGTACTGCTTGCGCTGCGGCGCGGCGAACGCGTGATCGCAGCCGGGATACACATATTGCTCGATCTGCGGCCGCGTACGCAGTGCGGCGCCGATGCGTTCGCGCGTTTCGGGCGGGCAGTGCGCGTCGTTTTCAGGGAAGTGGAACACCATCGGGCAGTTGATTGCCGATACTTCGTCGAGATGCGCGTCAAGCCCCACGCCGTAATAGCTGACCGCGCAATCGACTTCGGTGCGCGCCGCGCTCAGAAACGCGAGCTTGCCGCCGAGGCAGTAGCCGACCACGCCCACCTTGCCGGCCTGCTCGGGCAGTTCGCGCAACGTGGCGATCGTGGCGGCGATGTCCTTCACGGCGACATCCGTATCGAACTGCCCCAGATAGCCGAGCGCCTGTTTCATATCGGCGTCGCCGTAGCCAAGCGAAATGCCCGGCTTGATGCGCCAGAACAGATCGGGCACTAGCACCACGTAGCCTTCTTCGGCGTAGCGATCGGCGGTCGCCTTCATCGTGTCATTGACGCCGAAGATTTCCTGCAGCAGCACGAGCCCCGGGCCCGAGCCCTGCGCGGGGCGCGCGACGTAAGCGTTGAAACGGCCGCCATCGTGGGCGACGACTTCGATGAAAGAGCCGGCCATGCGGTCTGTCTCCAGTCTTATGATCAATACGGGTTACGTCATCATGCGCAACTCGAAACGTTTGAGCTTGCCCGTTTCGGTGCGCGGCAGCGCGCCGACGAAGGTGATGACGCGGGGATATTTATACGGCGCGACGTTATTCTTAACGAAATCCTGCAGTTGCGCGACCAGTTTATCGTCGGCCGTGTAGCCGGGGTTCACCACGACGAAGGCCCGCACGATCTGCCCGCGCGTTTCGTCGGGCACGCCGATCACGCCGCATTCGGCCACCGCCTCGTGCTGCATCAGCACGCTTTCCACTTCGGGACCGGAGATGTTGTAGCCGGCCGACACGATCATGTCGTCGGCGCGCGCCTGGTAGAACACGTAGCCGTCCGCGTCCAGATAGACCGAATCGCCCGGCAGGTTCCAGCCATCGCGCACGAAGCGCAACTGTCGGTCGTCGGCCAGATAGCGGCAGCCGGTCGGACCGCGCACCGCCAGTTTGCCGATCGTGCCGGGCGGTACCGGGCGCATGTCGTCATCGACGGCTTGCACGACGTAGCCCGGCACCGCGCGGCCGATCGCGTGCGGGCGGATCTCCCCACCTTGCGACGAAACGAAGATGTGAATCAGCTCGGTGCCGCCGATGCCGTCGATCATGTCGATGCCAGTCGCGTCGCGCCATAGACTCCGCGTCGAATCGGGCAGCGCCTCGCCGGCCGACACGGTCTTCTTCAGCGACGACACGTCATGTTGCGCAACGAGCGGCGCCATCTGCCGATAGAACGTCGGCGCGGTGAACATCACGGTCGCATGAAAACGTTCGACCACGTCGAGCAAGGTCTGCGGCGTGAGCTTTTCGACGAGCACCGTCGACGCACCGACGCGCAGCGGAAAGCACAGCAGTCCGCCGAGCCCGAACGTGAACGCGAGCGGCGGCGTGCCGCAGAAGATGTCGCTCGCGGAAGGCTTCAGCACATGACGTGGGAACAGATCGCACATCGCGATCATGTCGCGATGGAAATGCATGCAGCCTTTCGGCGCGCCGGTCGTGCCGCTCGTGAACGCGATCAGGCAGACGTCGTCGGCGGCGGTGTCGCAGGCGGTGAAGTGCTCGGGCTTGTTGGCGGCGAGCGTCTCGAGCGAATCGGCGGAATCGTCGTGAAAGCGGCGCGTCTGCTTCAGCACCGCGCAGTAGAGCTCGTCGCGCGGATTCGTGCAGCGCTCGAGTTCCGCGCTCAGGCGCGCGTCGCAAAGCGCGGCGCTGACTTGCGCTTTCTCGATGATCTGCTTGAGTTCCTTCGCGCGCAGCAGCGGCATGGTCGGCACGACGACGAGCCCGGCCTTCAGCGCCGCGAGTGTGGCGACGGCCATCTGCAACGTGTTCGGTCCACGCAGCAGCACGCGGTTGCCGGGCCGCAAGCCCATTTCATCGACGAGCACATGCGCGCTACGGTTGACCATTGCGAGCAGTTCGCCATACGTGGTCGCTTGAGGCTTGCCATCCACGTCGGACCAGATCGCCGGCCGGTCGCGATGCCCCGCCTCGATGGTCCGCTCCAGCAGTTCCGTCGCGCAGTTCAGCCGCGGCGGATAGGCGACGTCCGGATTGTCGAGCAGAAAGACGGGCCATTGATCCTGCGGCGGAAGATTGTCGCGCGCGAAAGTATCGACGTGTGCTGACGGTTCCATCATGGTCTCCCGGGGCGTTGAGCCGGAAAATGCGCTTCGTTCGGTGTGAAGGGCTTGCCTGTGCGTTCGGTACCTGTATGACGTTCAGTGCGGAATCACCGCGGTGGCTTCGATCTCGACCTTCGCGCGGTCTTCCATCAGCGCGACGACCTGCACCGCGCTCATCGCGATGTCGTAGTCGCCGATGAGCTCGCGAAACACGCGGCCGATGTCCTTCAGCGATGCGAGGTACTCGCGCTTGTCGGTCACGTACCAGGTGAGGCGCACCAGATGTTCGGGCTTGCCTCCCGCTTCGCGCAGCACGGCGAGCAGATTCTTCAGCGCCTGCTCGGACTGCAGCGCGAAATCATCGGAATGGAACTGCGCCTGTTCGTCCCAGCCGATCTGGCCAGCGATGAACACCTGTGTGCCGCTCGCCGCGACGCCGTTCGCATAGCCGCGCGGTTTGACCCAGCCGGCGGGAAGGAGAGCTTTTTTCATCAGCGCTGAGCCTCGATGGGGGAGGGCGATGGAGCGTACGCCGCGAGCGCGCTCGCGATGTCGCCGGGAATATCGATCGATTTGGCGCTGTCGAACGACATGAACACGAGCACCTGTTTCGAACGAAAGCGCGTTTCGCCGTTGCAATGCCCGTGAATCTCGATGCCGATAGAACTGCGGCCGATGGTGTGCACCTCGAGCGTGAGCAGGATCGTTTCGCCCATCTGGCTCGGCCGCGAGAACTCGCAGTCGAGCTTGACGATCGGCAGGCCGATGCGGCGCCGCGCGATCATGTGCGCGTAGTCGATGCGCAGGCCCTCGTTGAACCAGTCTTCGACGAGCACGTTGGTCATCACGAGGTACTGCGGAAAGTACACGATGCCCGCGGGATCGCAGTGCGAGAAGCGGATGCGGACGGGCCGCTCGAACGATGTACTCATTGCGCGTTACCGTTCGCAGCGGCATGCGCCCTCAACAGATCGCGGCCGACGATCAACTGCTGCACTTCGGTCGCGCCTTCGTAGATGCGCAGCGCGCGGATCTCGCGGTACAGCATCTCGACCGCGCTGCCGCTTTGCACCCCCATGCCGCCGTAAAGCTGTACGGCTGCGTCGATCACCTGCTGCGCGCCTTCGCTCGCGTGCCATTTCGCCATTGCGGCTTCGCGCGTGACGCTTTCGCCCTGGTCGCGCAGCCACGCGGCTCGATAGACGAGCAGCGCGCTGCTGTCGATCGTCAGCGCCATCTGCGCGAGCTTCGCCTGCGTCAACTGGAAGTCGCCGAGCGTCTGGCCGAACATCTTGCGCGACGCCGCGCGCGCGAGACCTTCGGCCATCGCATGACGCGCGAAGCCGAGCGATGCGGCCGCCACCGACGTGCGGAAAATATCGAGCGTGCGCATTGCGATCTTGAAGCCTTCGCCGGGCGCGCCGAGTATCTGGCTCTTCGGCACGCGCGCGTTCGTGAAGCGCAGACGCGCGAGCGGGTGCGGCGCGATCACGTCGATGCGCTCGGCGATGTCTAGGCCCGGCGTTTCTGCATCCACGATGAACGCGCTGATGCCGCGCGCGCCCGGTGCCTCGCCGGTGCGCGCGAACACCACGTAGAAGTCCGCGATTCCGCCGTTCGATATCCACGTCTTTTCGCCGTCGAGCACGTAGTGGTCGCCCTCTTCGCGTGCGGCCAGCGCCATCGCCGCGACGTCCGAGCCCGCTTGCGGCTCCGACAGCGCGAACGCGGCGATCGCCGTGCCGCTCGCGACGCGCGGCAGATAGCGCGATTTCTGCTCATGCGTGCCGGCGAGCGAGATCGCGCCAGAGCCGAGGCCTTGCATTGCCAGTGCGAAATCGGCGAGGCCGGAATAGCGCGCGAGCGTTTCGCGCAGCAGACACACCGCGCGCGTGTCGATCGCGTCGCCGTGGCCGCCATAAGCGACGCCACCGACGCCGTATTTCAGCCAGCCGGCCTCACCGAGTTCACGCACCAGCAGGCGGCAGGTCGCGTCGGTGTCGCCATGATTTTGATGCTTGAGATGCTCGCGGCACCACGCGTCGATGCCGCCCGCGAGTTGGCGATGACGCGGCTCGAAAAACGGCCACGCGAGCGGGTTATGCAAGTCGATCGGCGTGTTCTGATGGTCGGCGCTCAACTCAGTCTCCTTCGAACACCGGACGTGTCTTCGCCGCGAACGCGTCGTACGCGCGCTCGAAGTCGCGCGTGCCCATGCAGATCGCCTGCGCCTGCGCTTCGGATTCGATCGCTTCGTCGATGCTCATGCTCCATTCCTGGTGCAGCATCTTCTTCGTCATGCCATGCGCGAAGGTCGGGCCGGACGCGAGATCGGCGGCGAGCTTGTGCGCTTCTTCGATGAGCGCGGCCGGGTCGCACAGGCGGTTATAAAAGCCCCATGCGTGAGCTTCGTCGCCGCTTGCCGAGCGGCCGGTGAATAGCAGTTCGGCGGCGCGTCCCTGGCCGATGATGCGCGGCAGCATCGCGCATGCGCCCATGTCGCAACCGGCGAGGCCGACCCGCGTGAACAGGAACGCGAGCTTGCTGCGCGCAGTGCCGAGGCGCAGATCGGAAGCCATCGCGAGGATTGCGCCGGCGCCCGCGCAGACACCGTCGACGGCCGCGATGATCGGCTGCGGGCAATGGCGCATGGCCTTGACGAGGTCGCCGGTCATGCGCGTGAACAGCAACAGCTCGGGCATCGGCAGATCGATCAGCGGCGCGATGATGTCGTGCACGTCGCCGCCCGAGCAGAAGTTTTCGCCCGCGCCGTGCAGCACGACGGCTTTCACGTCGGTCGCGTACGCGAGGTCGCGGAACAGGTCGCGCAACTCCGCATACGATTCGAAGGTCAGCGGGTTCTTGCGCTCGGGGCGGTTCAGCGTGATCGTCGCGACCTTGCTGGTCACCGACCAGCCGAAGTGCTTCGCCTCGTAGCCCGCCAGGGTCAGGCGGTTGCCGGCCAACAGTGCGTCGGCGGTGGATCGTGTCATGTATGCCTCCAGTGCGAAGTCAGCCTTTCAGGCTGTCGAGCAGATGCCGCTTGAGTTTGCCTAGGTCCTGATGGGTCTTCATCTTTTCGTCGAGGCTCAGGCCGCCGAACATTTCGACGACCCATTGCTCGTGCGCGACGGCCATTTTGTCGAACGCCTTGCGGCCAGCCGTCGTCAGGCACACGCTGATCGAGCGGCGGTCGTTCGGGTCGGTATCGCGCGTGACGAGCCCCTCTTTTTCGAGCTGATCGGTGATGCCGGTGACGTTGCCGCCCGTCACCATCAAACGGCGCGACAGCTCGGTCATCTTCAGGCCTTCGGGATGTCGTTCGAGTTGCGCCATCAGATCGAAACGCGGCAACGTGGTGTCGAATTCGGTGCGCAGACGTTTGCGCAATTCGGCCTGCACGAGGTTGGTGGTGGTCAGCATGCGCAACCACAGACGCAGGCCCATATGGCTGTCCGCACCGGTGCTCATTTCGAGGTCCACGACGTTCTCCGCGGGTTGGGCGACGCCTTTGCGCGACGGTTTCGCATCCGCCGCCGACTTTTTTGCTTGCACTGATTTGCTCACGTTACTTCCCCACCCGAAATGGAAATGGATTGCCCCGTGATCGCATCCGAGCCGGGGCGGCACAGCCACAACACCGCGTTCGCGACCTGCTCCGGACTCACGAAGCGGCGCTGCGGATTCGAGCGCAGCAGCGTGTCGCGCGCCTCGGCTTCGGTGCGCGAGGTCTTGCTCGTGATCTGTTGGAGCGATGCATGCAGCAGCTCGGTTTCGGTGTAGCCGGGGCACACGGCGTTGACGGTGATGCCGCGCGTCGCGGTTTCGAGCGCGAGCGAGCGCGTGAGACCGATCACGCCGTGCTTCGCGGCGCAATACGCGGCGACGTACGCATAGCCGATCTGCCCTGCGGTGCTTGCGACGTTGACGATACGGCCATAGCCACGCTCGAGCATGCCCGGCAGTACAGCGCGGGTGCCCAGAAACACGCCGGTCAGATTCACGTCGAGCATGCGCTGCCAGAGCGCGAGATCGGTGTGCGTGAACGGCGCGGCCTGCGCCTGCCCCGCGTTGTTGACGAGGATATCGACGGCGCCCGCCTCACCGAATGCGCGCGCCACCGACTCTTCTTGCGTGACGTCCATGCTGATGCACGCGACATCGCCGAGTGCCGCGCATCGTTCGCGCTGCGCTTCGAGGCGTTGTGCGTTGCGGCCCATCAGCGTGACGCGCGCGCCGGCGCGCAGCAGCGCCTGCGCGATGGCCGCGCCGATGCCGCTGCCGCCGCCGGTGACGACCGCGTGTTGGGCGGCGAGAGAGGTGTCTGACGTGTTCACACGGTTCCTTCGGCGCGTTGCGCGCGTTGTTGCGCCGTCAGGCCGGCGTTGGCGATGGCCTGCGCGCGCTCGCGTTCGAGGTTGCGTTCGAGCTGCATTTTCGCGGCGGTGTAGGGCTTCGGCCACGCGATGTCGAGATAGCCGATCTTCGCCGCTTCGTTCAACGTCCACGACGGATTCGCGAGATGCGGACGTGCGATCGCGCACAGGTCCGCGCGGCCAGCCGCGATGATGCTGTTCACGTGGTCCGCTTCGGAAATCGCGCCGACCGCGATCGTCGCGATGCCGGCTTCGTTGCGCACGCGATCGGCGAACGGCGTCTGGAACATGCGGCCGAACACGGGCTTTTCTTCCTTGCTGACCTGGCCCGACGACACGTCGATCATGTCCGCGCCGGCCGCCTTGAACGCCTGCGCGATCTTCACGGCGTCGTCGGGGGTGTTGCCGCCTTCGACCCAGTCGTGCGCGGAAATCCGCACCGAGATCGGCTTGTCCTGCGGCCACACCGCACGGATCGCGCTGAATACCTGCAGCGGATAACGCAGACGGTTTTCGAGCGAGCCGCCGTATTCATCGGTACGGTGATTCGTCAGCGGCGACAGGAAGCTCGACAGGAAATAGCCGTGCGCGCAGTGCAATTCGAGCCAGTCGAAACCCGCTTCGATCGACATGCGCGTCGCCTTCACGAACTGCTGCTCGATTGCGCGTAGCTCTTCATGCGTGGCTTCCCGCGAATGCTGGCTGATGCCGCGCAGATACTGCTGCGGCGACGCCGAAACGAGCGGCCAGTTGCCTTCGTCGAGTGGCTGGTCGATGCCTTCCCACGCGACGCGCGTCGAACCTTTCGCACCGGAGTGGCCGAGCTGGATGCCGATCTTCGCATCCGATTGCAGATGCACCAGATCGACGATGCGCTTCCACGCGGCCAGATGCTCGGGCGCGTACATGCCGGGGCATCCCGGCGTGATGCGCGCTTCGGGCGACACGCAGGTCATCTCGGTCATCACGAGCGCGGCGCCGCCCATTGCGCGCGCGCCGAGATGCATCAGGTGGTAGTCGCCTGCCACGCCATCTACCGCCGAGTACTGCGCCATCGGCGACACCATCACGCGATTCTTCAGCGTGACGCCGCGCACCTTGAAGGGCGTGAACATCGGCGGAATCGAATGTTTGTCCGCCGCGCGCTCGACGCCCGCGCGCTTCGCGAGCCAGTCTTCGAAGCCGGACAGATATTGCGAATCTCTCTCGCGCAGGTTCTCGTGCGAGATGCGCTGCGAGCGCGTGAGCAGCGAATAGGCGAACTGTTCCGGCTCAAACGACGTATAGCGATCGACGTGCTCGAACCATTCGGTCGAATTGCGCGCGGCGTTCTGGATGCGCAGCACATCGACGCTGCGTACTTCGGTGTAGTGCTTCAACGCTGCGGCCAGATCGTCGGGATGTGAACCCGTATGCGCGCTGATGCTGTTCGCGAGTTCGATCGCGTCTTCGAGCGCGAGCTTGGTGCCCGAGCCGATCGAGAAGTGCGCGGTATGCGCGGCGTCGCCCATCAGCACGATCGGCGTTCGTGTGCCGTTCGCGTTGCGGCGCCAATGCACCCACTCCTTGTTGACGACGCGCGGAAAACGGATCCATTGCGACGAGCCGCGCAGATGCGCTGCGTTCGACATCAGCGCATTGCCGTCGAGGTACTTCGCGAACAGCTTCTCGCAGAACGCGATGCTGTCTTCCTTGCTCATTTCGTCGAGACCGGCGGCGCGCCATACGCGTTCCGGGGTTTCGACGATGAACGTCGAGGTTTGATCGTCGAAGCGGTAGGCGTGCGCCTGGAACCAGCCGAATTCGGTTTCCTCGAACGCGAACGTGAACGCGTCGAACAGCTTCTTCGTGCCGAGCCACACGAAGCGGCAGTCGCGCACGTCGATGTCCGGCTGATAGGTGTGCGCGTATTTCTGGCGCACGGCGCTGTTCAGGCCGTCGCTCGCGATGATCAGGTCCGCGTCGTATGCGCTGTCGTCCACGACCTGGGTTTCGAACACGAGCTTTACGCCGAGTTCTTCGCAGCGCGCCTGCAGGATATTCAGCAGGCGTTTGCGACCGATGCCGCAAAAGCCGTGGCCCGACGAACGCACGCTGCGGCCGCGGAAGTGGATCTCGATGTCGTCCCAGTGATTGAACGCGTCGAGGATCGCCTCGGCGCTCGGGGCGTCGGCGGCGCGCAGATTGCCGAGCGTCTGGTCGGAGAACACGACGCCCCAGCCGAAGGTGTCATAGGGGCGGTTGCGCTCGATCACCGTGACTTCATAGCCGGGGTTGCGTTTTTTCATCAACAGACCGAAGTACAAACCGGCCGGGCCGCCCCCGATACAAACTATGCGCATGCTGGTTCCCCAAAATGAACTTCGCGTTGAGATTAATTTAGGTTTTGATAGTTTAGATGTCAAGTAAATTTCGAGAGTGCCGGCATGGAGGAATTTAGCCAGCATGAATCCGCAGACGATGCTCGTGCGGCTGCGCGGTCGGCGGGCAGCGAGATGAATGCACCCCATCCAGGCAAATCAATCGTGACGATGCGTCGGCACGCGCGGTGTCGACACATGACGCCGTGCGTGGCGCTCGCCGAGGCGAAGGTCAGCGGTCACATCGGCGGCACTACGCCGTCCTTTTCGACCACGACGCGTTGCGCAACGTAGCTTCCCTGCGACGCAGGCGTTGCGACAATGAACACCTTTTTGCCGGCCGTAAGATCGCTGTGCTCCGCCGGCGTGAACGTGACGACGGGCACGTTCGGCGGCACCGTCACCACATTGCTGCCGCCTTTGTACGACAGCTTCAGGTCGCGTCCGTTAGTGCTCTGCACGACGGAGTCGACGTTCGCGTTGGTCATCGAGCTTTTCGGGCCCAGGTCCCACGGGTAATGCCCTTCGCCCGTGCCGCGCGCGGACTCGGGGAACACCACCACTTCCGTTGCCGTCAGCTTGCCGTCGGGGCCCGTGGTGGCAGCCGTGCCAATGAACGTACCCGGCTTGATATCCGATAGCTGCATCGTTTTCACAGCCGAGACACGCACATCCGGCTTCACATCGACCGACACGGTATCGCCGCTGCGGCGATGGACCTTGAGCGTGTCACCGTTTTGCGACACGATTTCGCCACGGATGCGGGTGGGCGTCGTGGCGGGCGCCTGCGCGATAGCAGCGCTCGCGAGCGCGGAAGCCAACAAGGCTGCGCCAAGTTTGATGCGGAATGTCATAGAACCTCCCAACTGGATGGTTGAAGGACGGGGGAACGACATCATTGCTTCACGAGCCGCTGAACCAGTTGTAGCCCTGGTTCTCCCAATAGCCTCCCGGATACTGGTTCGTGATTTCGATGGCGACGATATGCTTGGGATTCTTGAAGCCGAGCTTGGTCGGCACGCGCAGCTTCATCGGGAAGCCATACTTCGGCGGCAACACGTCACCGTCGTAAGTCAGCGTGAGCAGCGTCTGCGGGTGGAGCGCCGTCGGCATGTCGATGCTGGTCCAGTAGTTGTAGTCCGCGCAATGCAGCGACACGTACTTTGCAGTCGTGTCCGCACCCGCGCGACGCAGGAATTCGGAAAAGCGCACGCCGCCCCAGCGGCCGATCGCGCTCCATCCTTCGACGCAGACAAGACGCGTGATCTGGCTTTCCTGCGGCAGCGCATGCAGTTCGTCGAGCGACCAGGTGCGCTTGCCGTGCGCGAGGCCGGTGACCTGCAGACGGTAGGTCGCGGCATCGATCTCGGGTACGTCGTCGATCTCATAGAACGCGTTGAACGGAAACGGCCGCGTGATCATCGATTCCGGATACGTGGGCGCCAGCTTGTTCGGATCGAACAGCAGCGCCTGCACGCGGTCGTTGAAGAGCGAGATGCGGCGCAGCGCGGTGTTCACTGCCTTGTCGTTGGTCAGATCGCAACCGGAGAGCATCGCGATGCCGCCCAGGGTCAGCAGACGCCGGCCGAACAGGCGGCGCGCGGGCGATTTGAGTTCGCGCTGTGCGTCGCGGATGATCGATTCGGCATGTGTCGCGAGAAAACTGCCTTTTTGCGCGGTGCGTTTGCGGATCGTCACGATTTATCGTCCCCGTATCATCAACAGTAACGAGCGCGGCACGAGCGCGGTCATCGCGACGTGAACGATGAAAAACGCCACCAGGACGCTCATGCATACGAAGTGCACGACGCGCGCATTGTCATATCCGCCCATCAGCGTGCGCAGCAGCGGGAACTGCACCGACTTCCATATGACGAGCCCCGACAACACGATCAGCACGATGTCGGCGATCACGACGAGATAGGCGAGCTTCTGCACCGAGTTGTAGTGCGCGAGGTCGTCGTGTTTCAGGCGCCCGCGCAGTGCGGCGACCAGATCGGCGGCCAGCTGTTTCGGCCTGATGGGCAGCAGTTTGCGTCGCAAGCGTCCGGACGCCAGATTCAGCGCGAGATAGACCAGAAAATTGGCGACCAGCAGCCACATCACGGCGAAATGCCATAGCAGCGCTCCGGCGAGCCAACCGCCAAGTGTGATCGAAGGTGGAAACTGAATGGCTGGAAAGATTGGCGACGCATCGTAAATCTGCCAGCCGCTCATGACCATCAGCACGACCGCGACAGCATTGATCCAGTGCGTAATCCGTACCCATCCGGGTTGAACCATGTTGTGACTCAAGATCACTCCAGATTCGGTGGCATTCATGCCAGTAGCGCGGGAGCAAGCCGGTCGACACCGAATCGCCCTCCGACCGTCAGGCTGCCATCTGCAACACAAGGGCTAACGCGATCAATCGACCGTTATTCCGTCGCGCGTGAAGATTTTTCCCTTGCAATCGACTTTCAATAGCGACACACACCGCGCGCGAAAGCCGTCCCGCCGCAGGGGATTCGCAGCATCCGGCATGCCCTATTGCGCCGGGCCCAAGCGCTTCGGCGCAAAGACACGCTTCGGCACCCAGCGCCTTCCGTCCGGCATCTCCTATCGGGGTATACCCGATTCACAAGCAAATTTGCGCGCCAAACTATTGCGCAAATAAATTTGCAGAAAGATACTCAGCGCAAATCGGTTTGCTGTCGTTCCTCAACCCCACCTCGAAGAGGTCATCATGAAACTCGTAGCAAAGCTCGCCGCGGCTGCACTCGTCGCCGTTTCCGTCCTCGGTCATGCCGCGCGGGCCGAGACCTTGCTGGTCGCCTGCGACACGGCGTTCGTGCCGTTCGAATTCAAGCAGGGCGACAAATACGTCGGCTTCGATATCGACCTGTGGGAAGCGATCGCGAAGGACCTGAAGCTCGACTACAAGCTGCAGCCGATGGATTTCAGCGGCATCCTGCCGGCGCTGCAAACCCATAACGTCGACGTCGCGCTCGCGGGCATCACGATCAAGGACGAGCGCAAGAAAGTGATCGACTTCTCCGATGGCTACTACGACAGCGGCTTCACGCTGATGGTGCCGGCCACCAGCGCGATCAAGGGCCCGGACGACCTGAAGGGCAAGTCGCTCGCGATCAAGACGGGGACGTCGGCGGCGGATTACGCGAAGGCGCATTTCGCGGGCACCGATCTGCGCCAGTTCCCGAACATCGACAACGCGTATCTGGAGTTGCAGACAGGACGCGTCGATGCAGCGATGCACGACACGCCGAACGTTCTCTACTACATCAACACGGCCGGCAAGGGCCATGTGAAGGCGGTCGGTGCGCAGATGATGGCGCAGCAATACGGCATCGGCTTTCCGAAGGGCAGCCCGCTCGTGCCGAAGGTCAATGCGGCGCTCGCGAAGATCAAGGCTGACGGTCGCTATGCGGCGATCTACAAGAAGTGGTTCGGCGCCGAGCCGACGAAGTCCTGATAACGCAACGGCTGCGGGAGGCAAGTCATGCAGTTCGATCTGTCAGTCGTCGTCGATGCGTTACCGGCACTATTGCAGGGCGCGAAGCTGACGGTGCTCATCACCATCGCGGGCCTTGCGGGAGGCTTGGCGGTCGGCTTTCTGTTCGGCTTGATGCGCGCGTACGGGAACGCCTTCATGCAGAAGATCGCGTTCGCGTACGTCGAGTTCGTGCGCGGCACGCCGATCGTCGTGCAGGTGATGTTCATCTACTTCGCTCTGCCCGTGCTGCTTAACGTGCGCGTCGATGCGTTGACGGCCGCGATCGTGTCGATCATCGTCAATTCGGGCGCGTATATCGCCGAGATCGTGCGCGGCTCGTTCCTGTCGGTGCCGCGCGGATTGAAGGAAGCGGGACTCGCGCTGGGCATGCCGATGTGGCGCGTGCTCGGGTTCGTCGTCGGGCCCGTTGCGATTCGCCGCATGACGCCTGCGCTTGGCAACCAGTTCATCGTGAGCCTGAAAGACACGTCGCTGTTCATCGTGATCGGCGTCGGTGAACTCACGCGTCAGGGCCAGGAAATCATGGCGGCGAATTTTAGAGCCGTTGAAATCTGGACGGCCGTGGCCGCAATCTATCTGTGCATGATCGGTGTGCTGACGTTCTGTCTGCGCACGATGGAAAAGAGGATGCGGATACTATGAGCGCGCTCGATATGGTGCAGTTCAAGCAGGTCACGAAGCGCTTCGGGCAGACCACCGTGCTGGACGGCGTCGATCTGAACATTCGCGCGGGCGAAGTCGTGGTGCTGATCGGTCCGTCGGGTTCGGGCAAATCGACGCTGCTGCGTTGTATCAATGCGCTGGAGCATATCGACGGCGGCGATCTGATCGTCGATGGCATCAGCGTGCACGGCGGCTCGAAGAAGGTGCGCGAGATTCGCCGCGAAGCGGGCATGGTGTTTCAGCAGTTCAACCTGTTCCCGCAACTGACGGCGCTCGAAAACGTCGCGTTCGGTCCGCGTCAGGTGCGCGGCATGAGCAAGTCCGACGCTGAAACGCTCGCGCACGAGCTGCTGACGAAAGTCGGCCTGGCGGGCCGCGTCGGGCACTATGCAAGCGAGTTGTCGGGTGGCCAGCAGCAACGCGTCGCGATTGCGCGTGCGCTGGCCGTCAAGCCGAAGCTGATGCTGTTCGACGAGCCGACTTCGGCGCTCGATCCCGAACTGCGGCAGGAAGTGCTGCGGGTGATGCAGTCGCTGGCGGAAGAGGGCATGACGATGGTCGTCGTGACGCACGAAATGACGTTCGCGCGCAAGGTCGGCACGCGTCTGATCTTCATGGAGCACGGCCACATCACAGTCGACGGGCCGCCCGCGCAGTTGCTCGACAATCCGCCGAATCAGCGCCTGCGCGATTTCCTTCAACACGTCGAATGATCTCGAACTCATGTCTGCAATTGGATTCATCGAAATCTCCGGCTCGCCGTTCGACGCGGGCGAGGCGTTAGGGCGCTTCGGCGCGTTGGCCGTGCATCGCCACCTGGTGCAATCGGCCGCCTGGCGCGACGTCATGCAATGGCGTGGCACGCCGCTCGCCGCCGCGCTTTCCGCACATACGCAGCAGCGCTTTCCGCGTATCTGGGCGGAATTGCAGGGGCTTGCCGATGGCCTCGAAGTGCCCTTCGACGATGTGTTCCTGTGGAACTGTCGCGGCGACCTGTGGGCTGCGTCGCCCGACGGTTGCACGACGGTGCAATTGCCATCGGTTGATGGCAAGCGCATCAGTCACAACGAAGACGGCGACCCCGGCTTCGCGGGGCATTGCGCGATTGCCGCGTGTCGGATCGACGGCAGTCCGGGCTTCGCGGCGTTCGTGTATCCGGGCTCGCTGCCGGGCCATACGTTCGCCGTGACGGACGCGGGTCTTGCCGTCACCGTGAACAACCTGCGGGTGCGCCAGACCGAGGCGGGCGTGCCACGCATGGTGCTCACGCGCGCGTTGCTGGATGCGCGCGATCTCGATGCGGCCGTTGCCGTGGTGCGCGACAACCCCCGCGCGGGCGGCTTCCATCTGACGCTTGCGCATCAGGCGAGCGCGCCGTTGCTGAGCGTCGAGTACAGCGCGCACGGTTGTTCCGTGCAGGAGATCACGCAGCCGTCATTGCATGCGAATCACGCGATTCATCCGCCGATGCACGGCCTCGCTCAGCTCGTGACCGATTCATCGCGTAGTCGGCAGGCGCGCGGCGACCGGATGCTGCGGGACGCAAGCGAAGCGGGGCATGCGCCTGAGCCGCTCGCGATCCTTGCGGACACGCACGACGCATCGCTGCCGATCTACCGCGCCGATCCCGCCGATCCCGACGACGAAAACACGCTCGCAACCGCTGATATCGTGATCAGGGCGTCTCACATAGAATGGGACGTTTATGAACAACCAGGGACGCCGCCGCGATATCGATTGATCAATGGACACAAACCTACGCACGAAGCGCCGCAAGCCGGCGAACAAGGACGAGGCGGGCGCGCCTGAAGCCGTCGCTGGCGCGCCGCGCAGCGTCGATGCGCTGCGCGAACTGGTGGTGCGCATCGGTCGCGACGAAGCAGGCCTGTCGCTCGGCGGTAAGGCGCACGCCGTGCTGGCGTGGCTGCTCGAACGGCCGGAGGAAGTGGCCGTGCGGACCATCACCGATCTGGCGACGGCACTCGACGTCAATGCGTCGACGCTGACGCGGCTCAGCACGAAGCTCGGCTATACAGGGTTCGCGGATTTTCAGAGCGTGTTTCGCGATTCGCTGGCGGAGCGTCACCGGCATTTCTATACGAATCAGGCGGAGCGGCTTGTTGCAGGGAAAAAGCAGCGTGCGCACACGCCCGTCCATAGCGGAACGTCGCCCGAAGTCGAAGTCGTCGTGCAACTCGCGCACGAATCGATCGTCAATGTGGAGACGTTTCTCGCGCGGCTATCGGCTGACGATCTGCGCGGCGCGGCCGCGCTATTGGCGGGGGCGCCGCGCGTGCGCGTGCACGGCTTGCGGCAGTTCAGCGCGCTCGCCAGCTTTCTTTGCTATGGGCTCGGGATGATCCGTACCGACGTCGCACTGCTAGATGCGCAAGGGCTCGGTGTGGCTGAAGGACTCGCGCAGTTGCAACCGGGCGATGTGGTGGTCGTCACGAGCGTTTCGCCTTATACGCGCAGCGTCGCTGAAGCTGCGAAGGCAGCCGCCGAGGCGGGTATGACGGTCATCGCGATCACGGATACGCTCGCGTCTCCACTGGTGCCGCCCGCACGGCACGCGTTTCTGATTCCGCATGACAGCAGTTTCTTCAGCAATAGCATGGGCGCGTATCTGATCTTTTGCGAAGGCCTGCTCAATCTGGTCGCGACGCATCTGGGGAAGCGGTCTTTGCAGGCGCTATCGCGGCGCGAACGATTGATTACCGCGTTGGGGATCGAGACGGACTAATGCTGGCGAGGGTTGCGAACTCCGTTCTGCGCGCGCTGAGTTGCCGAGAGCGGCCCTCGCTTTACGAGGGCCGAGCGCGGTCCGTAGCTCACGCATCCGCCCGGCTTACGAATCGATGTGCACCGACACCCCAGTCGCCGAATAAACGGGTGTCACCTTGTAGCCGTCGACCGTGATCGTCGTGAACTGCGTGGTCGCCCCATTGCCATCGATCAGATCGATGGTGTCGCCGACCTTGGGCGCATAGCCGTTCACGAACTTCACGTGCAGCGTGCCGCCTGCGATGGTGAGTTGATTGCCAACATGCAATTGGCCGGCGCCTTTACCGTCGATGTCGAGTTCGAGCGTCGTGCCGCCGAGCTGCGTGTACTTGCCGACGATGGACACGGGCGAAGTCGCCGCGATGGTGACGCCGCCCGCACCCACATACACGTCGCCCGTGCCGAACGCATTCGGAGAATCCGCCTCGAGCACACCGCCGCTTACCTGGGAACCGCCCGACCAGGTGTTGTTGCCACCGAGCTTCAGCGTTCCATTGCCCTGCAGCGTCAACTTCCCCGAGCCGGAAATGTCGTTGCGCCACGAATCCGACGCGTTGAATCCGCCTTGGGACGCATCCATCGAAACGATGACGCTGCCATTGAACGCACCATATCCGTCGCCGGCCGCAAACATGTTGAGGCGGCCCCAACCTTCCGCGTCATCCATGACCGGATAGCCGGAAGGAAGCTCGGTCGTCTTGAGCACCACGCGGCGCTGGGCTGCGCTCAGATACGGAAAGCGCGTCTCCAGCAATACTTCCGCACCCTTCGGCACGACGGGAGGCGCATCGGTCGATTCGATCGGAGCAAAGCCAAACGTCATACGGCGCGTGAAGTCTGCTTTGTTCGTCGCATAGTCGGCGAAGCGGTCCGTCGCTGCCGTGCCGGAGTGGGCGAAAGCGGCGAAGTTCGTCGAATTGGTGTTGGTCGACTGCATCAGGGCTGTGTGCGCCTGACTAAATGCGGCGCTCTTCAAGGTGGCGTTGCTGGGATCGGAGAGATTCGCAGCAGTCGCCGCAAGTGCAAACATTCGACCAGCAATGACGTCGAGCGGCGAATGCATACCGGCAAAAATACGGTTTTCGCCAAGTTCGAGGCCGCGGCTCGCCATCTCCTGGAACCGCTCCGGCAGCACGTAGGCCATCGTCATCGCATCGCGCATCGCCTCCGCCTCGTGACCGCTGATATATCCGCCATCGGTCGAAGGCGTGGTGCTCTCGGCCGGCACCAGAGTCGGAGCTACCACGACACTCGTGCTCCAGCGGTATGGCCGCGCGTATTTGTAGAAGCGCTTGGCCGGCTCGGTCGATGCGTTGTTGCCCATGTTGCTGAGCAGGTCGACAACCTGGCCGAAATTGCTGTTGCCGCCGCTGCTGCCGACGCCAATGTTGTTGCCGGCGTCGTTGTACAGCACGGTCGTCGCATCCGCCGGGATCGACGTGATCGTCGTCGTCTGCTGCGCCGCCGTGCGCCACGCGTTGGTGAGCGGGCCCATGCCGTCGGTCACGCTGTAGCCTTTGCCGCGCCGGTCGTCGTAGTAGGCTGCATCGGCCTGCGCCTGGGTGCGGTTGGTCGTTTCGGTGACCACGAATTGAATATTTGCGGCATGGACGGCGCTGTTCACGACAGCCCCACCCGGCGTACCGTCATTGGGTAGTCCGGTCCACGTGGACTGCACGACAGCCGGAAACGAACCATTGGCGGGGGCGGATACGCCCGCATCGACGATCTCGGTCAACGGTTGCCAGATATCGAGGAATCGCGAGACGACACGCACGCCCGCATTCGTGGCGAGCGTCGCATATCGAGCGTCGCCGCGCTGGTTGGTCGCAATCGTGTCGACGAACGCGGGCACGTCGGGGATTGCGGCGTTGTCGACAAAACCAGGGTCGGCAGGCGGAGCCGGGATCGAGGCCGTCGCCGTTGTCGTCGAAGTATTCGAGGCCGTCGGCGTAGAAGAGTCATTGCTGCCACCGCACGCGGCTAGTGCCGCCACGCTTGCGAGAATAGTGAGGCGCAGCGGAAGAGAGACGCGAAGATGAGTCATCACGAGACTTTCTTGTCGTTGTTGGTGGCGTCGAATTGTGCGGATGAATTATTACGGCATTGTTGCGACCTATTTTCAGGCAAGGGGGATATGCACCGCAGACGTCTGAGCGCAGAGAGGGAGAAAGCCAACCCCTAAAGCCAACCCTTTACCGTCGCCACTCGCCAGACGACAAACATGACGAGGCCCACCGACGCGGCGGTCAACAGAATGAAGTCAATCGAGCGCGCTAGCTTTTTCATATCAAAGTCGGATCGGACGTGCGACGTCCGCATGTGAGCTGGGAGTCAGGCGTGCGTGAGTATCGAAACGCGTTTGTGCGGAATGTCGAGCGCTCACGGGCACGCTGAGATGGATCGCGGCCAGGCAGCGATCGACGGGGCGCCCGGCATTCAGCGTGACTATGAAGTTACCCCCTGCAAGCTTAAAAGCCGCTTAGCCCGAGCCTGTCCCTTGACGACCTGGGTTCCCCCGAGTCGCCCGGCTCTGCGGACTGACGCGCCGCAACGGCGGATATCCACACCCGCCGGCAAACCGTGCCATCATGGCGAGCATTCAGCAGATGTTTGCGAGCGGACGGAAGCCACGTTTGTTGCAAGCGCTTCATCAGTACCGCACGCTCCGACGCGCAGCACTGGCCAGCCGAAGCGGGACGCCCAGCCGGCGGCATCCTGCCATGCTCCACAGCCGTGCTGCTCCGTCTACCAGCCGGACGAGGAGTTCATCATGCTCGCAGTTCACAAGGCGGTGTTTCCGGTCGGGGGAATCGACACGCGCTTTCTGCCGGCCACGAAGGCGAGTCCGAAGGAGATGCTGCCGGTCATCGACAAACCGCTGATTCAATATGCGGTCGAAGAAGCGGTTGCCGCGGGTATCACCGAGCTGATCTTCATCACGGGCCGCGGTAAACGCGTGATCGAAGATCATTTCGACAGATCCTACGAAGTCGAACACGTGCTGCGGGCGCGCGGGCTGCAAAACCTCGCCGAACTCGTGCAAAGCATCAAACCACCCAACGTCAACTGCATCTATGTTCGGCAAGCCGAGCCGCTCGGACTCGGGCATGCGGTGTTGTGCGCGCAAAAGCTGATCGGCGACGAGCCGTTCGCGGTCGTTCTCGCCGACGATCTGCTCGAGGGTCAGCCGCCCGTTCTCGAGCAGATGGTGCACATCTTCAGCCATTACGATTCGTCGGTGATCGGGGTCGAGGAATTCGAAGCGGACGGCGCTTGCTCGCATGGCGTGGTCGGCGGACGACATTGGGACGAGCGCGTGATCAACGTGTCGAGCATCGTCGAGAAGCCCGCGCCGGAAAAAGCGCCTTCGTGCTTCGGCGTCGCGGGCCGCTATGTGTTGATGCCAGCGGTATTCGACCACTTGCGCGCTCAGCGCCCCGGCCCTCACGGCGAGATTCAACTGACACCCGCCATTGATTCGATGCTCGAGGAAGAGCAGGTGCTCGCGTATGAATTCATCGGCAAACGCTACGACTGCGGGACCAAACTCGGTTATCTGCAGGCGACCGTCGACTTCGCGCTGCGGCATAACGAGGTGCACGATGCATTCGGTGCCTGGTTGCGCAAGCGCGTAGACGGCGAGACTGCCGCGCCGGGCACCACGCATTAGCGCCGCCCATTGGACGACGGCACGGTCTGATCAAAGCAGGGTCCGGTAAATCTGTGCGCTATCGAACACACGCCGGCGCATCGAATGTCCATGATTTACCGATCAACGTCGTTCCTCTCAGCCATTCTGGAGTGGCCAGCCGGACAGATTTCGATGGGTGTCAGCATGGGCTTGCGCGTTACGCGCTATATTTGAATTCTCACTGCGCGATGCGGCGATGTGCTACTTGCCGCGCGAGTATGCGCCGCGAAAGCTTCATCTATCGTTGTGAGCCTTGGTGATTTTCAATCCCCGAGATTAACCGGGCTCGTGTTGGACCGTTGCAGACAGGCCTCGCTCGGGTCTTCCGCTTAACCACGACTTCACAGGACGGCAATATGTCACTTCGTATCAATGACACCGCGCCCAATTTCACCGCGCGGACCACGCAGGGCACCATTGATTTCCACGACTGGATCGGCGACCAATGGGCGATCCTGTTTTCTCACCCGAAAGACTTCACGCCGGTTTGCACGACTGAACTGGGCTACATGGCGAAGATCGAGCCGGAGTTCACCAAGCGCAACGCGAAGCTGATCGGGCTATCGGTCGATCCGGTCGAAGACCACGAAAAATGGGCCAAGGACATCGAGGAAACGCAGGGCGCCGCCGTCAAGTACCCGATGATCGGCGACACCGACCTCGCGGTCGCCAAGATGTACAACATGCTGCCGGCCGACGCGGGCGATACCAGCGAGGGCCGCACCGCAGCGACCAACGCGACCGTGCGTTCGGTTTTCATCATCGGTCCCGACAAGAAGATCAAGCTGACGCTGACCTACCCGATGAGCACCGGCCGCAACTTCGACGAAATCCTGCGCGTGCTCGATTCGATCCAACTGACCGCCAAACATAGGGTCGCGACGCCGGTCAACTGGAAGCAGGGCGAAGACGTGATCATCACGTCGGCGGTCAGCAACGAAGAGGCGCAGCAGGTGTTCCCTGGCTTCAAGACCATCAAACCGTATCTGCGTACCACCAAGCAACCGCGCTGACAGATGCGGCATGGCGGCCGTTCGCGGCCGCCTCGCCGATCTTCTCGAGAGATACAGATGATTTTTCGTCAGCTGTTCGATCCTGTTTCGTCGACCTACACGTACCTGCTCGGCGACAGCGGCGAGGCGGTGCTGATCGACCCCGTCTACGAGCAGGTGCCGCGCGATCAGGCGCTGCTGCGCGAGCTGGGCCTCTGGCTGCTTACTACGCTCGATACCCACGTGCACGCCGATCACGTAACCGGCGCATGGCGCATGCGTTTGCGTTGCGGCAGCGAGATCGGGCTTGCCGCGGTCGTGGGGGCGAAAGGCGTGACGCGGCCGCTCGCGCATGGCGATCGGATCGACTTCGGCACGCGTCATCTGACCGTGCGCGCGACGCCTGGCCATACGAATGGCTGCCTGACCTACGTGCTCGACGACCAGAGCATGGCCTTTACCGGCGACAGCCTGCTGATTCGCGGCTGCGGCCGCACCGATTTCCAGCAGGGCAGTCCGCAGCAGTTGTTCGCGTCCGTGCGCGAGCAGATCCTGTCGCTGCCGGACGGCTGCCTCCTCTATCCCGCGCACGATTATCGCGGCATCACCGTGACGAGCGTGACCGAGGAGCGGCGCTTCAATCCGCGTCTGGGCGGCGACGTCGACGTCGGCGATTTTGCCGGGTACATGAACAACCTGAATTTGCCGCATCCGAAACAGATGGCGGTCGCGGTGCCCGCGAACATGCGTTGCGGGCAGCCGGAAGGCGGCGCCGAAGTTGCGACCGAAACACCGGACTGGGCACCGTTGACGCTGCGTTTTAGCGGCGTGTGGGAAATCGAGCCGATGGCGCTGCTCGAGCATGGCGCGAAGTTTCAGATCGTCGATGTACGCGAGGCGCCGGAGTTTATCGATCGTTTGGGTCATCTGCCGGACGCGAAGCTGGTGCCGCTGTCGCAATTGACAGCGCGGCTCGAAGAACTGGATCGCGAGCGGCCGGTGGTCGCGGTGTGCCGGTCCGGCGTGCGCTCGGCGCAGGCGAGCGTATTGTTGACGAAGGCGGGGTTCGGCAAGGTGGCGAATCTTGCCGGTGGGATGCTGCGGTGGCGGACGGAGGGGTTGCCGGTCGCGTCGGACAGCGTTTGACGGGAGGCCGGCGCTACGGAACCTCGCGAACTCAGCCGCGACCCTGAGGGCCCATGGCGACACCAGCCTTCGAATAGCCAGCGCTCCGTTGCGCCGAGCGCGTAACCAGCCAGATTCCTCCGCATACCAGTACCAGCGCGACGAGATTCTTCAATTCCATGATGTTCTCGTTCAGGCAAATCGCGGACAGCACGGTACCGAACACGGGCACCAGGAAATTGAAAACGGTAACTTTGCCGACCTGGTTATATTTGAGCAGAAGACTCCACAACGTGAAGGCCGCTGCAGACAGCAACGCCAGGTAGGCCAGCAAAGCCATCGATCCCAGCGTGAACGCGTGCAACGAACCACCGGTCGCGTACCCCGCCGCAAGCAGAACGACGCCGCCAAACCCGAGTTGATAACCCGTCATGACCATGACATCCATACTTTGCGAAATGCGCTTTCCGTAAATCGATGCAGCGGATAGCACGAATGCGGCAATCACGATAAAGCCTTCGCCGAGCAAGCTGAATGCAAATTCAAACAGACCGTCGCCGAAATTGACGACCAGCACGCCGACGAATCCCAGCAGGCATCCAAGCGCTTTGCGTGGCGAGACCTTATCGTTCTTATAGATGAAATGCGCAAGCAGCACGCTGAAGAAGGTCGTCGTCGAGTTCAGGATCGAACCGCGAACGCCGGTCGTATAGGCGAGACCGATATAGAAGAAAACATATTGAATGGCCGTTTGCGTGAAACCCAATAGCATCAGCTGACCGGTATTGCGTCGATTCAATTCGAAAACAGGCTTCTTTGAAAAGGCAGCAAGAATCAACAACAACAGTCCCGCGAGCACGAACCGGTAGCCCGCGAAGATCAGCTTCGAAGGAATATCGTTTTGTGTGATTCCGAGTAACGCGTAGCCAATTTTAATTGCCGGGTATGAACTGCCCCAAAGCAGGCAGCATAGCGTCGCCACGATGACGAGCACTTTCGGTTGGGTGAAAAACCGCGCGGAATCGCGCGATCCGGTTGTGGCTGAAGGCACGGACATTTTTCGGGTGATGTTGTCTTTGTGCACTATGTGGGCAGGCCACAGCAGTGCTTTTTTTATTGCGGTATCGCTTATTTGCTTTTCAGTGATACCGCATGAAGGCTTCGCGAAATTATACGCAAATGCAATTGTAATGTCAGGGAGGACCGGCTGCCTGGCGTCTAGCCATGCGTCGAACGTCTACGCGAATTCGGGCCGCGAATACTCATCCGCCATTGCGCGAAAGGCCACGGGCGACCGGACGTTACGCCGGCTGCTATGTGCGCATCACTGTGTCGGGCGATCTTCCGACCATACGCTGGCGAGTAGTGCGCACCTTCACACCTGCGGCGCAGGCACCCGTGGGTCCAATCATTCTGTGCCGATCGCGCGATGCCCGCTTGCGCGGCTTCACGCAGTCCGCACGCCGATTGTCGATCCGCGTGCGAGTCGCGTTTATAGAAAAAGGCCCTATTTCGTCCTCACGTCCCGCGCTCGCCTGCCACTCGTCGCCGTATCCGCGAACAGGTCGATCACGACCTCGCGCAGCCAGCGATTGCCTTCGTCGTGATGGACCCGTTCGTGCCACAACAAATGGATCGGCGCGGCGGGCAGCGTCATCGGCAGCGCGCGCAGGCTGAGCGAGAACGGCGCGGCCAACTCCAGTGCGAGACGCTCTGGCACCGTGGCGATCAGGTCGGTACGTTGCAGGATGTAGCCCACGCTCATGAAGTGCGGCACCGTCAGTCGCACCTGACGCCGCACGCCGCGCCGTTTCAGCCACTCGTCCACCTGACCGTGACCGGTGCCGGCCGACACCACCACCAGATGCTCGGCTTCGCGCCACGCGGAAAGCGTGAGCGGCGCCTCTTCGAGTGGGTGGCCGCGTCTGAACAGACAGACGTAGCGCTGATCGAACAGACGCCGCTGATAGAAACCGCCCTTCAACTGCGGCAACAGTCCGATCGCCAGATCGACGCGGCCGTCTGCCATCTCCTTGCTCAGATTGACGCTCGTATTGCGGACCGTATTCATCGCGACGCCTGGCGCGACGCGCGACAATCGTTCCAGCAATGCCGGCAAAAACACGACTTCGCCGATGTCGGTCATCCCGATCGTCATCGTTCGCATTGCGCGCAGCGGATCGAAGCCCGTCACCGGATTGAGCGCGGCGTGCAAGGTGGCGAGCGCCTGCGAGACCGGTTCCGCGAGACGCAGCGCGAACGGGGTAGGCACCACACCGCCCGGCGCGCGCACGAACAGCGGATCACCCAGCAGGCGGCGCAGCTTCGCGAGCGCATTGCTGACGCCCGGCTGGCTCATGTTCATTTGCTCGGCGACGCTCGCCACGCGCCGCTCCTGCATCAGCCGCTGGAAAAGCAGCAGCAGGTTGAGGTCGAGATCGCTCAGTTCCATGGCTTCGGCATGACTAAAGGTCATTCACTTCAGTGATGAAGGAGATTCATTTCATCTTATTGAGCAATGACGGTCTAGTGCTGAAAATACCGACACGATAAACCCGCATATCGGAGACACAATCATGACCCGGATGGACCTGAGCATCGCGATCGTCGGCGCCGGCATCGGCGGCCTTACGCTGGCGCTCGCACTACGCGAGCATGGCATCGATGCGCAACTCTATGAGCAGACCGACGAGTTGCGCGAAGTGGGCGCGGCCGTCGCGCTGTCGGCCAACGCGACGCGCTTTTACGAGCGCATGGGACTACGCTCCGCGTTCGACGACGTGTGCGCCGAAGTACCCGGGCTCATCTATCGTGACGGCCGCAGCGGCAGCGTGATTGGCCATCATCGCGGCATGCCCAGCTATCGCGAGCAGTTCGGTGGCTCGTACTGGGGCGTCCATCGCGCCGATCTGCAGGCGGTGCTGTCGAAGGCGGTCGGTCTCGAGCACATCGAGCTCAGTCATCGGCTGGTCGATCTCGTGCAGCATCCCGATCGTGTGAGCCTCGCGTTCGACAACGGTCGGCGTATCGATGCCGATCTCGTGATCGGCGCCGACGGCGCACGCTCGATCACGCGACGCTGGATGCTCGGCTACGACGACGTGCTGTATTCCGGTTGCTCGGGCTTTCGTGGCATCGTGCCGGCCGAGCGCATGGACCTGTTGCCCGATCCGGAGACGATCCAGTTCTGGGTCGGGCCCGGCGGCCATCTGCTGCACTATCCGATCGGCGACAACGGCGATCAGAACTTCCTGCTGGTCGAGCGTCATCCGTCGCCGTGGCCGTCGCGCGACTGGGTCATGCCGTCGACCGAAGGCGAACAACTGCGCATCTTCAAGGACTGGCATCCGGCCGTCGTGCAGATGATCACGGCGGTGCCGATCAGTCAGCGCTGGGGCCTGTTTCACCGTCCGCCGCTCGGCCGCTGGAGCAAGGGTCGCGTGACGCTGATCGGCGATGCCGCGCATGCGCTCGTGCCGCATCACGGCCAGGGCGCCAATCAATCGATCGAAGATGCCGTGGTGCTGGCCGCGCAACTGGCCAAGGCGGGCCCAGGCAACTGGCGGGAAGCGCAGGAGGGCTACGAGCGTCTGCGCCGGGGCCGCACGCGCAAGGTGCAGTACGCGTCGATCAGCACCGCGGACGTGCTGCATCTGCCGGACGGCCCCGCCGCGCAGGAACGCAACGCGCGGCTTGGGGCGCGCGACAGCATGCTGCATCACCTCGACTGGATTCACGACTTCGATGCGCTCGCGCAGGAGCCGAGCGACCGGCAAGGGGGCACGTGGCTTTGAGCCTGTCCGTGACGCTTCGATAGCCAGGCGGTTGGCCGCGTGTGACGGCCATACCTCTGCTATTCGACAAACTGGGCGCCGGTCGCAATTACACCTACGCCGCTGCGAACGGAGCGTTTGTGCCGCACTCGTTCGCAGCCGACGGTCATTTTTGCCAGCTGTTAATGGCCGGTAGCGGCTGGCGATACCACGCTCGGGGTCGCCAGCGTGTTGTTGGTCTTGGGCGCGGGGGTGGCGGTCGTCGAGCCGGTGTCGTTGCTCGGCAGGCCCGAATTCGGCGCCTTGGCGCCCATGCCGCTGTCCGAGTTGGTGTTGCCCGGCATGCCGTAGCCGCCTGATGTTGTGCCGTTCATCTGATTCGACGGACTGGCGGTGCTGCCTGCGTTTCCGGTCGACCCGCTGCCGCTCTGACCTCCGGCCATCTGCGCAAAAGCGCCTCCCGACAGCGAGAGTGCGGCGACGGCCGCGACTAGTGTGATGGTTGCCTTGCTCATGATCCGCCCCTCCTTGATTGGACTGGAAGATAGACGCAGACAGTTGTCGCCTGCGCTACAGGAAATGTCGCAATCAGCGTGCCGCGCGTTTTCTCAGGTGCTGAATCGACGGTTGAATTTCACGCAATGTCGGCTCGATACAAGTTATTGGCCGCACGCATGGAATAGTCACGCCCCATGTTCGTTGCGTACCAATCGCTTTTGTCTGGACGAACTCGACCATTGCGATCGCACGAGATCTGCCGCGAAATCAGCCGCTCCGCCGGAATAAACCCCATGCCGTGCTCGTTCATTGAGCGTTAGGTCCTTTTGGGCAGAACAAGGAGTGCGGTCATGAAGTCTCTACTCGCTATTTTCGGCTTCGTTGCATGCGGCGCGGCCGTCGCGACTCTGGTGTCATGCGGCGGCGGGGGCGGCGGTAGCACGAATTCGAGCAGCACAAGCACGCCGGTTCAGTCGTCGTTCACAGCGACGGCGCTCGTCTCCGATGGTGCGGTGCCGGCCGCACACACCGACGCAAATCTGAAAAACCCTTGGGGCGTCGCCTTCAATCCCAGTGGTTTCGCGTGGGTCGCGGACAATGGCACCAATGTCGCGACGCTCTATGACGGTAATGGCGTGCCGCAATCGCTGGTCGTCACGATACCCGACGGCAAGAATGGGTCGGCATCGCCGACGGGCATCGTGTTCAACGGAACACAAAGCTTCCTCGTCACGGAAAACGGCAAGTCCGGAGTCGCCGCATTCATCTTCACGGGCGAAGGCGGCACCATCACCGCTTGGGCGCCCGCCGTCGGGCCGACCAATGCGTTCGTCATGTACGACGATGGTGCCGGTGGTGCCGTCTATAAGGGCCTTGCGCTCGCCGCCATGAACAATGGCAACTTCCTCTACGCGACGGACTTCCATAACAACAAGATCGACGTCTTCGATACCTCGTTCACGAAGGTCTCGATGCCCGGCGCCTTCACGGACCCGGCGATGCCGGCGGGCTTCGCGCCGTTCGGCATTCAGGCGATCGGCTCGAATCTGTTCGTCACCTATGCAATGCAGGATGCAGCCAAACACGACGATGTCCCGGGCGCGGGGCTCGGCATGGTCGATGTGTACGACACCGCGGGCAATCTGAAGCAACGCTTCGCAACAGGCGGTCTGCTGAACGCGCCGTGGGGCATTGCGCAGGCGCCCGCGAGTTTCGGCTCGATGAGCGGCGCAATCATAATCGGCAATTTCGGTGATGGCATGATCAATGCGTTCAACGCATCGAGCGGGCAGTCGATGGGACCGATCAGTGGACCGAACAACAGCCCGATCGTCGAACATGGCATATGGGGCATCGCGTTCGGCAACGACCTCAGCAATCAGCCTTCCAGCACGCTCTTCTTTGCGGCAGGCCCGAATGACGAAGCAGATGGCGTCTACGGAAGAATCGATCTGAATACGGCAACGTCGAGCTCGGGCACGACCGCGCCCACGGGCACGGGCACGGGCACGGGCACGGGCACGGGCACAAGCGCGGGCGGAGGGATGAGCGTTGGAATGTAGCGCCAAGCGCGCAATGGACAAGCGCCGCTCTTGATGCGAGAGCGGCGGGATTTCTTTATCCTCGACCCGCGATAGCGGGATCGATCTCGTTGTGTGTCAGGCCGAAAGCCGCCATGCGAGCACGATGATCCGGTGAGCCCAGATATGAACGAAGGGCCTGGTTTACCGCCTGGATCAGATCGCTGTTACTTCTATTGAACGAGAATGCCCCGAGCGGCGGCTTCTGCTGCTGGCCCTTCGTTCCCGGTTCGTGCGCGACGGCCTCGAGCATTGAGCCTCCGATCCGGTTCGCCACTATCCGATTCCCCAAGGCCGTGCTCGCATAGGCATCGATGGCGCCGGAGAGCACCGCTTCGATAGCATCGGCCTGATGCTCGAAGACGGTAATCCGATCCTCGCTTACGCCAGATGCTCTCGCCGAGTCGTGCTGAACCTGTCCGGCTATGATGCCAACGCGCGCGTCAGCGCGCTCGGCGAGTGACGCGTAGCTGTCGAGCGCTTTCGGGTTTCCAGTCCGAACCAGAAAACCGTCTGCGATCCCCCATACGGGGACGCTGAACGCGACCCTATCGGCGCGTTCACGCGTGACGAACAGCGGAACGTTCATATCCCACCTGCCTGCTTCGACGCCGGGCAGGAGTTCACTAAACGATGTCAGATGGTGCTCGATCCGGGTGGCACCGATCGCCCGAAGGACCGTGTCGGCCAGAGCGATGTCGGCACCGGTGGCAGTACCATCTGTTTCCATCCAACCGAACGGGGGCTCTTCGATGTACGCAATCGTCACCTTCATGGCTGGGTCTCCCACTTCTTGCCGTTACGTAATGGTCGCAAATCTGCTACGCATTGCATCGCGCGAATCGGCAGTTTCTCAGGGAAAAAATTTTCGCGCTCGCCACAATATTCGCGCTGCTGAAACGTCTTCAGGCGCATGGAACCGCCACCCGCCTCGCACCCGATGACCGACCGAGACAGCGACATCACCGCGACCGTGGTGCGCGAGCGCACGAGGCTCGTCAATTTTATCCGGCGTCGGATACGCGACCCGGACGATGCCGAGGACATCCTGCAGGATGTGTTCCACGAATTCGTGCAGGCTTACCGGCTTCCGGCTCCGATCGAACAGGCGAGCGCGTGGCTTTTTCGCGCGGCGCGCAATCGCATCATCGATCGTTTTCGCAAGAAAAAGGAGCAACCGCTGGCGGATCTGTCCGAGGCCGAGGACGACGCCAGCGGCGAGTATCGCCTCGACCTCGCGCTACCGGCGCACGATGCCGGTCCCGAAGCCCTCTACGCTCGCGCTGTATTGCTCAAGGCTCTGCAGGATGCGCTCGATGAACTGCCGCCGAATCAACGTGAGGTATTTATCGCGCACGAACTGGAGGGGCGGTCCTTCAAAGACATGGTGGCGGAAAGCGGCGTCGCGCTCAACACGCTGCTCGCGCGCAAGCGCTACGCGGTCTTGCATCTGCGCGCCCGACTGCAGGCCATTTACGACGAACTGGATATTTAGAGGAGTCGACGGATGAAGTTTCGAATCAGATGCGTGGGTAAAGCGCTGCTCGCGGTGGTCGCCATAGCCGTGCTCGGGTTGGTGGTGATGACGCTATGGAATTGGGTGATGCCGGCGCTATTCGTTGGCGCCCGCGCGATCGACTTCGCGCATGCGTTGGGCTTGCTGGTTTTGAGCCGCATCCTGTTTGGCGGATTCCGCGGACATGGCGGCTGGCGCGGACGGCGTCACTGGCGAAAATGGGAAGCGATGACGCCTGAAGAGCGCGAGCATTTTCAGGCGGCATGGCGATCGGGCCGCGACCGGCGCGACGGAGATTGAACACATGCGAGGAATCGACGGTCGACTGCAAACAGTGGTCGGGCGTGATTGCGCCGGTCGTGCGGTCTTTGTGTGGCGGCGTGCCCCGAAGGCGCGATCAAGCTCGCCAGAACGGCATAGCGGTACACGTCAAGGAGCGCATATGGCTTCGTCAACCACGGATCTTCTGCGACGGCTTCACGAACAGAGTCAGACAGAGGTGATAGCCCGTGCACGCGCGCAATTCCAGGGATCGAGCGAGGAGTTTCTGACTCTGTCGGAGGATTACGAAACCCTCGCGCCGCGGCTCCGTGGACGGTTTCTCGAAACGCTCGGACTATCCAGCGAAGATTTCGAATCGTCGCAAGGTCCGCCTTTATCGTTGGCGGTGTCGGCGGAAACGGGAAGGTTTTTGCGCAACATGGTGCTTTCGCACAAACCAGCTCGAATCCTCGAACTCGGCAGTTCGTGCGGGGTGTCCACGCTGTATTTCGCCGAGGCTCTTCGCATGTTAGGCAGTGGCATGGTTGTCGCGACTGAACTCGATGCCGGCAAGTGCGCGCAACTTCGGGCCCATGTCGGAATGGCGGGCGTAGACGCTTATGTCGACGTGCAGGAGGGCGATGTGTTCGAGACCGTTGCCGAGTTGGACGGTACTTTCGACATGGTGTTTATCGACGTATGGGCCGACAGCTATCTGAATCTGTTCAAGCGGATCGAGCGCCTGCTGCGGCCGGGGTCGATCGTTCTCGCCGACAATATGTACACAGCCGAGGACGCCGTTCGGCCATACAAGCGCTACCTCGACGGCGATTCGCGCTTTTCCACCACGACGCTGAACTTTGAATCGGGGGTCGAATTTACCGTTGTCGTGTCTTAGGCAGAATTCGGTTCATGTGCTTGACCGAACAGGCATGCAGGCGAAAAGGCCCTTTCCCCGTGAGGAAAGGGCTTTACCGGGCATTCCGCGGCAGCGGGCTCTATTGCTATTCACGCCGCCCCAACTTGCATCAAGCCTTCCATTCGTAGGGCTGCAAGAGTTCTTCGAGCGGCGGCTGGGTGACGTTCGCGGTGTAGTTCGTCATCGTCGAGGCGGCGACCACGAGGACGACATCAAGCACCAGCGCCTGATCGAAGCCGGCCTCGGTGAACGCAGCGATGTCGTGGTCGTCGATGCGGCCGCGCTTTTCGATCAGCGTGCGTGCGAGGCGCGACAGCGCCGCAAGCTTGACGTCCTGCGGGAAGCGGCGTTCGCGGATCGCCTGCACGTCGGTCTCGCTCAGGCCCTCCTTAAGCCCGAGGAATGAGTGGAATGCGACCGGCCAGGCGGAGCCGTTGGTCACCGCATTCGTGAGCAGCAGTACCTGCATCTGCTGTTCGTCGAGGTTGCCGCCGTGCGCCTGATTGAACACACCCACGAGGGCGGTGATCAGTCTCGGTGAGCCCGCCATTTTGGCAGGCATATTGGGCACCATACCGAAGATCTCGGCGAGGCTGTTCAGCGCGGGCTTCGATTGTTCGGGTGCGGATTCGAGCGTATAGGTGGGAAAGTTGGCCATGGTATTTCCTTGAGGTTCGGGGGATATCGCTGGGTACGTTCGGGCGACATGCACAGATTAGTCAGCGGCGCGAGTCCCGCCAATTACATGGCAGGTAATAAACGAACCACACTATTCACGGGGCGCGGCGAGCAAAGCGATATGCCGCGCCTCAGCGGACTTACGGAATAAGCCTTCCGCCGCGCACGTTTACTGCACGTATCGCGCAATGCACAAAGCGCCCATGCCATGGCACAGGCAGGGGTATCTGCTTGTCCGATGAATTGGCCGCGGCAATCGCTCGACGTCAGACACGCGCGATATGTCGATTCAAAGGAGGGCGCCATGTATGCCACTTACAGAATCACCATCCTCGCAGGTGTGATCGCGCTCGGGATGACATCGCATTCAAGCTGGGCGGAGCAAATCGTTGACGCAACATTGCTATCGGACTCGATCCAGCTCGGGACGCACACCGTCAAGGCGGGTCCCATCACGCTTGAAGTCAAGAATGCTGCGGACAACAACATGGAACACGAACTCGTGGTGCTCAAGACAGATCTCTCGGACGATGCACTGCCCGTCAGCAAAGGACAGGTGCTGGAGCGCAGGCTGAAAAAGATCGGCGAAGTGGAAGACATCGCGCCGGGCAAGAGCAAGCGCGTGTCGTTCAAGCTTGCGCCTGGCCATTACGCGTTAATCTGCAACAAGGCGGGACACTATGCAGCGGGAATGCACACGGCGCTCGTCGTCACGCCGTAGACCATGCTCACTCACAAGCGAGCCACCGCAAACGATGTTCGCCTTCACCAGGTGACAGTCGCAGCGGACCGTGGTTCTGTGCATGCATGGCTGGGCGCAGAATAAAGAGCTAGCGTTTGATCAAATCGCAAAAAGGACTGCGGCTACGCAAAGCATCATGATGACCAGGCTAGAACGGTTCCTGAACGCATATACGATCGGGTCGTCATGCATCTGGCCTCGGAACGCTACCATCCAGACGCGGCTGATCCAGTACAGCACGAGAACAAAGAAGATCCAAAGCCTGTGGGGATGACGATACAACCCCGTCACGGCAGCAGAATTCATGTAAAGCGCAAGAACGAGCACCGCGACATAGCCCGCAGCGGGTCCAAACGAGCGCACGATGCTCATGTCGGCCGTCAGATAACCTCGGCCAGACGTGGAGTCCTTGCCCTCCCGCTGCATTTTGTCGAGTTCGGTATAGCGCTTCACCAATGCGAGACTGAGGAATATCATCACCGAGAACATGATTAGCCAGTCTGACGGCACGACATCGACCGCCGCGCCCCCGGCCACGATGCGGGTGGTATAGAGCGCAGCCAGCGTGAAGACATCTACGAGCATCACCCGCTTCAGGTGGAAGGAATAAGCGAGTGTCATTGCGACGTAACACGCCAGCACGAGCTGAAACGCCGGCGGCAGGAAGACCGCCAGGCTCGCCGATGCCAGCAACAGGACGAACAACATGCCAATGCCGCTAACTAGCGGCAACTCGCCTGACGCAAACGGACGTTTGCACTTGCGACTATGGCGCCTGTCCGCGTCGAGATCGAGCATGTCATTCAATATATATACCGAAGACGCACACAAGCAGAACGAAACAAATGCGATCCCGGCAACCTTCAGTGCGTCGACATTCGTGAAGCGATGCGACGCAAGAAGCGGCACGAAGATCAACAGGTTTTTCACCCACTGATAGACGCGCATTTCCCGTACGGCCAGTCTGAAGAGAGACCGTTTGTTATCGAAGATGACCGTGGTTTGATTCACCTTCCGAGCGGCCGCCTGGATGCTCGTTCCTCCAACGACGATCGCCATGCGCGCCTGCTTCCACACCGGCAGATCGGCTCGCGCGTTTCCGCAATAGTCGAACCCTTGCACGCCAAACTCCGCCGTTAAAACCGACGCCTTGTTCGTGCCTGACAGATTGATCGACTCGTTGCTCGACATCACCCTTTTGAAGAATCCGAGGTGACGCGCGATCTGTTCGGCAAACCGTTGATTCCCCGCAGTGCAGAGATAGAGGTCGCGGCCGGCCGCGCTCTCTTTCTTCAGGAAGTCGATCAAGCGTCCGTTGTATGGCAGCAGTGACACGTCGATTGCGGCGCGTTCGGCTATCTGCGCTTTTAGATAACCCTTTCCATGCAGCAACCATTCCAGACAATAAAGCAGATAGAGCGGATTTCGCTTGACGAGGGCGAAAAACGACTCGATCAGAAGATCGCTGGACGTCAGTGTCCCGTCCAGATCAACGCAAAGTGGAATGGCAGCCATAGTGACCTCGATGTACCTGAATCGTCATCAAACCTTCCAAAGTTTGAGCAATGCAAAGCCGCATTGAGCCGCTGGATCAGCCCGCGAGCGCACGCGCCGCTGCCGCGACCCATTTCTGCGTCGTCGGCTCGGTCGGGTTCTCAACTTTCATGGCGTTGCAAAAGGAGTCTGGCGAGCGCAATCGCCGGCTCTGCCAGCCACGAACATCTCCTGATTCCAGTGAATTTTTCTACTTGAGAAGCGCAACTGCGGCTGGAACGCGCCATGCTGCAGTGAAGGGTGCGCGCACGCTCCCTGCATGAAGATCGTGATCGTCATGCACTCGATCCTTGTCTGACCGCATCGATCTGTCGATAGGGGCAGCACGACAGATTCGTGCGCGGACAATGAGGCCAATCGCTGGTTATCGCCTGTTCGCTGCGCAGCAGCGAAACGTTAGAACCTGCAGCGAGCATAGACCTGCCGGCTCTAAGCGGTGTGAGAGGGGCTCGGAATGTGGTGATCTTGGCCGATAACGTTGAACACTCACCACGTCAGGGTGCACGCCTCGACTTTCGAGGCGCCACCCATCGAGCCGCGTTATTGGTGCGGAGCTCCGACAGCAGAAAAGTGCCTTGGCGGTTCGCGCAATGCGAGCTTGTGCAACGCCACACAAATGCACATAATCGGCAGTATTCGACATCGCTATCGTTCCTCCTCTACGTCGTTCATCCCAACCCCGGCCGTGCGTTGTGTTGTCGTGGGCATGCTTCGATGGTCAGAGCGGTGACCTTGATAGAGGGCGGGCATGCGTCGACGGACGAGGGGTCTCCATCAACCAGCGAAGGCCCGCATTTCCACGATGACGAAAGACGCCACTCAGCGCGTGAACTCCACGCGGAAATCGATGAGGATGCAAACCGCCCTCGAGCGTGTGAACTGGACGCAGCTGTGCGACCAGATCCTCATCTTCGTATTCGGCTCGTCGCTATATGCCGCAATCCTCTACAACTTCGACATCAATAGCGGCGTGCTGGCGGGAATCTGGGCGTTCGCGATCGTTGTAGCCGTCGTCATCTATGGCTATGTTTCCCGTTTCGAATGGCGCACCACGATCGTTACGGTACTATTCATCGCGGTGGTGTTGTTTGCGTTCGGATTCCTGCGGGAATTCAGTTTCGACGGCTTGAACTACCACGTCGCGACACCGCTATCGATAGACCACACCCTAAACGGCATTGCCGATACCGACGCACTGGGCGGAAGCTTCTGGGCCGAACACTACCCTAAGGCATTTGAATATTTTGCATACACGGCCAAGGTTCTGGCTTCACGATTCAATAGTGGAAAGTCATTTACGCTATTGCTCAGTGTTCCTGCCTGTGTTGCTCTTATGCGTGTGCTCCAGTCAGCGGGAATATCTGCCAGAGCTTCACTGATTGCTTCGGCTTGCTGCGTTTATAACCCGGTGGTGCTCGGCCAGGTGACGAGTTTTTATGTCGACGCTGCGCATTACTTCTGCTGGGTCATCTTTTCTGTCCATTTGCTTTTCGCCCTCAAGCGTAGGCCTTATTCCAGAGTTCAACTAGGTATCGCACTCGTGCTTCTGATCGGCTCGAAGCTGACAGGACCGGCCTTCGCCGCCATCTCGATTGCTGTTCTCTTCACAGCGGCGTTTATTGGCGGCGAAAAGAGACGCTTTCTGACTCATAACCGGGGAGTTATCGGAGAGCTGGCCATCTGGTCTTTTGTTGCTGTCGTAGTGATCGGCTATTCGCCGTACGTGGAGAACATAGTCGCTGGAAAACACCTTTTCTACCCCGTGCTGGGCAGCGACAGGGTCGATATCATCGGTGGAAAAGTGTCAGCAGATTTTCTTGCGATGAATCCTTTGCAAAGGATTTTCCTCTCGTATTTCTCGCTTCCGCTGGATTGCAGGCCGTGCGAGAACGCGGAGCCTACCTTCGTCCCGTCATACGCACACTTGCGCGACGCGTTCATCGCGCTGCACACGGCTGCTACGCGTTTTGGCGCATTCGGACCCTTCTTCGGGGTTATGTTTATTGCGTGCATCGCTTCTTTGTTCTGGAGGAGGAGAGGCGGCGGTGAGATTGCGAAGATATTTCTTCTCGCGACGTTAGCGAGCGTCCTGCTACATCCGCAATCTTGGTGGGCCCGCTACGTCCCGATGTTTTATATGGTCCCTTTTCTGGTCATTGCGGGCTTTTCATCCGCTCGGAAACTATTCCATGTGGTAGTCGCCGTCGCCATCGCGAACTCGGTTCTCGCTGCGGCAAGCGTTACCGGCTACCTCCTGCTGAAGGAAACGCACTACAAAAACCAGGTGGCTGCAGTGCGCACCATGTGCGGTGAAGAACCAATATTGCTAGCATCTTCGGAGATGAATTGGGAAGCGGATTTGCGCGACGACCGTCTCGTTGTCGTTGCGGCGGGGAGGCATCCGGCCAATTCGAGTTGTCCCGTGAACTTCGACGAGATGATGGTAATGAAGAAGTAGGCGTCTAGCGCGTAATCCTCTCTATTGCTCAAGCGACAGAATGGGTCGTCATTGTTCTGCAGGCCTGCGGCGGGTCTGCTCGCTTAAGACCACTGTCGAGTGGCACCGATCTATTTGAGCCCCAAACGCTGCCTGACCAAACTGTGCAACTCGGGAAGAGCTTTCCGGCGCACTCGCCGCCAAACCTGCCAATCCCACATCAAAGACGCATTTGCAGCGTGGCGCAAAAGAAGCTATTCGGGAGATGACGCAAAGCGAGCGTCAACGAACTGATTCGGCCCGTCTCAGCTAGAGATGGCTCGAACTTGTCGCGATGCCGCCTGCATCCGTTGGGACTTCTGTTTTTCCAACCATTGCAGCGATTCCTGCACGACCTCGGGTGGAACTTCATCGAAGGACGCGTTGCGAATCAGCGCCTCGCTTGCGGCAATGTCGTTGAACTGCCCCAGCTTGTTCTGCACGGATGTCAGTTCCTTGATGGTGCGACCGTGTCCGCCTTTGATAACGGGTTGAAAAAACTCCAGCAGGTACCTCAGTTTTTTGCCTGCCTTTCTGACATCGTGGAGATCCTCCTCGTGCGGGTCCATGCTACGTGCAGCGCGTTTGCTGCGCTTTTGAAGTGTGCGTCGCGCTAAACGGACACGCTTTTCGGCGAACGCCCGAATGGCTAGACCGTCGCAGCGCGACAGCAGTGTGGTTTGCGCGCGAAGCAGGGCATCGTTCAGGAACGCCTCGACATCGTCGCTTTTGATCATCGTCTGACTATGCACGACCGCCTGCGCTCGCCTCTCGCGCGCCGCGGCCACCAGCGGTTCGATCGAGGCGCCGGACTGCTGGGCGGCTTTCAGCAGATCGCCTGCTATGTCCCAGTCACGCGTTCCGCCTGCGACGGCCGCAAGACGCTTGAATTCTTCTGTGACTTGGGCGGTCGATTCGTCTCCGAGGTATGGGGAGTACGCCCAGTACAAAGCCCGAAGCTTTCGGAAAGCAACGCGAAGCTGATGAAACCCTTCGGCGTCGCTCTGCGTGGATAGCTCTTTTGCCCTTTGCACGGCTTCAGCCACCACCGGCGCCGCGAGCGACGAGAAGGTACTGGCAATGGAACTCGATTTAGACAGTGATGAACCGGCCGTCCGGCGGTTGACCTTGAAGAGCGCATTTGGCCGTGGCAAGGACCAGTCGCCATCCATATCCATTGAAGCCTCGAATCGGAAAAAATATACTGCCGAGACCTTACCACAGGAGTTTCGATCGCCGCGATTGTGACGCGCTGATGACGGGCTTTAACGTGCCGCGCGTTCATGGTCCGCGCTTCGAAAACATCACCGCATTCTGCGGTTCTGTATTAGCATGCTCAACTATGTCTGATAACGCCCGATACGCCGCCGCGTCGTGAGCGTCTTGAGAGCATCCAGGGCATAAGTGGGAGTTCGGTTTGAAGAAACGCGCCACCGTGATCTGTCGCAGAGGTAAGCGAATCCTTCTGGTCGCACGTAGTGCATCAAAGTGGGCTTTGCCGGGCGGGATTCTCAAGCGTGGCGAACACCGCACTGACGCCGCACTTCGGGAGCTCAAGGAAGAAACACAACTCTCCGGGAAGTCAGCCAAGCACCTTTTCGACTTCCGCGGCAAGCAGAAGCACCATCACGTATTTTCCTGCGAAATTCCGAATCGCGCCAAAGCTCGCCCGAGTAACGAAATATCCAGGTGTCGCTGGTTTCACCTGGATGACATTCCTCGCCTCGTGACCAGCGGGCCGACAACCGATATCGTGAAGCTGATGAATCAGCGGCGCAGGAAGTAGCACTGCCAGCGGTGAGACTAGCGAGACCGGCGCACCAGTCTCGCCCCAATTTCAAAGTCCCGCCAACTACGCCGCCAATTACGCCGCCAACTTCAGCGCCTGCGCAAAATCGGCAATCAGGTCGTCGATGTCCTCGATGCCCGCCGAGAGCCGCAGCATGCCGTCGGAAATCCCCATCGCCTTGCGCGTTTCCGGCCCGGCTTCGAAAAAGATCGTCGGCGCAACGGGAATGATCAGCGTGCGCGTGTCGCCGAGACCGGTCGCCTTGACCGGCAGCTTGAGCGCGTTGACGACTTCGACCATGCGATCCGCGTTGAGCAACTCGAACGACAACAGCCATGACGCGCCCTTGAACAGCGTCTGAGCGATCTCGTATTGCGGATGGCTTTTCAGGCCAGGATAGAACACTTTGCCGATCGCTTCGTGCCCTTCGAGAAACTGCGCGAGCGCGAGCGCATTGTCGCTGCTTTGTTTCACGCGCAATGCGAGCGTTTCCGCGCCCATCGCGATCGAGTGCGCCTGCTCGGACGACAATGACGCTCCCATGTCTCGCAGGCCCTTCTTGCGGATCTGCAGAAGCCCCTGATCCTTCGCCGCCGAGCGCCGATAGTCGTCGGCGATATTCGGATACGCGCTCCAGTCGAACAGGCCCGTATCCGTCACCGCGCCACCGAGCGCGGCGCCATGACCCGCGATGGTCTTGGTCAGCGAGTTGATGACGAGGCTCGCGCCGACCGCCTTTGGCTTGAACAAGGCAGGCGAGGTAATCGTGTTGTCGACCACGTACGCGATGCCGCGCTCGCGGCACACGTCACCGATACCATGCAGGTCCGGAATCTGCGTGCCCGGATTCGCGATGGTTTCGACGAACACCATGCGCGTATTCGGCCGGATTGCGTTCTTCACGTCGTCGAGGTTGCACGCGTCGACGGTCGTCACTTCGACGCCGAGCGCCCGCAATGTGCCGAACAGACTGTTGGTGTTGCCGAACACGTAACGGCTCGACACGAGATGATCGCCCGCGCGCAGCAGCGTGAGGAACGTCGCGGTGATGCCGGCCATGCCGGTGCTGAAGCAGACCGTGCCGACGCCTTCTTCGAGGCTGGTGATCTTGCGCTCGAGCGCGGCGGTGGTGGGGGTGCCTTGCCGTGCGTAATTGAAGCCGCCTTTCTTCGTGCCCTGGAACACGCCGATCAGGTCCTCGACGCGCTCGAAACCATATTGCACGGACGTATGAACTGGCTGACGCAAGGCGCCGTGCTCAGTGCCCGCGGTTCTGTCGCCGTGAACGATGCCAGTGGTGAAACCTTGCTTGTCCATTCCTTCTCCGCTTTTTCAGATCGATTGCTTCCGACCGATTATCGCCTGTAACCGTCCGCCGGCGAAGTCCTTAGCGTCCCGCCCGGCGGCGCCGGGCACTCCGAATGGGCAAAATGCGCTCCGCGATGTTGCGCTGCGGGGTTGACTAGCCTCGGCGGCACGCACAGGCTCTAAGTCTCCATCGACCAGCACTGGAGGAAACGTGGCCAAGCCGAATATGGCGCGCATCATTGCCGCGCAGGCGAGTCCGTGCGACGAGCTCGTCATCCGCACACAGCCCCTCACGATCGACCGCCCGTGCCGGCGCAAGCGGCTCGCGCTCGCCGCGACCATCGCTGGTTCGAGCATGGCGTTCATCGATGGCTCCGTCGTCAACGTCGCGCTGCCGTCCATTCAGAGCGAACTCAGCGCGAGCGTCGCGGCGATGCAGTGGGTCGTCAATGCGTATCTGCTGTTTCTCGGCTCCCTCGTGCTGGTCGGCGGATCGATGGGCGACAAACTCGGCCGACGCACGGTGTTCATTGCGGGCGTCGGGCTTTTCACGCTGGCGTCGGCCGCTTGCGGGTTTGCACCGAATGCGTCTGCGCTGGTCGCCGCGCGCGCAGTTCAGGGCATCGGCGCGTCGCTGCTCGTGCCCAGCAGTCTCGCGATCATCGGCGCGGTGTTCGACGACGCCGCGCGCGGACGGGCGATCGGCACCTGGGCGGGCGTCGGCGCGATCACGTCGGCCGTGGGGCCGGTGGCGGGCGGCTGGCTCGTCGATGCATGGTCGTGGCGCGCGATCTTCTTCCTGAACGTCCCGCTCGCGGCGCTGACGATCGCGCTCGCGATATTGGCGGTGCCCAACAGCCACCGCGCCGATGCGCCGCGACAGCTCGACTGGCCCGGTGCACTGAGCGCGGCCACGGGACTCGCCGCGCTGACGTTCGGCCTGACCGAAGCATCGGCGCGTGGCTTCGCGCATCCGCTCGTATTCGGTGCGATTGGCGCCGGCGTGCTGATTCTCGCCGCATTCGTGATCGTTGAAGCGCGCAGCCCTAACCCGATGGTGCCGCTCGATCTGTTTCGCTCGCGCGACTTCACCGGTGCCAATCTCGTCACCCTGCTGCTTTACTTCGGCCTTGGCGGCGCGTTCTTCTTCCTGCCGTTCACGCTGATCCGCGCGCATGGCTTCAGCGCGACCCAAGCGGGCGCGGCGCTGTTGCCGGTGCCTTTCATTATCGGTCTGCTATCGCGCTTCACCGGCGGTCTGACGAGCCGCTTCGGTTCGCGCGTGCTGCTGACCGTTGGCCCGGGCGTCGCCGGAATCGGCTTCACGCTGCTGGCGCTGCCGTTCGTGCGCGGCAGCTACTTGACTGGATTTTTCCCCGCGCTCGTCGTGCTTGGGCTCGGCATGACGATCACCGTCGCGCCGCTCACCACGACCGTGATGGGCGCGGTGCCGAGCGACCGCACAGGCGTAGCGTCCGGCATCAACAACGCGGTTGCGCGCGTGGCGGGCCTGCTGGCGATTGCGGTCCTCGGCATCGTCTTCCTGTGGTCGCATCACGCGGCGCTATCGGCGCGCCTCGACGAACTGCACGTACCGCAAGATGTGCGCCAGAGCGGGCAACTGCTGGCGCCGGTCGAGCAAGCGGGAGCGGGAGCGGCAGCGGCAGCAAGCGCCTCGCCTGCGCCGCGCGACGCAGCCGTGGCGCGCGCGCAAGCCGATTCGATGACCGACGCGCTGCGCGCCGTCGCGCTCGTCTGCGCCGCGTGTGCGTTCGCTGGAGCGGGGCTGGCGATGGCGACCCTCCAGCCGATGAATCGGGCGGCGGTAGCGCGCCCGCAGTGAGAGACGAAACTCAGTGGTGAACGGGCCGTACCGGCGACCCCGTCGGGCGGATCACCGCGGCCGCTCGTGCCTCGATTCTTTCCGCTGACGAAGTAGGGTGATGCGGAATGGTTGCGCTGTCGTACCCGTTCATTTGTTCATCGATGACGAAGTCCGCGACTCTCATCGCGTCCATCGCGTTGCCGTCCACGTCGTTCCACTCGCGAATCGCGCGATTGATCTTGGTCAGCGCGGTGACGGCGAGCAGGATCGCGTCGGTCTCGGTGATCTTGCCTTCGAGATCATCGACGAGGTAATCCGCAACACGTAGCGCCGCGCCGATCAGATTGCTGTCGTCGCTCAAGTCCGTCAGTACCGCATGAACCACTGCGAGGCAAGCATCTTTGCGTGCAAGTGCGATGTCCGTCATGAGGTTCTCCAGAGTCGAGGTGCCAGCACAATTTACTCCGAGTGCTCCCTGCATGTCGAATGCGCCCGCGGCGAAGCCGCCACCGCGTTGCCTTTACCAGCGCTGGTGGACGTGGGGCGCGATATGGTGCTGATAGATTTCCCGGACCCGCTGCATGAGCTCGTCGGACAGCGGCGCGAGGCTCGCGGCCGAGACGTTCGACGCCGCCTGGGCGGCGTTTTTACTGCCAGGGATGATGACGGAGACGGCATCCTCCATCAGGATCCAGCGCAGGGCCAGTTGCGCCATCGAGGCGTCCACGGGTACGAGGCCGCGCAGTTCGTCGACCGCCTTCAACGCGATGTCGTAGGGCACGCCGGAGAACGTTTCGCCGACATCGAACGCCTCGCCATGCCGATTGAATGCACGATGATCGTCCGACGCGAAAACCGATTCCGCGGACAGCTTTCCCGTGAGCATGCCGCTGGCCAGAGGCACTCGCGCGATGACCGCAACGTCTTTCTTTTGCGCCTGCCTGAAGAACAGATCGGCGGGACGCTGACGGAACATGTTGTAGATGATCTGGACCGAAACCACATTCGGATATTCGATCGCCTTCAGCGCTTCTTCCACCTTTTCGACCGACACGCCGTAATAGCGGATCTTGCCGGCGGCGACGAAGTCGTCCATTGCGTCGAACACTTCGGGACGGTAGTACACCTCGGTCGGCGGGCAATGCAGCTGCACCAGGTCGAGCGTGTCGACGCCGAGGTTCGAGCGGCTCCGGTCGATGAACGCTTCGAGCTCGCGCCTGTTCAGATAGCCGCTGGTCACATGCGGGTCGAGTCGGCGCCCGAGCTTCGTAGCGACGATGGGACGTTCGCCGCCTCGTTGCCGCAGCACGTCCCGGATGATCCGTTCCGAGCGACCGTCGCCGTAGACATCGGCCGTGTCGATGAACGTCACACCGTTATCGAGCGCGGCGTTCAGCGCGGCCTTGGCGTCATCTTCCGCAACACTGCCCCACGAGCCGCCGATCGCCCATGCCCCAAAACCGATTTCCGACACATTCCAGCCGGTACGACCAAATTTTCTCGTCGAAAGCGTCATTTGGATGTTCATCCTCTGTATTTGCGAAGTTACGTCGCAGGTGCTTCATTACCCTTGCGGGAGTGCCGGCGACCTTGGTACGTAGTGTAGCAAGCGGGCGGGGGCGTATGATTGCCACGGCATCGAAACGGCCGCTCTGACAACAGGACGTGGAACCGGGATAAAGGTGGCGCAATGACAAGCAACACAGGTTCTGACGACATCGCGAACGAGGCCATCACACCATCGCGAACCGCGCTTATCGTGATGCACTACCAGACCGATATTCTCGGACTGTTTCCATCGGTCGCGCCGGCGTTGCTCGCCAACACGCGCAGGTTATGCGACGCGGCCCGGGCCAAAGGCGTCAGCGTCTATTTCGCCAATCTCCGGTTCAGTCCGGGCTATCCGGAAGTCAGCCCGTTGAACAGGAACGGCAGGGAATTAAAAAACTTGGCCTGTTCCTCGAAGACCGGACCGCGCCGGAGTTGGGCCAGCAGGCCAACGAACCGCTCGTCATCGCGCATCGTGCGAGCGTGTTCTTCGGCACCGATCTGGAGGCGCGACTCTCCGCGCAAGGTATCGATTCGCTGATGATGGTCGGCATCGCGTCGACCGGAGTCGTGCTCTCCTCGGTCGCGTACGCGAGCGACGCGGACTTTCGCCTGTACACGGTCAAGGATTGCTGTTACGACCCGGACGAGGTGGTCCATGAACATCTGTTTGCTACCGCATTCGATTCACGCACCACGGTGCTGTCACTGGCGGACGCGTTGCTACTGCTCGCATAGACCGATACCGGCGACTCGACCCGTTAGCCTCGGCATGCCATTTGCTGACTGAAACCGGAAGACAAACTCACCAGGCGACAAACCGTGGCGCCGAAAGCAACGGACATTAGCTCGTTTCAGATTTTCGAGCGCGTCGTCATCCGCTTGTACGACGGCGGGGTGCTGTCGCCGGCGGTGCTTGAACGTGTCGTCGGCGCTTTCGCACAAGCGAATGTGGACTGGCATGGCCCTGTGCAGGGCCGTTCAGTGGATGACCGTTCACTCCACGAAATCGTCGCGCTGACGATGCTGCCCGGACAGCCGCTGCGATCGGCATCGGCATCCTTCCTGTCCGTGATCGAACACATCGCGGGCGTCGCCCCGCAAGCCGAACCGAAGCCCGCGAGACGGGGCAGAAAAGCCGTACCGCCGGCGGACGAAACAGAAGCGGAAGCGGAGACGGAAACGGAAGCGGAAACGGAAACGGAATCGCAAGAACTGCTTGCGCAATTGTCCGGCAACGAACCAACCGGCAAGCGCCGCCGCGCGAACCAACAACAGGATCGGCCGGCGAGCCCGCACGGCTATAACCCGTTCGTCAACGCCCGGCCGCCGCGCTCGAAGAAACCGTGAACCCGGTCGCGGCTCGCTTCGCATGCGCCAGGCGCTGGCGAGCCCGCCGATCCCGATTCCCACGCTGCCGTACACTATCCGCTGGCCGCATCGCCCGCGGGCCGTCAGCTCCAACCCATGCCCACTCCACTCGATCCCGCCAACTGGCTAACCGCCCGCCGCGATGCCGAAACCGGCATCGAAAGCCTGCGCGCGCATTTCAGCGGGCACGCCTACGATCCGCACGATCACGACGACATGCTGATCGGCTACACGGAGCAGGGCGTGCAACGCTTCCAGTGTCATCGGTCGTTGCACACGAGCGTGCCGGGCCGCGCGATCCTGATCGAGCCCGGCGCGCTGCACGACGGTCACGCGCCCGAGGCGGGCGGCTTCACGTACGCGATGCTGTATCTGCCGCAAGCCTGGGTCGAGCGCGCGGCGCGCCGGCTCGACCTGCCGGGACTGGCCGGCGTCGAGGCGGCGTTCGGCCATACACTCGTCGACGACCATGCGCTCGTCGATGCGATCCGCCAGGCGTTCGTCGCGATTCATGGCAACGAGGGCCGGCTCGCGCGCGACCAGACGCTCGATCGTCTGCTGCTGCGACTCGGCGCACAGTTGCGCGACGCGCCGCTCGCCGGCGACCCCGCCGCGTCGCCCGCGATCGCGCGGGTGCGCGATCTGCTGCACGAACAGATGGACGGCAATCCCGGGCTCGACGAACTCGCCGAAGTCGCCGGCATCGACCGGTTCAGGTTGACGCGTCTGTTCCAGCGCGCGTTCGGCACGTCGCCGCACGCGTATCTGGTGCGCCTGCGCCTGCGCGCCGCGCGGCGCCTGCTCGCGGCCGGCCGCACGCCCGCGCAGGTCGCCGCCGAAGTCGGCTTCGCCGACCAGAGCCATCTCGGCCGCTGGTTTCGTCGCGCGTACCGGATGACGCCAGCCGCGTACCGGCAGATGTGCACAAACGTTCCAGACTGATCGCGCGGCATCGTCGATCATGAGCGGCTCAACGAAGGAGTCGTCATGTTCGATACCAAAGTGGCGCTGATCGTGCGCAGCGATCTCGCGGTCTGGCAGAAGCTCAATGTAGTCGCGTTTCTCGCGACCGGCGTCGCGGCCGCGGCGCCCGATGCGCTGGGCGAGCCCTACGAGGATGCCGCCGGGCACCGCTACGGCCGCATGCTCGGCCAGCCGATGATGGTGTTCGCCGCCGACCGCTCCGGTCTGCAGGGTGCGCACCGGCAGGCGCTGTCGCGCGAGCTCAGAATCGTGCCGTATGTGCACGCGATGTTTTCGACGGGGCATGACGCGGCGAACCGCGCAGTGTTTCGCGCCGAGGACGCGGCCAATCTCGACCTCGTCGGTCTCGCGCTGCACGGACCGAAGAAAGCCGTCGACAAGGCCGTGAAAGGTTTGGCCTTGCACGAGTGAGTCGACGAGTGCGCGAGCCGCTCGATTGTCGACGGCACTCGCGCCGAAGCTTAAAAGAGAAACGTTTGCCGCGCCGGGCCTGAATTGCGTTAAAACAAAAAAAGCTTATTCGGCGAATGCACGAGGCATCAATTGCCGCTTCATTTCACATCGTTTCGAGTCTCGAAGCGGTAATGCGTCAAAGCGCAGATCTATCCAACGGGCATAGATCGGAAAGGCACAAGTAACGCTCCCCCTCTATAGCGGATCGTGTCGCCGTCGCGGTGATGCGATTGCAAGTCTTTGTCGGGAAACGAATTGTCGGCGATTGCGCCGACGCGGTCGCCAACTCGTTTCAAATTATTCTTTGCAAAAACGGCTTTCTATCGCATGGACATGCTCGCAAGAAAACCTTGCGTATACGTTTCAACCTAAATTGAACCTCATTCAGAATTGAATCTGTTGATGTTACACTGCAAGCCGCTGGAGCCATTCTGGCAAAGGGCTTTGGTGTTTCCAGCTCAACTGTGGTTTGAAACGCGTCCACGACTTGTCGCTGGTGTCGTGCGTGCGGCAGCCATTCACTGGACTTCTCCAACACCCTGCTGCGTTCCCGGATTCCTCAGGTACTAATACCGTGTACTCTCAAACGCAAATCGACCCGGTGGTCAGCTTCCGCAACTCGCAGCGCGAGCATGTGCGTGGGACGATCATTAACCTCCAGAGAAAGTCTTTGGTCATGGAGGTCTATAACCCCTATTCCATCGTGCAGGTCAGCGAGGTCTTAAGCGAGCTGAGCGTGCGCATGGGCACCAAGAATGCCTATCTCGGCAAGGCGGTGGTGGTGAGTCTGGTGAACACCGGTCTGACCGCGGTGGTTTCACTGGCACTCATCGACGAATGGCGCGAGCTTAGCGTTCTGCCCAATGAAGCGAAGTCGGTCGGGCGGGAAGCAGAACTCTTTATTAGCGACTGGGACGCGCGCTTCAATATCCGCCGCGACTATCAGATCGTCGTGAACGAGATGCGCGCGTTCCTGTCGGAAGTGTCGCGCTGGGTGGAGCAGGTCGATCTGACCGAGAGCTTGCCGAAGACCGAAGGCGGCCGGCTGCGCGAGGACCTGTTCTACGAGCTCGCCACGCCGATCATGCTCAAGATCAAGTCCTACCTCGACCGTCTCGAGGAAGAAGCCGAGCGCGTCGACGCGGAGATCGCACCCGTGCATCGCACCTATGCGCAATCGGCGCTGCATCCGTTGCTGCTGCGCGCGCCGTTCGTCTACCGCACGTTCACCAAGCCGCTCGGCTATGCCGGCGACTACGAGATGGTCAATCAGATCCTCAGCGATCCGCAGCAGGGGCCGACCACTTACTTCCAGATCGTCAATACCGCGTTCCTGCAGGCGGCGGTCGCGACCGCGCACCGCAACCGCATCACGCTGCTGATCGACTTTCTGACGCGGCAGGCCGAGGCGGCGCGCGCGGCCGGCAGGCCATTCCGCATCCTCAACGTCGGTTGCGGGCCCGCTTTCGAGATCCAGCGGTTCGTGCGCGAATATCCGCATCCGGAGCTGCTGTCGTTCGAGCTGGTCGACTTCAGCGAGGAAACGCTGGCGTTTACGAAGGACGCGATCGACAGCTCGGCACACGCCGCGGGCCATAAGGTCTCGGTGCAAATGGTGCATCAGTCGGTGCACGACCTGCTCAAGCGTAAGATTTCCACGGACCCCTCCGCGCGCGAATTCGACGCGGTGTACTGCGCCGGTCTGTTCGACTATCTGTCGGACAAGGTCTGCGCACGTTTGCTCAGTTACTTCGCCGCTCGCACCCGACCCGGCGGCCACTTGCTGGTCACCAACGTCCATTCCGCGAATCCGGAGAAGTACGGGATGGAGCATCTGCTCGAGTGGTACCTGATCTATCGGAACGAGAGCGGCATGAGCTCGCTGCTTCCCCCCAACTCCACTGACCAGAAGCTCTACGTCGACGAGACCGGGGTGAATGTGTTCGCGGAAGCAACGATCCTCTGAAACCGTGTCGACATCCCTGTCCATGACTACCAGTCCCCTGCAGAGCGGCTATCAAACCGAGCTGGCCGACTTTCGCGTCACGTTCAGCCGGGGCGGCGCGTGCACCGCGATTGCGCTCGTGCTGCTCGGCGTGGGGCTGGATTACGCGCAGTATCCGCAGTATCAGACGTCGTTCGCGCTCGCGCGGCTGCTCGTGTCGTTGATGATCGGCGGTATCGTCGCCTTGCTCGACACCGACATGGGGCGACGGCTTACTCCATGGCTGACGCTGTCGTGGCTGCTGCTGCCGCAGGTGATGATTTCATGGATGATCTGGCGCACCGATGGCGTGCTGTCGCCGTACTATATGGGGCTGAATCTGGCCATCTTCGCGTCCGGCATTGCCTTGCCGTTTGGCTTGTGGCAAAACCTCGTGTTTGGCGTGTTGTCGTGCCTTCTGTATCTGCTGGCCTGCCTGTTGCCTCCGCATGACGGCTTGCCGCTCGGCACGTTGACCGTCAATGTTCTGCTGCTTCTGTTCGCCGCGGCCGCGAGTGCGGTCTACACGTTCTTCAATGAACGCGTGCGCTTCATGCTGTTTCGCCTGAAGGCCGAGGTGTCCGAGAAAAACGCGGAGGTCTCCGCGAAGAACGCCGAGCTCGAAGTGATCAATCGGCAGTTGCTCGACATCAAGGGCCAACTGCTGCAGCAGGAAAAAATGGCGGCGATCGGTACGCTCGCGGCGGGCCTGCTGCATGAAGTGAACAACCCGGTGAACTTCTGCCTGATGGCGATCGAGGTTGCGCTGGAGGAACCGATCTCGAAGAAGGAGCCGACGCTGCAGGAATGTCTGGTCGATGCGCGGCAGGGCATGCAGCGCATCCAGCACATCGTGTCGGACCTGAAGACGTTCGCATATCGCAAGCCCGGCGCCGAGGCGGAGCTGGGCACGCCGTTCCTGTTCGAAAAGGCGCTCGATTCGGCGATCCGGCTCGTCGGGCATGAATTGCGCGGCGTCACGGTGACGCGCGAGCTGCCCGCGGATACGCTGGTGCAGGGCGACGAGGCGGCCATCATCGGCGTGCTGATCAACCTGCTGTCGAACGCGGTGCTGGCGATGCGCAAGGCGGGCACGCCCGCGCCGGCGATCCACGTCAACGTCAGATGGACGCAAGAGCGCCTGCACGTGACGGTGAAAGACAATGGGCCGGGCATCGCGCCGGAGAATATCGCGCGCGTGTTCGAACCGTTCTTTACCACCCGCGAAGTGGGACAGGGCCTGGGCCTCGGACTGTCGATCAGCTATGCGGTGATCGAGCGCCATGGCGGCCTGCTGTTTGCCGAGAGCGAGCTGGGAAGTTGGGCGGCGTTCAGTTTCGATCTGTCGCCCGCACCCTGAGAAACACCATGAATGACATCCGTCAGACACAGCCCACTCTTCTCTACGTCGATGACGAAGAGTTGGCGTGCAAATATTTCGCGCGCACCGTCGGTGCCGATTACGAGGTCCTGCTCGCGACGAGCAGCGACGAGGCCATCGCTATCCTCGAGCAGGACAGTGCCCGCATCGCGGTGCTGGTCACGGACTTCCGCATGCCGGGGCGCGACGGCGGCGACCTGCTGCGCCAGGTGGCGCTGGAGTATCCGCACATCGTGCGGATTCTGGTCACTGCTTACGCAGACGTCGAGATGCTGTTGCAGACGGTCAACACCGGCGAGGTGTTCCGCATCCTCGAAAAGCCGCTGAAGCCGGCGGCGGTGCGCGATACGCTGCAACTGGCATTTGACCGCTACCACGAACGCGCGATGCAGAATCAGCGTCTGATCGCGATCGACGAAACCCTCGCGTTCATCGCGCACGAACTGAACACGCCGCTCGCGGCGATCGCGTTGAACGCGCACAGCATCGAAGATCGCACCGACGCGGAGCGCGATGCCGAAGGCGAAATTCTCGGCGCCGCGAAATCGATGCGCGAGAGTGCGCAGTACTGCATGGCGGTGGTGTCGTCGTTCTGGCGCTCGGTACACAACGGGCGGCGCCGGCAACAGGAGGGCGACGAGGCGCGTATCGAGAGCACCGCGCATGGGCTGATCTCGGCGTTGCTCGATACGTATCCGTTTACGACCGCGCAGCGCTCGTGGGTGCATGTCGATGTCGAAAGCGACTTTGCGGTGCTCACGCAGCCGAATTGCGTGGCGCTCGTGCTGTCGTCGCTGTTGTCCAACGCGTTGCGCGCGCTCGCGGATGTGCCGTCGCCGTCGGTGCGCTTTACCGTAACGACGGAACCCCACCCGAGCATCGGCATCTGCGACAACGGGCCCGGAATTCCGCCCGAGATCAAAGACCGCCTGTTGACGGACCCAATTACAACGCACGCGAAATCCGGGGGGAACGGCTTGGGCCTGATTCTATGCAACCGTGTCATGCAGTCCTGTGGCGGCGGACTCAGGATCGAGTCCACGTCGGGGGGAGGCACCACCGTAGTGCTGGATTTCCCCCATATCAAAGGTCAAACGCACAGGAGTTGTTGATGAACGAAGCAAAAGCCACAGAGGAGTTGGCGCCGGCGATCATCTTCGTCGATGACGAAGCTACCGCCGTAAAGTACTTCCAGCGTGCCATCGGAAGCCTGGCGCCGGTCCTGACTGGCGGCTCGGTGGAAGAGGGCAAGGCGCTGCTCGACGAGCACGGCGACAGGGTCGGCGTTCTCGTCTCCGACCAGCGCATGCCGGGCGAGTTCGGCAACGAGCTGCTGCGCTATGCGAGCGAGCGCTTTCCGCATGTCGTGCGGATTCTGACCACCGCGTATTCGGAAATCGATCAGACCGTCGCGGCCGTCAACCTCGGTCATATCCATCGCTATATCAAGAAGCCGTGGGACATTACGGCGCTGCGCATGGAGCTGAAGCAGGCGCTGGAACTGGCCGAGCTGCGCAAGGAGCGCGACACGCTGGTGCGCGAGAAGCTGGGCGTGCTGCAAAAGCAGGTGGTCGCCACCCGCATTGGTCTGGTGCGTTCGCTGTCGGCTACGCTGATCGGGCCCGAGCGCTTCCAGCCGGTCGAGACGTATCTTGCGGCGGCGGTGCTCGCCGAAGTGCCGAACTCCGAGCCGGACTGGCTGCTGCAGGACTACTCCGACCTGATCGCGGCCGAGAGTGCCCGCAGCGGCGCGTTCGGTCATGCGGTCGCGGCGCATCTCGCCACGCTGCGCAACCGGCACGGCGGCGCGAACGTGACCGCGAGCGACGCGCTGACGGTGCTGGCCGGGGCGTTTTCCGAGGCTGGCATCAATGTGCGCCGCGCAGGCGATGGTCTCGTGTGCGACCAGCCGGCTACGCTCGCGGAGTTTCTCGCGGAGCCGGGCAACAACGCGGTGTCGAGCGGACACGCGGCATGGCTGGCGAGCCTGCTGTGGCTCGACGGCACTGACGGTGCATTGCAGCCGGCACGCGAGGGCGATGCGGTTGTTTTCCGGCCGGCGCAACGCGGTAGCGAGTTCGCGGCCGATCGTCTCGCCACGTGGGTCGAGCAGTTCTGATTTGCTTGCTTCGAGGGCGCGGCGTCTGACGCGCCCTCTCTCGCCCTGCCTTCGCGCTGCAGCCCGCCACGGCTAGCAGCGCGAAGCTGACCAAGGCTCGCGCGAGCCGTCCCGACTTCGGTCGATCCTTCTCAAGCCTGAATGCGCGGCACGAAGCGCCGCGTTCGAATCCATTTCGTTGCCACCCACTTGTCGCCGCTGCGCAGCGGCGTGCTCGCGTGCAGCGAGCTCGGATCGCACATCCCGTAGCGGTTGCCGTATTCAAAGTAGAGCGCATGCCCGCGCTGCGGCACGACCGACCAGCCGAGCTGCGGAAACACCGTCTCACCGCCGCCTTCCACGTCTTTCAGATACATCAGCAGCGTGCCCATGCGCTGGCCGCTGCGCGCGATCGACTCACGATTCGCTGCGTTGCCCGTCATGAGATAGTCGACGTGCGGCGTCGACTCCGCGCCTTCCTCATAGTGAAGCATTTGCAGGCCTTCGCCGTTCTCGACCGGCGTCGCCGTCAGTTCCGCGATGCGCGCCTCGATGCGCGCGATCAGCGGCGTCTCGCCCAAACGGAAAAACATCCCGTGACTGCTGCGATGAGCGGCGATCACATCGCGGCCGGTCACCGGATCGACGACGGCCGAGCGGTCCAGCCGCGGCTGTGCGAGCGCGATCAGCTGCTCGCATTCGTCGGCACTCAGGAAGTTGGCGAGGTGCACGGCGGCCGGTCGTTGCAGCCGCGACAGCACGCGCACCTTGCGCTCGCCGAGCTGGATCAGCGGCCCTTCGGGCACGCGCAGCGGCTCGGGCTGATAGCTGAGCGGCGCGCCGCCGATTTCGAGCTTGTCGCCGGGCAGCGCCATGCCGTACAGGAACGCCGACGCGACCGCCTCGACCATCGCCGCGGCCAGCTCGGCCGCGTTGTTGCGGCTCACCAGTTCGTTGACGATCGCTTGCGGCGCGACGCCGCGCGAAAGATTGGCGGCGATCCAGTCGCGGACTTCGGCGGGGAAATTGACGGTGATGGACATCGGGGCGAGCTTGTGGGGTGTCGTGACAGTCGCGGTGCGACGCTGGCTCGCGATGATATCGGACGAATGTGACGACTCTGAACGGACGGCCCGGTTTTCATTTGGCTGTCGTCTGTTACCGCATGTTGCGATGTCCCGCCGCGCTCAAAACTCGACCCATGCGGATGTCCGCCGCCCGCGCGCCGCCTGATCGACACCCCAACCCTTTCACCCGCCAACATGTTGCACCCCTGTAACTCAAGCCCTGCGCAAGCCGGCTACATTCACGCATGCCCCACACCAAAGTCGCGTCCCGCTTTCTTACGTCTTCATAACAACAGGACCCGAGGGCTTCGACTGATGACAACGCGCGCGAACCGTGTCACTTTTGCGCAGTCCCGTCAGAGGACGAGCTTCCAGCCGAATCTCGACACCAATATCCGTTCCCGGAGATCAACATGAGCGAAACCGTGTCCCCGCCGCCAAAGCGCTCGCGACGCGGGCTCATCATCTTCGCGGTTGTCCTGCTCGTGCTGGTCGCGCTCGTCGTGGTTCATCTGCTGACGCGCAAGAAGCCGGCGCGCGAGAACGCGGCGATCGTCGTCACCGTTGCGCAGGCGACGCTCGGTTCGATGCCGGTCACGCTGAGCGAGCTCGGCACCGTCATTCCGATCGCGACCGTGACCGTGCTGCCGCAGCTGAGCGGCTATCTGACCGAGGTCGGCTATCACGAAGGCCAGGAGGTGCAAAAAGGACAGTTCCTCGCGCAGATCGATCCGCGCCAGTATCAGATCAGCAAGCAGCAGGCGCAGGCGACGCTCGCGAAAGACCGCGCTTTGCTCGCGCAGGCGCGCGCCGATCTCGAGCGCTATACCCAGCTGAACGAGCGCAAGTCGATCGCGCAGCAGACCTACGCGGATCAGCAGTTTCTCGTGCAGCAGGACGAAGCGGCGGTGAAGGTCGATCTAGCCAACATCGCCCAATTCGATCTCGACCTCGCGTATTGCCGCATCACCGCGCCGATCGCGGGCAAGGTCGGTTTGCGGCTCGTCGATCCGGGCAACTACGTGACCGCGTCGTCGACGACCGGCATCGTCGTCATCACGACCGTGAAGCCGACCACGGTGCAGTTCACGGTGCCGCAGGATTCGCTCGCGTCGATCGTGCAGCGTCTGTCCACCGGCGCGAAGCTGCCGGTCACCGCGTATTCGAGCGACAACTCGCGCGAGATCGCGACCGGCACGCTGTACGCGGTCAGCAACCAGATGGCGACCGCGACCGGCACCGTTACGTTGCGCGCGACCTTCGCGAACGACGACGAAGCGCTGTTCCCGAACGAGTTCGTCAACGTGAAGCTGCTCGTCGACACGATGCAGAACGCGGTGCTCGTGCCGAGCGCCGCGGTGCAGTCCGGCGCGCCGGGCGACTTCGTCTATCTGGTCAATCCGGACAGCACGGTGTCCGTGCACAAGGTCAAGCTGGGTCCGAGCGACGGCAGGAATACGGTGATCGAGTCGGGTCTCGCGGCCGGCAACCAGGTCGTGACGGACGGTACGGATCGTCTGAACGACGGCGCGAAGATCCAGCCGGCGCATCCGAAGTCCGCCGCCGCGGCAAGCGGCGCGGCCGCCGCCGGCCCGAAGGCGCCCGCCGCGGCGTCCGAAGCAGCGCCGGCGTCGAGCGCGGCGGCATCGCCCGCGGCGGCCGCGTCAGAAGCGGCTTCGTCGTAACGGACCGCCGCGCCGATGAACATTTCCCGCCTGTTCATACTTCGCCCGGTCGCGACGCTGCTGTTGATGATCGCGCTCGTGCTCATCGGTCTGATCGCGATGCGCGTGCTGCCGGTGTCGTCGCTGCCGAACGTCGACTATCCGACGATTCAGGTGCAGACCTTCTATCCGGGTGCGAGCCCGACGGTGATGGCGACCACCGTGACGGCGCCGCTCGAAGTGCAGCTCGGCGAGATTCCGGGCCTGCAGCAGATGACCTCGTACAGCTCGGACGGCGCGTCGGTGATCACGCTGCAATTCGATCTGTCGCTGAACCTCGACATCGCCGAGCAGAACGTGCAGCAGGCGATCAACGCGGCGAACAGCTATCTGCCATCGGGCCTGCCGGCGCCGCCGACGTACGCGAAGGTCAATCCCGCCGACCAGCCCATTCTGACGCTCGCGGTCACGTCGAAGTCGATGTCGCTGACGCAGCTCGAGGATGTCGCGAACAATCGCCTCGGCACGAAGATCTCGGAGGTGGCGGGGGTCGGCGTCGTGACGACGAGCGGCGGCAACGTGCCCGCGATCCGCGTCGAGGCCGACCCGCACAAGCTCGCCGCCTACGGCCTCAATATCGACGATCTGCGCACGCTGCTCAGCTACGTGAACGTGAGCCAGCCGAAGGGCAATTTCGACGGCCCCGATCTCGACTACACGATCAACGGCAACGATCAGATCACCGACCCAAAAGACTATCTGGACACGGTGATCGCCTATCAGAACGGCTCGCCGGTCTACATGCGCGACGTCGCGCGCGTGAGCCAGGCCGCGCAGGACGTCGAGCGCGGCGCGTGGTACAACGGCTCGCCCGCGATCGTGCTGAACGTGCAGCGCCAGCCCGGCGCGAACGTGATCCAGACGGTCAATCAGATCATGAAGGTGCTGCCGCAGCTCGAATCGACGCTGCCGGCCGGCATGAAAGTGACGGTGGTGTCGGACAGTACCGGCGTGATTCGCGCGTCGGTCGCGGACGCCACGTTCGAGCTGATTCTCGCGATCGTGCTGGTCGTCGCGGTGATCTTCGTGTTCCTGCGCAACGTGCCCGCGACCGTGATTCCGAGCATCTCGGTACCGGTCTCGCTGATCGGCACGCTGGCGGTGATGTACCAGCTCAACTATTCGATCGACAACCTGTCGCTGATGGCGTTGATCATTGCGACCGGCTTCGTGGTCGACGACTCGATCGTGATGATCGAGAACATCGTGCGCTATCTGGAAGAGGGCATGTCGCCGCTCGAAGCCGCGCTCGAAGGCGCGGGGCAGATCGGCTTCACGATTCTGTCGCTGACCATTTCGCTGATCGCGGTGCTGATTCCGCTGCTGTTCATGGGCGGCGTGATCGGGCGCCTGTTCAGCGAGTTCGCGGTGACGCTCGCGGTTACGATCGTGATTTCGGCGGTCGTGTCGCTAACGGTGGTGCCGATGCTGTGCGCGCGGATGCTGCGCGCGCAGGCCGAGCGGCATCCGAGCCGGTTCGAGCGCATCAGCGAGCGCCTGTTCGACAAGACGCTTGCCGCCTACGAGCGTGGCCTGCGCTGGGTGCTCGACCATCAGACGCTGACGCTGATGGTCGCGGTCGCCACCGTCGTGTTGACCGGCATCCTGTATGTGGTGATTCCGAAGGGCCTGTTTCCGGTGCAGGACGTCGGTGTGATCCAGGGCATCAGCGTCGCCGACAACTCGGTGTCGTACGCGGCGATGGTGAAGCGGCAGAGCGCGCTCGCCGATGCGGTCCTGAAGGACCCGGACGTGGTGTCGCTGACGTCGTACGTTGGCATCGACGGCACCAACGCGACGCTGAACAACGGCCGCTTCCTGATCAATCTTCGCGACAAGGACAAGCGTTCAAACAACGCGCAGGAAATCGCGCGCCGGCTCGCGCAGGAAGTCGCGCATGTGCCGGGCGTGAAGCTTTTCATGCAGCCCGAGCAGGACCTGACGCTCGACACGACGGTGTCGCCGAACCAGTACAGCTTCGTGTTGCGCGGACCGAGCCAGCAGGCGTTCCAGAAGTACGTGCCGGAACTCGTCGCGCGTCTGAAGCAGATTCCGTCGCTGTCCGACGTGCAGAGCGACCTCAACACCGACGGCCTCAGCGTGAATGTCGAAGTGAACCGGCAACTGGCCGCGCGCTTCGGCATCACGCCCGCGACGATCGACAACGCGCTGTACGACGCGCTCGGCCAGCGCATCGTGTCGACGATCTTCGAGCAGTCGAGCCAGTACCGCGTGATTCTGGTCGCGAAGCCGGAGTCGATGCCGACCGTGCAATCGATCGGCAATCTGTATCTGCCGAGCCAGACCAGCAGCACGGGGCAGGTGCCGCTGTCCGGCATCGCGAAGATCGAGATCAGGAAGGCCCCGCTCGTGATCAGTCACCTTGCGCAGTTCCCGTCGGTGACGATCTCGTTCAATCTCGCGAAGGGCGCGTCGCTGAGCACCGCGGTCAAGGATATTCGCGAGGCCGAGCAGGCGATCGACCTGCCGCCGTCGATCACGTCGTCGCTGCAAGGCGCGACCGCGGCGTTCGAGGATTCGCTATCGAGCGAGGTCTACCTGCTGATCGCCGCGCTCGTTGCCGTGTATATCGTGCTCGGTGTGCTGTACGAGAGCTTCATCCATCCGGTCACGATCCTGTCGACGCTGCCGTCGGCGGGCATCGGCGCATTGCTGTCGCTGATGCTCGCGGGGATGGATCTCGACGTGATCGGCATCATCGGTATCGTGCTGCTGATCGGCATCGTCAAGAAGAACGCGATCATGATGGTCGACTTCGCGCTCGACGCCGAACGCAATCACGGCAGGGCGCCGCGCGAGGCGATCTTCGAGGCGTCGCTGCTGCGTTTCCGCCCGATCCTGATGACGACGCTCGCGGCGATGCTCGGCGCGCTGCCGATGCTGCTCGGCACCGGCACCGGTTCGGAACTGCGCCGCCCGCTCGGCCTCGCGATCATCGGCGGTCTGACGCTGAGCCAGGTGCTGACGCTGTTTACCACGCCGGTGATCTATCTGTTCTTCGACCGGATGGCCACGCGCGTGAACCGCTGGCGCGCCGAGCGCGCTAAGCGCAACGCAGGCGGCGCGGAGGGCACGCGGTGAACATCCCGGCGCTCTTCATCCGGCGACCGGTCGCGACGACGCTGCTCGCGATCGCGATCCTGATCTCCGGCACGCTCGCCTATTTCCGCATGCCGGTCGCGCCGCTGCCGAACATCGCGTTTCCGGTGATCGTCGTGCAGGCCAACATGGCCGGCGCGAGCCCGAGCATCATGGCGTCGACGGTAGCCGAGCCGCTCGAACGGCGGCTCGCGACGATCGCCGATGTCGAGGAGCTGACCTCGATCAGCTACGTCGGCTCGTCGATGATCATCGTCGAGTTCGGTCTGAAGCGCGACATCAACGGCGCAGCGCGCGACGTCGAGGCGGCGATCCAGGCCGCGCGCGCCGATCTGCCCACCACGCTGCGCAGCAATCCGAGCTACCGCCAGTACAACCCGGCCGACGCGCCGATCGTGGTGCTGTCGCTGACCTCGGACACGCTGACCAAAGCGCAACTCTACGACTCCGCCGATTCGGTGATCCAGCAGCAGTTGTCGCAGGTGCAGGGCGTCGGCCAGATCACGCTCGGCGGCGGCGCGTTGCCGAGCGTGCGCGTCGAGTTGCAGCCGGGCAGGCTCAATAGCTACGGCATCGGCATGGAAGACGTGCGCGCGGCGATCAGCGCGGCCAATGCCGACAGCGCGAAGGGGCATATCGACGTCGGCGATCAGCGCTACGTGGTCACCTCGAACGATCAGATCACGCACGCGGCGCCGTATCGCGACCTGGTGGTCGCGTATCGCGACGGCGCGCCGGTGAAGTTGCGCGACGTCGCCCAGGTGCGCGACTCGAACGAAAACATCCGCAATGCGGGGCTTTTCAACGGCAAGTCGGCGATTCTGGTGATCGTCTATCCGATGCCGGGCAGCAACGTGGTCAGCACCGTGCAGCAGATCCGCAACGTACTGCCGGCGATCGAAGCGACGTTGCCGAGCAGCGTGCACGTGGATGTCGCGATCGATCGCTCGCAGTCGGTCACGTCGTCGGTCGGCGATACCGAGCGCACGCTGTTCATCGCGGTGCTGCTGGTGGTCGGCGTCGTGTTCATCTTCCTGCAGTCGCCGCGCGCCACGCTGATTCCGGCGGTCGCGTTGCCGCTGTCGATCGTCGGCACCTTCGGGCCGATGTATCTGCTCGGCTATAGCATCGACAACCTGTCGCTGATGGCGCTGACCATCGGCACCGGCTTCGTCGTCGACGACGCGGTCGTCGTGCTCGAAAACGTCGTGCGGCACATGGAGCTGGGACTGAGTCCGAAAGAGGCCGCGGTGAAGGGCGCGGGCGAAGTCGGCTTCACGGTGATTTCGATGAGCCTGTCGCTGATTGCGGTGTTTCTGCCGATCATTCTGTTTCCGGGCATCGTCGGACTGATGTTTCATGAGTTCGCGATCACGCTGTCGATCGCGATCCTGATCTCGCTGGTGATCTCGCTGACGGTCACGCCCGCGATGTGCGCGTACGTGCTGGGCCGCGACAACACGGGTCATTCGAAAGCGCGCTGGGCGCAGTGGATCGAGCGGCAGTTCGATCGCTTCAAGGATGTCTATGCGCGCTCGCTGACGGCCGTGCTGGATCATTCGCTGCTGGTGATCCTGCTGCTGTTCGCGCTGCTGGTCGGCAACGTGTTCATGCTGAAGCTGGTGCCCGCCACCTTCTTTCCCGAGCAGGACACCGGCATCGTGATCGGGCAGATCATCGCTGATCAGAGCATTTCGTTCACGGCGATGCAGAAGAAGCTCGCGCAGTTGCAGTCGATCGTGCAGAGAGATCCGGCGGTGCAGTCGGTCGCGGGCTTTACCGGCGGACGCGCGCTCAATACCGCGAACGTGTTCATCGAGTTGAAGCCGCTGTCGCAGCGGCACGCGACGGCCACCCAGGTCGTGAACCGCCTGCGTCCGAAGCTCGACGAAGTGTCGGGCGCGCGGCTCTTTCTGCAGGCGCAGCAGGACTTGCGCATCGGCGGGCGGCAATCGGCGGCCGAGTACCAGTACACGCTGACGAGCGACGATTCCGCAGCACTGTTCGCGTGGACGCCGAGACTCGTCGCCGCATTGTCGAAGGAGCGCGGACGGCTGCTCGACGTGAACTCCGACTTGCAGCAGAACGGCCTGCAGACCTACCTGACGATCAATCGCGCGACCGCCGCGCGCTTTGGCTTCGCGCCGAACCAGATCGACAATGTGCTGTACGACGCGTTCGGCCAGCGCACCGTGTCGACGATCTATAACCCGCTGAACCAGTACTTCGTCGTGATGGAGGTCGCGCCCGAGTACTGGCAGTATCCGGAGACGCTGAGCCGGATCTATCTGAGCGCGTCCGCGGGTAATCCGACCGGCACGGCCGCGACGCAGATGCCGCATGGCACGGTGTCGGCGACGACTCGCGCGACCACGGCCAGCGCATCGTCGAACACGAACTCGCGCAACTCGGACGCGCAGTCGAACGCGACCAACAACAGCATCGCCAATAGCAAGGGCGGCAGCTCGACCGGCAGCGCAGATAGTACGGCTGCCGAAACGATGGTGCCGCTTTCGGTGCTGACGTCGTACAGGAACAGCCATACGTCGACGCAGGTGAACCACCAGAGCGGGCTCGTCGCCGCGACGATCTCGTTCAACCTGCCGGCCGGCGGGTCGTTGAGCCAGGCAGGCGCGGCGATCAACGAGACGATCCGCGACATCGGCATGCCCGCGAGCATTCACGGCTCGTTCGCGGGCGCGGCGGCGGCCTATTCGCAGTCGCTGGGCGTGGTGCCGCTGCTGATTGTCGCGGCGCTCGGCGTCGTCTACATCGTGCTCGGCGTGCTGTACGAAAGCTCGATCCACCCGCTGACGATCCTGTCGACGCTGCCGTCCGCGGGCATCGGCGCGACGCTCGCGCTGCTGATCTTCGGCACGCCGTTCTCGGTGATCGCGATGATCGGCATCATCCTGCTGATCGGTATCGTCAAGAAGAACGGCATCATGATGGTCGACGTCGCGATCCAGTTGCAGCGCCACGAACGGATGCCCGCGCGCGATGCGATCCACGCGGCCGCGCTGATCCGTCTGCGGCCGATCATGATGACGACGTTCGCGGCCGTGCTCGGCGCGGTGCCGCTCGCGATCGGCATCGGCCAGGGCGGCTCGCTGCGCCAGCCGCTCGGTATCACGGTGATGGGCGGGCTGATTCTGAGCCAGATGTTCACGCTCTATACGACGCCGGTGATTTATCTGTATCTCGACCGTCTGCGCGCACGGCTCGTCAGATGGTCCGCGGGGCTGCGCTGGAACCGCGACGCGACGCCGGGACAACCGGTTACGAAGGCATGACGATGAAGATTTCTTCTGAACGAATGACGGGGCCGCGCGCCGGGTTGCCGGGCGTCGCGACGCTCGTCGTCGCGCTGCTCGCGCTGTTCAACGCCGGCTGCATGGTCGGCCCGGACTATCACCGGCCGCAGGTCAGCGTGCCCGCCACGTACTCGGAGCTGCCGGGCTGGACCCAGGCCGAGCCGAACGCGACCGGCCCGAAGGGAACGTGGTGGACCTCGTTCAACGATCCGCTGATCGACGAACTCGAACCGCTCGTCGCGGTGTCGAACCAGACCGTGCGCGCGGACTACGCGAACTACCAGCAAGCGCTCGCCGACGTGCGCGCCGCGCACGCGGCGCTGTTCCCGACGATCGGCGCGACCGGCTCGGCGACGCGCGAACGCGCGAGCAGCGGTTCGGTCAGTGCAGCGGGAAGCTTCGTCAATGGTACGTCGACGCGCATCGTCAATTCGGGTTCGCTGGAAGGCAACGTGAGTTGGGCGCCGGACCTGTGGGGCCAGGTACGCCGCACCGTCGAGGAAAACGCCGCGAGCGCGCAAGCGAGCGAAGCGACGCTCGCGAATGCGACGCTCTCCGAGCAGGTCGCGCTCGCAACGGCGATCATCGAATTGCGCACCAGCGACGCGAACATCGACCTGCTGCAGCAAACGGTCGTCGCATATCAGCATGCTCTCGACGTCGTCACCGAGCAGGATCGGGCGGGCACCATTCCGCCGAGCGACGTGATCACCGCGCGCAGCCAGTTGAATACCGCGAAGTCCGATCTGATCGCGCTCGGCGTCGCGCGCGCGCAGCAAGCGCATGCGATCGCGGTGCTGGTCGGCAAGAACCCGGAGGAGCTGTCGATCACTCATAGCACCGCGATGCCGGCGCTGCCGTCGGTGCCGGTCGGCGTGCCGTCGACGCTGCTCGAACGGCGGCCCGACATCGCCGCCGCCGAACGCAAGATGGCCGCGCAGAATGCGGCGATCGGGGTCGAGGTGGCCGCGTATTACCCGGACATCTCGCTGTCGGCCGCGGCGGGTTTCACGCAGTCGCCGCTGTCCGGTCTGCTGAAGGTCGCGAACTATGTGTGGTCGCTCGGCGGCAGCGCGACCCAGACGCTGTTCGACGGCGGCCTGCGCAGCGCCGACGTCGATGCGGCAAAGGCGGCCTACGACTCGGCCGTTGCCAACTATCGCGGCACGGTGCTGGGCGCGTTCCAGAACGTCGAGGACGATCTGTCCGGCCTGCGCATTCTCGCCGAGCAGGCGGCCGTGCTCGAAACGGCGGTGCGCGATGCGGACCGAGGCGCGGAGATCGCGTTCAACGAGTACCAGGCGGGCACCGTCGATTACACGACGGTCGCGACCGCGCAAGCGACGCAGCTGACCACGCGGCAGACCGCGCTGAACGTGCAGGAATCGCGCTTGCTGCACGCGGCGTCGTTGTTTGGCGATCTGGGCGGCGGGTGGTCGACCGGTGAGCTGCATGATCCGCGGCATCCGGCGGCGGCTGCATCGTCGGCTGCGTCTGCTCCATCGGCTACGTCAGCGGGGACATCTGCGGCTATCATGCCGGGCGCGCGGCAAGCGCGGCACGATCAAAACGACTAAGGACGAGCATTGGCCAAAGGCATCCACGGGCACCACGTCAGCGGCCCGGTATCGGCACCCGAAGACGACGCGCCACACCACACACCGCCTCGCGATGTGACCTCGCTGGGCCTCTTTCTGATCTTCGCTCGCATCGGTCTGACGAGTTTTGGCGGCGGCTTGAGCGGCTGGTTCATGCGCGAGTTCGTGCACGACCGGCACTGGATGAGCGAAGACGAATTTCTCAACGGCCTCGCGTTGTCGCAGGCGCTGCCCGGCGTCAACGTGAAGAATCTGGCGATCTGGATCGGTTACCGGCTGCTCGGCTGGCGCGGCGCCGTCGCGGGATTTTTCGGCATCATCTTTCCGGCCGCCGTCGTGATCATTCTGCTGGGCGCGTTCTTTTCGGCGATCGCGTCGTTTCCGCTTACGCATATCGCGCTCGCTGGCGCCGCGGCCGGTGCGATCGGGCTGTCGCTGTCGATGGCGATCACCGCGGCGCGCCGCTTGCCGCGCCGCGTGTTTCCCTATCTGGTGCTGCTCGCGACGTTCGCGGCCGCCGCGGTGTTTCGCGTGTCACTGGTGTGGACCGTGCTGATCGCCGGCGCGTTGAGCGTTGGCTACGAGTACGTGCGCGAGGCGCGCCAGCCCTGATCGGCTTGTGTCGCCACAAGTCAAACCCCACGAAAGCTTCCGCCGTGTTCAGAACTCTTATCGCGCTGTTTTCGGTTTTCGCGCCGCTGTCCATCGTCACCGTCGGTGGCGGGCAGGGGATCATCCCCGAAGTGCAACGCCAGGTCGTCGACGTGCATCACTGGATGACCCATGCGCAATTTCTCAGCGACTTCGCGATCGCGCGGCTCGCGCCCGGTCCCGGCTCATTGCTCGCGACGCTGATTGGCTACCAGGTCGGCGGCGTCGGCGGCGCGCTCGTCGCGACCGTTGCGCTATTCGGGCCGACAGCGTTTCTGATGTATGGCGTCGTGCACGTATGGAATCGGCACGAAGGCGCGCGCTGGCTGAATGCGTTGCAGGCTGGGCTGCGCCCCGTGGCCGCCGGGCTGATTCTCGCGGCCGTCTATGTGCTGATCAAGGACCTCGAAGGCGGATGGATCGCGTGGCTCACCGCGGCCATCGCGACCGTGCTCGTGATGAGGACGCGTATCAATGCATTGGTGCTGATCGCGGGAGGGGCGATCGTTTTTGTGCTGATGCATTTTGCGGGGTTGCTGTAGCGCGGGGGAAGACAACTACCTTCGCCAGTCGAGACGTTCAGTATCTGACGCGATTTCCCGCCGTGACTGTGCTCAGGCGATGAACCGCATCGCCTGCATCCCACCCACATTTTTTCGCCCCAATTGCTCTAGGACAATTATTTTCCGCCCCGTTTTTGCCTCACTATTGGAGATCAGGCAAGACGACACGACTTCAAACGGAGCCGGCGTCGCGATAAACGGAGGAGCAACGGTGATCGAGCAATGGCGCGAGGCTGTGCGCGCGGTGCACGGCGTGGAGTCGAAATACAAGCGGCTGGTCAAGGCGATTGCCGGCGACATCGAGAACACGTCGCTGCCGCCGGGCGCGCGCCTGCCGCCGCAGCGCGACGTCGCCGCCGAACTCGCGATCAGCGTGCAGACCGTGACCAACGCATACAAGGAACTGGAGCGGCAAGGGCTGATCCGCTGCGAGGTAGGGCGCGGCAGCTTCGTCGCGGCGCGCGTCACCGAAACGATGTCGAGCTACATGCTCGATACGGCCGAGCGCTCGGTGGTCGATTTTTCGATCGCGCGCATCATTCATACGTCCGAGCACGATGCGATGTGGCGCAAGGTCTGCGCGACGCTCTCGACGCTCGACGATCAACCGTGGATTCGCGCTTTCCGGCCGATCGCGGGCTTCGAGCATCATCGCCAGGCGGGCATTGCGTGGCTCGCGTCGCTCGGCATGCCCGCTTCGGCCGATACGCTGCTCGTCACCAACGGCGCCGCGCACGGCATTTTTCTCGCGCTTGCTTCGCTGGTGGGACCGGGCGACACCGTGCTGTGCGAAAGCCTGACGGATCACGGCGTGATAGGTTCGGCCAACGTGCTCGGCTTCACGCTGAAGGGCCTCGAAATCGACGAGTACGGCATACACCCCGAACACTTCGAGGAGATGTGCGACAGCGAGCGCATCTCCGCGCTCGTCTGCACGCCGACGCTGAACAACCCGACCGTCGCGCTGATGCCCGATTCGCGGCGTCGCGCGATTGCGAAAATCGCCGAACGCTACGGCGTCTACGTGATCGAGGACGACGTGTACGGCCCGTTGCCCGCCAAACATTCCACGCCGATTTCGAGCCTGATTCCCGATCTGTCGTTCTACTGCACGAGCTTGACGAAGTCGGTGATGGCCGGTTTGCGCATCGGCTATATGACGACGCCGCGCCGGCTCGCGCTGCGCGCCGAGAGCGTGCTGCGCGTGAGCAGCTGGATGGCGACCCCGCCGATGGCCGAGATCGCCACGCGTTGGATCGTCGACGGCACGGCCGCGCGGCTCGTCGAAATTCAGCGTGAACGGCTCGGGCGGCGTCAGGCGCAATTGCAGCAGACGCTCGGTAAATATGTCCTGGGCGCGCATCCGCAGGCATTGTCGGCATGGTTGCGGGTGCCCGACCACTGGCGCACCGACCGGCTGGTGCGCGAACTGCGCAACCGCGACATCGCGGTGACGTCGCCCGATCCATTCCTCGTGCGCGACGCGGACCGGCCTAATGCGGTGCGCGTTTGCGTCGGCGCCGAGGTTAGCGAAGACACCTACAAAGCCGCGCTCGAAACGATGCACGATGTGTTCGAGCAATACCCGCAGGTGCACGATTTCACCTGATCGCGCGGGTGCGCGAATTGCGTGGGCGCTGACCGAAATGAACTAGGACAATAAAAATCGTTTTTTAGAACACTAGACTGGGCTGCATGGAAAACGATGCGGCCGCGAATCACTGCGTTTATCTGCGACAGCCGTGCCCGCATCGAATAGCGAATCGACCACTTTGATGCAGGGCCTCGCGCATGTCCGTTCCACCGTCAGCCGATCTGTCGTTAGCCGACATTTACCGCGCGCGCAGCCGTATCGACGGCCGCGTCTGCCGTACGCCGCTCGTCGAATCACCGAGCCTGTCGGCGCACGCCGACACTCCGGTCTATCTGAAGCTCGAAACCGTGCAGCCGACCGGCAGCTTCAAGCTGCGCGGCGCGACCAATGCGCTCGCGCAACTGGCCGAGCAGGGCTGCACTCGCGTGGTGACCGCATCGACCGGTAATCATGGCCGCGCGGTCGCGCATGCGGCGCGCGCGCTCGGTATCGACGCAACCGTGTGTCTGTCGCGCCTCGTGCCCGCCAACAAGGTCGATGCGGTGCGCGCACTCGGCGCGCACGTACGGATTACCGGCCAAAGCCAGGACGAGGCGGAGCACGAAGCATTGCGACTCGTGCGCGAAGAAGGTTATGCCTACTTGCCGCCATTCGACGATCCGCGCGTGATCGCTGGACAAGGGACGATCGGGCTCGAAATCGTCGAGGCCTTGCCCGATGTCGCGAGCATCGTCGTGCCGTTGTCGGGCGGCGGGCTGTTTGCCGGCATCGCGCTCGCCGCGAAAAGCACGAGTGCCGCGATCGGTTTGACCGGCGTGACGATGGCGCGCGGCGCCGCGATGCACGCGAGTCTCGCGGTCGGTCAGCCGGTGCTGGTCGAGGAAGTCGATACGCTGGCCGATTCGCTCGGCGGCGGCATCGGACTCGAAAACCGCTACACGTACGCGCTGACGCGCGATCTGATTGACGAAACCGTGCTGCTGGATGAGGCATCGATCGCGCGCGGTATCACGCATGCGTATCGGCAGGAACGGCTCGTCGTCGAAGGCGCGGCGGCGGTGGGGATTGCCGCGGTGCTCGATCGCGCGCTGCCCGCTGAGCGCATCGCGCGCGGGCCGCTCGTGCTCGTCGTGACGGGCGCGAACATCGATATGGATCTGCATCGGCGGATCGTCGGCAGCGAAACATCGCAAGCCGAACCGCCACCGAACCCACATACCGCATCATGACCTCGATCACGCTCCTTGGCGAAGCCGAGCTTCGCAATCTCGTGCCGCTCGATCTCGCGGCTATCGACCAGATCGAAGCCGCCTTTGTCGCGCTCGCGACCGAAGCGGTCGCGTTGCCGCCGATCCTGCGGCTCGATCTGCCCGCGCATAACGGCGAAGTCGATGTGAAGACGGCCTGGCTGCCGCGCCTCGACAGCTTCGCAATCAAGGTGAGTCCGGGCTTTTTCGATAACCCGTCGCTTGGTTTGCCGAGCCTGAACGGCCTGATGCTGGTGCTGTCGGCGAAGACCGGATTGACCGAGGCGGTGCTGCTCGACAACGGCTATCTGACCGCGATACGCACGGCGGCCGCCGGCGCGGTCGCGGCGCGCTGGCTCGCGAAAGCCAACACGCCGCACGTCGCGGTGATCGGCGCGGGCGAGCAGGCGCGCCTGCAACTGCGCGCCCTGATGCTGGTGCGCCGCGTCGAACACGTACGAGTGTGGGCGCGCGACGCGGCGAGCGCGCTACGTTTCTCAGCAGAAGCGAACAACACGCTCGGCGTGCGCTGCGACGTCGCGGCCAGCGTTCACGACGCGCTTGCCGAAGCGGACGTGGCGATCACGACGACGCCGAGCCGCACGCCGCTCATCGAAGCCGCCGATCTGCATCCGGGCCTGCACATCACCGCGATGGGCTCGGACGCCGAACACAAGAACGAAATCGCGCCGGCCGCGCTCGCGGCGGCGCGCTATGTGTGCGACCGCGCGCAGCAAACGCGGGTGCTCGGCGAACTGCATCACGCGATTGCCGCGGGCACGATGCGTGACGATGCGGCGATCGTCGAATTGGGTCAGGTGATAGCCAAACAGGCGGCGGGCCGCACGAGCGACACCGACGTGACGATCTGCGATCTGACCGGAACCGGCGCGCAGGACACCGCGATTGCCGCGCTCGCCTTGCAGCGCGCGCGTGCCGCGAAGGCGGGGACGACATTTGGCAACGGCGCGCCGCTGAAATGACGCGCGATCAACGGTAAAACGCCGCACAAGCGGCTCACGAAGGAGTAGCACAGATGCGGGCATCCCCGATTCAACCGACGGTCGATTTCAACGCCGACGGCGAACAGCATGGTTTCCTGAAGCTGCCTCATTCTCACGACGTCTCCGCGTGGGGCGCGGAGATGATCCCCATCACCGTGATCCGCAACGGCGAGGGACCGACCGCGCTGCTAACGGGCGGGAATCACGGTGACGAATACGAAGGGCCGATCGCGCTGTCGAAGCTCGCCGCCACCTTGAAGGCGAGTGACGTACGCGGGCGCGTGATCATCGTGCCGTTCATGAATTTTCCGGCGTTTCGCGCGGGCACGCGCACGTCGCCGATCGATCGCGGCAATCTGAATCGCAGCTTTCCGGGCAAGCCGGATGGCACCGTGACCGAGAAGATCGCCGATTATTTTCAGCGCTATCTGCTGCCGCTCGCCGACTATGTGCTCGATCTGCACGCGGGCGGCCGCACGCTCGACTTCGTGCCGTTCGCCGCGATTCACGTACTGCCCGATGCGACGCAGCAGGCGCGCTGCGAAGCGGCGATGCGCGCGTTCGGCGCGCCGTACTCGATGCGAATGCTCGAGCTAGATAGCGTCGGGCTTTACGACACGGCCGTCGAGGAAGCCGGCAAGGTGTTCGTGTCGACCGAGCTTGGCGGCGGCGGTACCGCAACGGTGCAGAGCGTGGCGGTTACCGAGCGTGGCGTGCGCGGCTTTCTGCAGCATGCGGGGATCATCGAGCAGGACGAATCGAGCCGTAGCGCACCACGCACGACCACGCTGCTCGATATGCCCGATGGCACCTGCTACACGACGAGCGAGCACGATGGTCTGCTCGAATTGTGCAAGGACCTCGGCGAGATGGTCGATAGCGGCGAGGTGATCGCGCGGGTTTACGATGCGAATCGCACCGGCGCCGCGCCGATCGAATATCGCGCGCGACGCGCGGGCATGCTCGCGGCGCGGCATTTTCCGGGGCTCGTGCGGATCGGCGATACGGTTGCGGTGGTCGCCGACGTGCTAGAACGTGGCATACCGGTAACGGTCTGAACGCGCGATGAAATTCGACCGCTACGATCTCGCGATTCTGCGCATTCTCGCGCGCGACGGACGCATCACGAAGTCGCGCCTCGCCGAAGAAATCAATCTGTCGATTTCGCCGGCATGGGAGCGCGTGAAGCGCCTCGAAGAAGAGGGCGTGATTCGCGGGTATCGCGCGGATATCGATTGGGTGCGCGCGTTCAAAGGCAGCCGCGTGGTGGTCGAGGTGACGCTAGCGCGTCATACCGCTCCGGACATGCGGCGCTTCGAGGAGCGCATCGCGGCCGCGCCCGAAGTCGTGCAATGCCTCGCGACGGGCGGCGGCGTCGACTATGTGATGCACGTGCTGTCGCGCGATATCGACCACTATCAGCGCTTCATCGATACGTTGCTCACCGACGAGTTGGGCATCGAGAAGTACTTCACCTATATCGTCACGAAGGTGGTGAAAAGCGGCGCCGAAGGACTGCCTGATTGGGCGGAACAATCGATTGGCGAGAACGGTTGAATGGCGCGATAAGCGCGGTCCAAATACGGTCAAAAGTCCCGCCCGAAAAAACATCAATCACGCGGCGAATTGCAGAAAAAACGCAGTCTTCCAACCGCGACAACAAAAAAATCCGCAGTGCCTGAGGACCTACAGTGATAGCAGAGACATCGCACACAGGAGGTCGTCATGTTGCTGGGTCATCCGGTCCTATTCAAATCGCTGTGCTACGTGGATGGACGCTGGGTCCATAGCGCGAGCGCCGCGAGCGTCGCAGTGCAGAATCCCGCGAATCAGGAAGTACTCGGCCATGTGCCGATGCTCGACGCGGCGCAGATCACCGCCGCAGTCGATGCCGCGCAGCGCGCGTTCGACACGTGGCGCTGGGTGCCGGTCGCCAAACGCTCGGCGCTGCTATTGCGCTGGCATGAACTGATCCTGCGTCATCAGCAGGATCTCGCTGCGATCCTGTCGCTCGAACAGGGCAAGCCGCTTGCCGAAGCGCGCGGCGAAATCGCGTATGGCGCGAGCTTCGTCGAATGGTTCGCGCATGAAGTGCGACGCCTGAATGGGCGCACGATTCCGACGCATATCGATGGCGCGCATCTTGGCACGATCATCGAGCCGGTCGGCGTCGCCGCACTGATCACGCCGTGGAATTTCCCGTGCGCAATGCTCACGCGCAAGGCCGCTGCCGCGCTCGCCGCAGGTTGCACGGTAGTCGCGAAGCCCGCGCACGAGACGCCGTTCTCCGCACTCGCGCTCGCGCAACTCGCCGAAGAAGCCGGCTTTCCGGCAGGCGTGTTCAACGTGGTGCTCGGCGAGCCGCAAATGGCGATGGAAACGCTGGTTTCGGATAGCCGCGTGCGCTCGGTCAGCTTCACCGGATCGACGCGCGTCGGTGCACTGGTGATGCAAACGGCCGCGCAGGCAGGCATCAAGAAGACCGCGCTCGAACTGGGCGGCAACGCGCCTTTCATCGTGACCGAAGATGCGGACCTCGCACAGGCCGTGCGCGTGGCGGTGGCGGCGAAGTTCCAGACCTCGGGCCAGGACTGCTGCGCGGCGAACCGGATCTTCGTCGCGCGTCCGTTGTATGAAGCGTTCGTCGCGCAATACAGCGATGCCGTGAGGGCGTTGAAAGTGGGCAATGCATTCGACCCGCACGTGGACGTGGGCCCGCTGATGCACCAGGCCGCGTTCGACTCGACCGTGCAGCGCGTCGCCGACGCGCGCGAGAAGGGCGCGCGCATCACGGTGGGCGGCTCGGCGCACGAGCGCGGCGGCTGGTTCTTCGAGCCGACCGTGGTGGCCGATGCTGCGCCCGGCATGCGCATCTATGACGAAGAGAACTTCGCGCCGATCTCGGCGGTCACGCCGTTCGATTCGCTCGACGAAGTGGTCGAACGCGCGAACGACACCGAGTACGGACTCGCCGCCTACGTCTGCGCGAAAGAGCTGAACACCGTGTTTCAACTGATCCGCCGACTCGACTTCGCGATGGTGTCCATCAACGGCGCGAAGTTTACCGGCGCGCCGATTCCGTTCGGCGGCATCAAGTCGTCGGGGCTTGGACGCGAAGGCGGCGTCGAAGGCTTCGAGCCGTTCGTCGAGACACGTTATTTCTGCCTTGGCCAGCTCGGCTTGCCGGTCAGCGACAGCGCCCCCGCTCGTGCCGCGGCACACGCGATGGCGACGGACGCAACGGCCTGAACCTACTGATTCATTCATCAAGACATCACACGAAGGAGCGACCCATGACTAAATTCGATCAACTGCTGAGCGCCGATCGCGCGCACTTCATGCATCCGTCGACGCACGCGCACGATCACGCGAGCGGCGCGCTGCCGGGCCGGATCGTGACCGGCGCGAAGGGCATCCGTATCGAGGACCATCAAGGCAAATCGTTTATCGATGCATTTGCCGGCCTTTACTGCGTGAACATCGGCTACGGCCGCACCGAAGTGGCAGAGGCGATTTACGAGCAGGCGAAGAAGCTCGCGTACTACCACACGTATGTCGGCCACTCGACCGATACGATCATCGAGCTGTCGTCGCGCATCATCGACTGGTCGCCGAAGGGCATGAAGAAGGTGTACTACGGCTTGTCGGGTTCGGATGCGAACGAAACGCAGATCAAGCTCGTCTGGTACTACAACAACGTGAAGGGCCGCCCGAACAAGAAGAAGATCATTTCGCGCGACCGCGGCTATCACGGCTCGGGTATCGTCACCGGTAGTCTCACGGGCTTGCCGAGCTTCCATCAGTTCTTCGATCTGCCGGTCGAGCGCGTCAAGCACACTGTGTGTCCGCACTGGTATCGCCGCGCGCCGGCGGGCATGAACGAAACGCAGTTCGTCGCGTACTGCGTCGACGAACTCGAAAAGCTGATCGCGCGCGAAGGCGCCGATACGATCGCGGCCTTCATCGGCGAACCGGTGATGGGCACGGGCGGCATCGTACCGCCGCCGGCCGGTTACTGGCCGGCGATCCAGCAGGTACTGAAGAAGCACGACATTCTGCTGATCTGCGACGAAGTGGTGTGCGGCTTCGGCCGGCTTGGCTCGAAGATGGGTGCGCAGCACTACGGCATTCAGCCGGATCTGATCACCGTCGCGAAGGGTTTGACGAGTGCGTATGCGCCGCTGTCGGGCGTGATCGTCAGCGAGGGCGTGTGGGATGTGATCGATAAGGCATCGCAGGAATCGGGCGCGTTGGGTCATGGCTGGACCTATTCGGGCCATCCGATTTGCGCGGCCGCGGCGCTCGCCAACCTCGACATTCTGGAGCGCGAGAACCTGACGCAGAATGCGGCGCAAACCGGCGCTTATCTGCTCCAGCAATTGCATGCGGCGTTCGACTCGCATCCGCTCGTCGGCGAAGTGCGCGGCGAGGGCATGCTGGCCGCGCTGGAGTTCATGGCCGACAAGGATCTCCGCACGCCGTTCGATGCGGCGCTGAAGGTCGGGCCGCGTGTGTCGGCTGCGGCGATGCAGCGCGGACTGATCGCGCGGGCGATGCCGCATGGCGACATCCTTGGCTTTGCGCCACCGTTGGTGACGTCGCGCAGTGATGTCGACGAGATCGTCAAGTTGACGCGCGAAGCGGTGGATGAGGTTGCGTCGCAGGTGTTTGCGCCGGCTGCTTCGCTTTGATGAACTGAGGTGTGAGAAAGCCCCGGCTGCTGGGATGTGGTTTGTGGTCGGGGCTTTTATTTACTTCGGGCGGAATTGATGTCAGGCGGTTCAATTTCGATAGAATCCAAGGTTTCGCTGACCGATCGTGTTTCGCGCAGATCACCGCCCACGATTTCGTGCTGGTGTCTGTCGAGAAATCGGATCTTCGTGTCGATTATCAACGTAACTGGGACGTCACCGTGGGAGCTATGCCACACGGCTTGAAATTTATACGGTCCCATCCGAGCACCGCCCATATGCGGCATTGTCGCGCTACCTATCCTGTTTCCCCATCCCGTATCCGTAACTGAAAAGTTTTCAGTTATGAACTGTTCCAATTCAGCGCGCGCCTTGAGCATTGGAACAATGTCGCCGTGAAAACTGACCGATCCATCCGCATAAGCGGTCGGAATCAATAGCGCTCCGACGAGCGTAGCCATAAATCTTTGAGCACAGATCCTTTTATTCACGATTCAAGATCTAGAAGATCTGGAAGAGCATGCGTTTAAATCTATGCCGTGCTTTAGTCCTCCCGGAACGGACTCCGGTTGCCCTTGTTCCGCAGGTCCTATCGTCACGCTATCGATATGCTCTTCAATGCGGACTGCCTTAAGCAAACTTCCATTGACCTTCCTGCCGCGCGAGTCGATAAAATCTATACGCGTGTTTATCGTCAGAACTACTGGTTTTGAACCTGAATTCCCGCGCCAGTTTGCCCACATCGAATAAGGCCCGATTCGGGAACCCCCTAAAGCTTTCGATTGAACGTCTCCAATTCGCGTTCCCATTGGATCGCTGACGATATCGAAGCTGCAGAGAACGAGTTCTCTTAAGTCTGCGTTCTGATTTAATAGCGGCATGATAGATGAATCGAAATCGACTGAGCCCGTACCATTTAGTGCGAAAGCAGTAAGCGGGAGACACGACAAGAGCGGAAGCAGTCTTTTCATTTAATAACCCAGGAATTTGGCCCGGCGAGAGCCGACAGCGTTGTGACGATGCATTGGCACGCTCCTCCTCGGATGGCGGCGGCTTCGCGCCGCCTTGTCACTGACGGCTATAGGTACATGGACCCGCATCAGAACCGCTGGAAATTGTGCTTGCACGACAAGATGCTGCTTCGTAGCGACCGCTTCTCTGATTGAAGCGAAACCGGGTTGTGTAACACGTTATCGCCGTACAAGCCGTCTCTGCGATGTCTCGCATTCCACCATGCTCCACTTGCAAGATCTGAAAAACATCAGCATTTCCTTCATGCAGGATGCGCCCGTTAGAAACAAGCCAGTGCTGGAATTGATGGGCGCCATAGAAAGGTGCAAAATATGGGTCCAAGGTGGGCCGCACGAATCGGATTTCCCGCCCCCTAAGGCTAATTGGGACGGTCTTCCATACGAGCCTTGTGCTTGGGTCCTTCGGTATCTCGTCCGCTTGTGCATAGCCAGTTAAATCCTGCGCTCGCTCTTCATGTCTCATCAATGCGCTTGCGAACGCATGAGTGACGTGATCCCATCCGCTCGTTGAGTCTTCAGTTCGATTCTCGAACAAGATTTCTGAAACAACTGCATGACCAGTCGTAAGGCCCGCGAGTAGTAGCGCGATAGCAGTATTTTTCATTTTGGTGTCCCGCCGCCCGCAATAAACCACGCCTTCAGAGTCGCAAAGTCATGAACCTGAAAGGACACCCATTCATGAGGCTTTAGCTTCTCAATGGCATGCTTAATGTCTCCGGCTATCACCAAGTCAATTACATTGTGGACGCGAACGTCTTCAACCGCGATAAGGTCCTGAGTGTGCGGCGAAAAATCGTCGAGACCCATCGCCTTTTTGCCATGTTCGGTCCACGCGGCTCTGTTAATCTGGTACAGACCGGCAGCGGTAGTGTGTCCATCTTTACCCGGCCCCGGGTGAGTTGATTCGTCGGTAAAGGTCCACGTCGTATTTCCCGGATACCACCCGTACTTCGCGTGATAGTCGCCGCCTTCAGATTTCCCAATCATATAGAGGAACGCCTTGACGTTGGCATCCTTGAAATATTCCTCGTTCTCTTCGAGGCGCGTCTTTTGTCGTGACGCAACGCGAACCTGTTTCGCGGCGCTGTCGGCGGTACTCGTCGTCGTTCTTCGTGCGGTATGGTTGAGATGCTGGCCCGAAGGGGAGATTACGGTCTTAGGCATGTTTCGCGCCGTTGCAATAAATATTGATTTCTTCAGCCGAACTGGTCATGGAAAGACGGTGCGTATAGCCGCTCGCGTCGGTCATTCCATGTTCTATATCGCCGCTTGCCCGTTCGACGGCATATTCAATGCTGGCTAAAGGCTTACCCGTGTGAGTGTCGAGAAGTTGGAATTGCTCGTTGTAGTTGATACGCCTGGTGACCGGGGTGCGTCCGCGACAATCACACGCCCATGCGTAACCTAGCGCTTTAGCCATGTCATAACCGGTTGATAGCGAACGCAGCCGATCAAAGGGAAAGAACTCTCCGGTTTCTGCATTCATAGCCTGTGCCGACGGCATCGGCGGGAAGTTGGCGTAGATCGAATAGGTAATGCGACAAAGGTCACAGACCTCCTCGTCCGGCATCTTCTTTCCAGTGCCATCCTGATTCCGTTTCTCCATTGGATTCCTCATGAATTTTCCAGGCGATGTCGGATACTTACCCATCGAAACGAACCACGTCAACAGCTTTAAATCGAGATAAGACTGTCTTGAAGAACATTGACGACGACTGCTACGCGCGAAAAAGAAAGCCCGCCATGAGGGGCGGGCGGGCTCGGAGGGTGACAGTGTGCGGCTAGAGCTGGGAAGGGCCGTAATGCATCGGCCAGTGTTTAATCGCAATGAGAGTTAATGCGAAGCTTCGTCGCCGTAATGCCGATCCGGAATCACAACGATATTCCCCACGAAGCGCTTTTCCATAAACCGCGTCTGCGCCTCATGAAACTTCGACAGCGGATAAGTCGCCGCGAGAACCGGCCGAATCGTACCGCTCTGAATATAGTCGAGCACGCGTTTGAACGCGCCGCGCGTGCCCTGCGACGATCCATTCAACTGCAACTGCTTCAGATACATCGTGCGCAAGTCGAGTTGCACGACCGGCCCGGCGATCGCGCCCGCGGTCGTGTATCGCCCCTCTGGCCGCAGCACGTTCAACAGCTTGCCGAACAGCGCCCCGCCAACCAGATCCGCAACCACATCGACGGGCCGGCCGTCCGTCATCCGTTCGACGTCCGCGATGAAATCGTCGCTGTCGCGCAGCATAACGCCTTGCGCGCCGAGCGCGAGCACCGCTTCTTCCTTGCCCTTGCTGACCACCGCATACGGAACTGCGCCGCGCGCGCGGCACAGCTGAATGATGGCCGAGCCGACGCCGCCGGACGCACCGGTAATCAGCACCGCTTCGCCGCGCTCGACGGCCGCGCGTTCGATCATCTGCTCGCCGGTGTGATAAGCGCACCAGAACGTCGCGAGCTCGGCGTCGGAACACGTGGAGTCGACGCGATGCGCGTTGTCCGCGGGCACGGCCGTGTATTCAGCGTACCCCCCGTCGCGGCCGTGGCCGATGTAGTCGATATCCGCAAGGCTGTCGTCGTCGCGGTTGTAGATCGACGCATCGACGATCACGCGCTCGCCGATCCGCGCATCGCTGACGCCGCGACCCACCGCGACCACGCGGCCGACGATATCCGCGCCCTGAATGCGCGGAAACGTCAGCGTCGAGCGGCCGCGTCGCCACGTCGAAACCGCTTGCGGGTCGTCGTCGGTGCCGTAGGCGCCCTCGCGGACCCACACGTCGGTATTGTTGAGACCGCATGCGGTCACATCGATCAGTACTTCGCCGGCCGCACAGGACGGCACCGGCACGTCGCCGCGATAGACCAGTTTGTCGAGGCCGCCGTGCCCGGTCAGCACGACGGCCTTCATCGTTTTCGGCAGCATGTTTCCCCTCGTGTTGAGACGGGCATCGTGCTCCGCGAGTCGATGCGGGCACGACGCCCGTGCGCTTACGGTTTGACGAACAGCTTGCGTGGCGTGCGGCAGAAGGTCTCGACACCGGTCCTGGTGATCAGGATGCTCTCGGTGATTTCGAGGCCCCAGTCGTCGAGCCACAGGCCCGGCATGAAGTGGAACGTCATGCCGGGTTCGAGGACGGTCTTGTCCCCAGGACGCAGGCTCATCGTGCGCTCGCCCCAGTCCGGCGGATAGCTCGCGCCGATCGGATAGCCGCAACGGCTGTTCTTCTCGATGCCGTATTTATGCAGCACCGCGAAAAACGCATTGGCGATGTCCTCGCAGGTATTGCCCGGTTTCGCCGCGGCAAGACCGGCCTCGATTCCTTCGACCACCGCGCGCTCGCCCTCGATGAAATGCTTCGGCGGCTTGCCCAGATACACGGTGCGCGACTGCGGGCAGTGATAGCGCTTGAAGCAGCCGGCGATTTCGAAGAACGTGCCGGCGTCCTTCGCGAACGGCGTGTCGTCCCAGGTCAGATGCGGCGCGGCCGCGTCGGCGCCGGTCGGCAGCAGCGGCACGATCGCCGGATAGTCGCCGCCATGACCGTCGATGCCGGTAATGCCTGCCGAGTAGATCTCCGCGACGAGGTCATTCTTGCGCATGCCCGGCTCGATTCGTTCGAGGATATGCGCGTGCATCTTCTCGACGATGCGCGCGGCCACGCGCATGTACTCGATCTCGCGTAGCGATTTGACCGCGCGTTGCCAGTTGACGAGGCCGGTCGCGTCCTGCCATTTAGCGTCCGGCAGATGCGCGACGAGCGAGCGATAAGCGGCGGCGCTGAAATAGTAGTTGTCCATTTCGACGCCGATCTTCGCGTTGGCCCAGCCGCGCGCCGCGATCACCTCGCGCGCGAGATAGTCCATCGGATGCCGCGCGGTGGATTGCACGTAGTGGTCCGGATAGCCGACGATCTGATCGTGCTGCATGAAGACGGTGCGCTTTGCACCATTCGCGTCCTGACCGCGGCCGAACCAGACCGGCTCGCCATCGAGCGCGAGCAGCACGCACTGATGCACATAAAACGACCAGCCGTCGTAGCCGGTGAGCCAGGCCATATTGGTCGGGTCCGACACGATCAATAGCTCGATGCCGGCCGCCTGCATGGCCTTGCGCGTCTTGGCAAGACGCGCGACATATTCGTCGCGTTCGAACGGCAGGCGCACGACGGGCACCTCAATTCGCGATTTCTGTTGCGTCGTATCTGACATCTTCCCCTCTCTCTGAGCGTGACGTCGTTGCGGGACGTGGCGCGCGTTGCACGTGAATGCGGCGCCACGGGTATTTCTCGCCGCAGTCTAATGCCGCGAAAAAACGCCTCCGAATGTGCTAGTTCAATGTTGGTAACGTCATCGAAGCATGCTGTGGTTGTGTTGCAGTGCACCCTTGGGCCGCCTTCGCCGGCGCGGAAAAAAGAATTGTTCTAGAGCAATCCGGTTTGCAAATATGGCTGCGTATTCTGGTCCGCATCACTGGCATTTCCGGCGCCGCAGCCGCATTCCATTGAGTCAAATCACGTAGGACGAACGGGATCGAATCGATATGAACACTGCGCGAGTTACCGATCTATTGAGCGCTTCAGGCATCGCCCCGGCAAGTCTTTCCTCCGAACGCACGGCCACGCCCGCAGGCACTCAGGCGCGCCGCGAACAAAGCCCCGCGAATAAGCCATTGATCCGACTCGACCGGATCACGAAACGATATGGCGCGCTGACCGTGCTCGACGAACTATCGCTCGACGTGATGCCCGGCGAGAAACTGGCGCTGATCGGTCCGTCGGGATCGGGCAAGACGACGATCCTGCGCATCCTGATGACGCTCGAGACGATCGACGGCGGCCATATCGAGGTGGACGGCGAACAACTGTTTCATATGCCGCGCGGCGGCCAGATGGTGCCCGCGAACGAAAGGCATCTGCAGAAGATGCGCGAGAAGATCGGCATGGTGTTTCAGCACTTCAATCTGTTTCCGCACAAGAGCGTGCTCGACAACGTGACGCTCGCCCCAATGCTGACGAAGGGCGAGAGCCGCGAGTCGGCGGAGAAACGCGCGCTAGAGCTGCTCGACATGGTCGGCATGGTCGACAAGGCGAAAAGCCGTCCCGCGCAACTGTCGGGCGGCCAGAAGCAGCGCGTGGCGATCGCGCGGGCGCTCGCGCTCGCGCCGCGAATCATGCTGTTCGACGAAGTGACGTCCGCGCTCGACCCCGAACTCGTCGAGGAAGTCCTGAACGTGATGCAGCGGCTCGCGCGCGAAACCGATATGACGATGCTGCTCGTCACGCACGAAATGGGCTTCGCGCACGATTTCGCCGACCGCGTGCTGTTCTTCGATCGCGGCAGGATCGTCGAGGAAGGCAAGCCCGAGGACATCTTCACTCATCCCGTGCATGAGCGGACCCAGACCTTCCTGCGCAAGATCCTCGCCGCGGGGCATCGAATCTGAGCCGAGCCGCAACAGATTGTTTTTCCATGCTGCACATCACCCACTACTACGTCATACCACTACGCCAAAGGAGCCAGAGATCATGAAGCTGAAGAGGATTCTGATTGCGGGAGGGTTGTCTCTGCTGACGCTCGCGAGCCTCGCATATGCCGCCGACGACAAGCTCACGCAGCTGCGCCAGCAAGGTTTCGCGCGCATCGCGATCGCGAACGAACCGCCGTTCACCGCAGTCGGCGCCGACGGCAAAGTGACGGGCGCGGCGCCCGATGTCGCGCGCGCGGGGTTCAAGAAGCTGGGCGTCAACGACGTCGTCGCGTCGGTCTCCGAGTATGGCGCGATGATTCCGGGCCTCGCGGCCGGGCGGCATGACGCGATCGCGGCGGGGCTGTTCATGACGCCGCAGCGTTGCGCGGCTGTCGCCTATTCGCAGCCGGTGCTGTGCGCGGTCGAAGCGTTCGCGGTCAAGAAAGGCAATACGAAGAGCATCAAGACCTACGAGGAAATCGCGAAAGATCCGAAAGCGGTGATCGGTGTGGAAGGCGGCACGACCGAGCAGAAGCTCGCGACCGCCGCGAATATTCCGACCGATCGCGTGATCATCGTGCCGGATGGGCAAAGCGGTCTGAAGATGCTGCAGGACGGCCGCATCGACGCATTCGCGTTGCCGCTTCTTTCGATCACCGATCTGCTTTCAAAGGCGAAAGACCCGAACCTCGATTCGATCGCGCCGGTGCAGAACACGCCGGTGCAATGCGACGGCGTCGCGTTCCGCAAGCAGGACACCGCGCTGCGCGATGCGTTCGATGTCGAGCTGAAGAAGATGAAGGATTCCGGCGAGTTCGCGAAGATCGTCGAGCCCTATGGCTTCTCGGCGAAGGCGGCGATGTCGGCGAGCCGCGAACAACTGTGCGCGGCGAAGAACTGAGGCCGCGATAGCACGCCATGCGCGCGGCACGGTCGCGCGCATGGCCCCCATAGATTGCGCGCGAGGTGCGTCGATGAACCACTGGTCCGGTTATTTGGAGCTGATTTTGCAGGGGGCGCGGACAACCGTCGAACTGACGCTGATGGGCGCGGTACTCGCGCTCGTAATGGCGTTCGTCGCGGGGCTCGGGCGTCTGTCGCGCTTCTTCGTGGTGCGCGCGTTGGCCACGTCGTATATCGAGTTCTTTCGCGGCACGTCGATATTCGTGCAGCTGTTCTGGGCGTACTTCGTATTGCCGATGGCCGGCCTCACGCTGACGCCGCTGCAGGCCGGCGTGCTCGCGCTTGGGCTTAACGTCGGCGCGTACGGCGCCGAAGTGGTGCGCGGCGCGGTCGCCGCGATCGGCCACGAGCAGCGCAGCGCCTGCATTGCGTTGAATCTTTCCCGCTATCAGCGCATGCGGCACGTGATCCTGCCACAGGCCTTGCCGCTGATGCTGCCCACCTTCGGCAACAACGCGATCGAGCTGCTGAAGGGCACGGCCGTCGTGTCGCTGATTTCGCTCGGCGACATGACCTTCCAGGCGCAAGTGGTGCGCTCGCAAACCGGCAATACGTTGATCCCGTTCGCGACGATTCTCGCGCTGTACTTCGGCATGGCCTGTCTGATCTCGCTCGGTATGCGCAAGCTGGAAAGCCGGATGAGTTTCGGTCTCGACCGCATCAGGAGATAGACGTATGGAATGGGACTGGAGCTTCGTGCGCGAGATTCTGCCGCTGCTGCTGCAAGGGCTGGAGATCACCGTGCTGGCTACCTTGCTGGGCGCGGTAGTGGCCGCCGTGGTCGGCATGGTGATAGCCATCTTGCGGCTCGCACCGAATCGCTTGGTGTCGCGCGGCACATCGGCGATTGCGAGCTTTATTCGCGGCACACCGCTGCTGGTGCAGCTGTATTTCGTGTTCTACGTGCTGCCCGACATCGGCATCCGGATGCCGGCGCTCGCGGCCGGTGTGCTCGCAATCGGCGTGCATTACGCGACATATGCGGCCGAGGTTTATCGCGCCGGCATCGAAAGCATTCCGCGCGGGCAATGGGAGGCCGCGAAGGCCTGCAATCTGAGCCCCGCGCAAACCTGGCAGCACGTAATCTTGCCCGAAGCGGTGCCGCCGATGGTGCCGGCGCTCGCCAATTACCTGATCTCGATGTTCAAGGAAACGCCGTTGCTGTCGGCGATCACGGTCCTCGAATTGATGAATCAGGCGAAGATCATCGCGAATACGGATTACCGCTATCTGGAGCCGATGACGCTGGTCGGCGTGCTGTTCCTGATCATCAGCCTGATCGCGGTGGCCTGTGTGCGCGTCCTTGAAAAGCGTTTTCCGGCTCCGGGACATTGAACGATGCAAATAACTATTCGGCAGTTCGAGCGCGCGCCGAATTTGATCGAACGCGCTTTCGAAAAACGTATCGGCCTCGTGATTCTCGCGACCGATCACACCACCGAGCCGGATTTCGCGGCACTCGTTGCGAGCGAGCGGATCGGCATCTACGTGAATCGCGTGCCGTATGCGAACCCGGTCGGGCCCGACAATCTGCGCGCGATGCAACCGTCACTGACCGCGGCCGCGGCGCTGATCCTGCCCGACGAAACGCTCGACGTCGTGATGTATTCGTGCACGTCGGCATCCGTGATGATCGGTGATGCGCAGATCGAGCGCGCAATTCATGCAGCGAAGCCATCGGCCAGAGTGGTCACTCCAACGACTGCCGCGGTCACTGCGCTCGACACGCTCGGCGCGCGGCGTATCAGCGTGCTGACGCCGTACACCGCCGAAACGAGTGGGCCAATGGCGGAGTACTTTGCCGCACAAGGCTTCGCGATCGATCGCTTCTCTTGCGTCGGTTTGACCGACGACCGGGAGATGGCACGGATTTCGCACGACGATATCGTCGCCTTTGCGCGCGAAGCGACGGCGCGGGACTCCGACGCGCTGTTTATCTCGTGCACCGCTGTGCGAGCCGCGCGGATCATCGCGCGAATCGAGGAGGCTACGGCCAAGCCGGTGGTCAGCAGCAATCTCGCGACCGCATGGATGTGTTTGCGGCTGTGCGGCGAGAACGACGCGAGGCCGGAGCAGGGGCGTTTGATGACGCTGCCGTTGCTGATGCGCTGATACGAATGACGTTGGGCTTTCAGCCACTCAGTGGCTTGCGCCCGACGTGAGCCGTTCGATCATGTTGCGGATCGCGCGCATCTGAACGCCTTGCTGATCGGCGAAATGTCGGCCGGTATATCCCCACCAGTCCCAGCATCCGTTCGGGTTGGTTATTGGAATCGATACCGCCTGCGGATATAGCACGACGATCCGGTTGTTGTCCGCCCACTGCGTATAGCCGGCGTGTCGGACGAACGTGGTGCCGTAGGGGAGCCCAGTCGGTGAGCCGAGCGGGACATACGCCTGCCCCTGCCGGCAGCCGTGCAGCGCAACGTGCAGCCGGCACGGTGCTCCGGCATTGCATGCGCTCGGTACATACAGCCATCCGGTGGCGTCCATGCCCGTCCTGCGCAGAAAGCTCGCTGGCTGGCTGGCCGGTAGATAACGGCTCTGATCGAAGCGGATGAAGCGTCCCGGCGGCGTTGCCGCGGCAGGCGGCGCGAGCGGAGCAGGTCCGTAGATCCAGCCCAGTATCTGCTTCGCGCCATCGACATCGCACTTGCCGATGAAAGGCGATTCGCTTTTTGCGCAGGCCACGCCATAGTCGATGGTGGGCATCGTGTGGCCCGCATCGGCAATGCCGGTTTGAGTCATGTTCTGTGCCGGCACGCCGAGTGCCGCATAGAACGCCTGCAACTGGGCGACGATGGGCGCAGGCACGGTCGCATCTTTCGCTCCCGATATCGTGACGACTCGTTGGCCCATGATCCTGGCGACATCGTCGATCAGGCGACTGGCCGAAAACGTCCTGGCCATCGAGACGAGCCGTGGCACATTGGTGCTGTCAGGCGAGACCCGGCAGGCGCTCGCCGGTCGGATGGTGCATGAGCACCGGGTGGTGGCGATCAGAAGACTGTTTCGCGAGCAATAGTACGGACCGGCCGCAACGACGCCCACGCCCTTGATGATCGACGAGTACGCGACCGCCAGTTGCACCGCCATGAACCCTCCCGCCGAGAGGCCGGAGACGGAGGTCTGCGAGATATCGATGTTGAGCGCCGGCAATGGCGGATAGCTGGCAGCGTCGGCGTAACACCTTGCCGATGGCATCGACAAAGCGGTGACACATATGCAGAGCGCTGCTTTCACCGGTTGGCCTCGCACTCGAACGCTTATCGGTAGAACGGACGACGGCTTGAAATTTTAAAGCGTGCATTGCACCCGAATCGTGTTGTTTTTCCCGATCGCGCACGACGTATCGCCGACGCACGCGTACCGATTACCGCATCCAGTGCGGGCTTCATGGAAAACCCCGATGCCTGCATCGTCCTAGAACATCGTTGCAGAAGCGTGCCGCCGGTATCTTGGATTCGGGCGACGTTGCCTGTGTCGCATAGAGACATCCCAGGAGGAGACATGCATTACGCACATTCATGGACCGCGCAGAGCGCGCAACCGCAGGCGCAAGCGCGCAGCTTGCTGCGACGCGCGATCGCCGCATCGGCGCTCGGCAATGCAACCGAGTGGTTCGACTACGGTATTTACGCCTATGGCCTCAGTTACATTTCGGCCGCGTTGTTCCCCGGCAGCACTTCACAGGCTACGTTATTCGCACTCGCGACGTTCGCTATTTCGTTTCTCGTGCGTCCGTTAGGCGGCCTGTTCTGGGGGCCGCTCGGCGATCGCCTCGGCCGCAAGCACGTGCTCGCTTTGACGATCATCCTGATGTCGGTCGCAACGCTGCTGGTCGGACTCGTGCCGACTTACGCAAGCATTGGCTGGTGGGCGCCGACGATCCTCGTCGTGCTGCGAATGATCCAGGGCTTTTCGACGGGTGGCGAATATGGCGGCGCGGCGACTTTCATGGCCGAATACGCGCCCGACAAGAAGCGCGGCTTTTGCGGCAGCTTCCTCGAGTTCGCGACGCTGTCGGGCTTCTCGCTCGGCGCGTTTCTGATGCTCGGCTGCTCGGTCGCGCTCGGCAACACGGCGATGCATGCATGGGGATGGCGTTTGCCGTTTCTGATTGCGGCGCCGCTCGGCATGATCGGCTTCTATCTGCGCTCCAAGCTCGAAGACACGCCGGTCTTTCGCGAGCTCGAAGAAACGATGCACAAGGAGCAGCATAGCTGCGTCACGCTGAAGGCATTGCTGAGCGACTATTGGCGACCGCTGATCCAGCTCGGCGGACTCGTGGTTGCTTTGAATGTCGTCAACTACGTGCTGCTCGCCTATATGCCGACCTTCATGCAGAAGCAGCTTGGCATGAGCGACAACATGTCCCTGCTCGTGCCGCTGATCGGCATGCTCGCGATGATGGTGTTCCTGCCGTTTGCGGGCACGTTCTCGGATCGCGTCGGACGCAAGAACGTGTGGTGGTTTTCGCTGGTCGGCCTGTTCGTCGCGGCGATTCCGATGTTCCTGCTGATGAAGCTCAGCGTGACCGGTGCGTTCATCGGCTTTGCGGTGCTCGGGCTGTTGTACGTGCCGCAATTGGCCAGCATCTCGGCGATGTTTCCCGCGATGTTCCCGACCCAGGTCCGGTACGCGGGGATGGCGATCGCGTATAACGTGTCGACGTCGATTTTCGGCGGCACGGCGCCGATGGCGAACGAATGGCTGGTCGCGCATACGGGCAATGCGCTGGTGCCCGCTTACTACATGATGGCGGCGTGCGTCGTTGGTGCGATTGCGCTGGTCTTCGTGCCTGAAACGCGCGGGTGTTCGTTGCGCGGGCAAGGCATTCCGGGGAAGCAGGAAGTGCTTGGTTGAGGATGACATGGCGTGGCCGAGCGCATATCGATGCGGTTCGGCCGCGCGTGTTCGATTGAGTGTTTATTTCAGCTGGCTTTCCGCGAGCCTCGACTTCAGCAGTTCATATTTCTCCCGCGACGTATCCGCGAACGCCGCTTCACGACTCGAACGCGTATCGTCGAATGGAATCGGCTCGGCAAACTGGCTGACGGTCAGATCCCATCTCTTGCCGTCGATCAGGTTGTAGAAGTGCGTGCCGCCGGACGTACGCGTCGTCAGAATCTCGCCACCGAAGCAGTCCTGCACGATCAGAGACGTCACGCTGCAATGATTCTGCGCCGGATTCGTCGACAACCACGCGTGAGTCGGGCTCGACGTATCGGCGGCCCACACACGTGCAAGGGCGCGGTAAAGATCGATGGGCGTCGCAAAGGTCTTCGATACGGCTGGCGTCTGTGCTTCCTGCGTCATGGCGGCAATCCTTCGTTCGATGAGCGGATAAGGTCGTGGAAAACAAAAAGCCCCGTCGTTGCCGGCGGGGCTTTCTCGCGCATGCCGCTGCGAATGATGTCTAGCGGCGTATGCGTATGCGAGTCCCCACAGGGAGTCCCACGCGGGTATGCGCATGATGATGCTTTGCGAGCGAGGGGGTCCTGAGGGCTTGCATAGTGAGCGAGTGTGCCTTCGATCGCGCGACGCGTCAACGAATCGTCGATAACTGCGTCGCGCTGATCGTGATTACGACTTCGTGCCGCTCAGAATCGCGAGGCTCGGGCAGTAATGTGTCGCGCTCAAATACGCGGCCTGCTGCGAACGCACGCCTGCACTGTTCGACGTCGGCGGATCGATGAACACCTGCGCGTTGTTCGATCCCGCCGGTGCGGTCAGCGTCATCGTCACTTTCCACCAGTTGCCGGCTTTCACCGCGCTCAGCGCCGTTGCTTGTCCCGCGCCCCACGTGCCGCGCACGATCGCGCCGGTGTTCGTGTTCAGCACCCAGCCGAACTCGGTGCCGCTCCGGTCGTCGGTCTGGATCGAGCCGCCGGGGAATACCGTTGCGTTGGTGGTGAACGTGTACGACTGGCCGCCCTGTACCCGGATCACTTCGTGGATGTTCGACACGGACGAACCATTCGTGCTCGTGACCGTCGCGGCGCCAAGATTGACGCCGGAAATGTCGGTGGCGGGCACGGCGGTGCCGCCGTTCGACTGGAACCACGCATCCGGCGTCGCGAGACTGAGCGGCGAATTGATCAGGTTGTTCGCGTAGCAGGCCGACGCGGCCGCGTCGGCCGGCGGTCCGTAGAAGCATTCCGCATACTTGCGGGCTTTACGAAATTATTACTAATATTTTGGCCGGTGCGACACACGCGGCATGCTGCCGCGATGACCTGATTGCGAGCGCCGTGGCGAATCAGCGCGACGTCGTGAAGCGAGGGGAATCGAAATGAAAAGTGACGCGCGGCGAATCAGAACTTCGACCGCGCATGGCTTGCGCCGATGTGCTTCAACGCAATTCAACCACCGGACAGAATCGTGTCCTCGATTTCATAGCGTTCGTTGCCGACCGAAATCAGATTGATGCCGGCATGTTTGCGCGTAAGAGTGTCGCCGGGCGTCGGCTGATCGTTCGCGGACGCAGCCGTGCCCATCACACGGCCGTTGACGGCGAAGAAAATGGCTCGCGTCGTGCCGTCCGGCCAATACACCACGACCGTTGTCGATCGATCGCTGTTATGCAGGACGCCGAACTTGCACATCGTTCTGATCTGTCCGTTGCCGCGCTCGCATGGCAGTGTGCCGCTCGCGCTGATCGGCGATTCCTTCACGGGCGCGTGACCATTCTGCGAACTGGTCTGAGCGCCTTCCGTCGAAATGGAAATCAGCGTCACGCCATCCGCTTCGCCGACCACGCGCGCGCGCCGCTGGTGCTCGACGATCGCACGCACGGCGGCGCTGTCGCGCGGACCTGGGCAACCGACCAGCATCGCCATATGGTCCAGATAGTTCGCGGTCGCGGCCGACTCGCCGAGCCGCCGGCAGACATCGCCCGAGTGCGGATAGCCATCGCCGAGCACGACGAACGAGGCGGGCCATTTGAACGGCTTCTCAGTGCCAGCGGCCTGCGCGGAAGTCGAGGCGCCGCCGCTACCGAAAGCCATCGCCGCCATTGCGGCATACAGCGCCAAAGCGAAAGACCGGGTTGCGCGTCGCATCGATGTTCTCCTCGGCATGCTCAGGTTCGAGCCGCACCGGCCGCCAACGCGGCCTGCGCCCGCTGCAGCCACTCGCGATTGTGTTCGCGCGCGTGACGCGGCCAATGTTTGGCGTCCTGCACGATTTCCGCGTAGAGGGCACCGGCGCGGCGGCGGTCCGCGTCTTCCAGTTGCGCGGCGAGCCAGTCGGCGAACAGGCAGCGCGCCGCGACGTCGGTTGCGCAGGTCAGCGAGTGTTCGAATGCGGCGCGTGCGCCGGGCGCGTTCAGCGCGGCCAGCGTGCGCGCATACAGCAGCGCCGGTTCGCCCTGATTGCGCGCGTGCGGATTGACCGAGAACAGATTTGCCAACGTCGTATCGGCGGCCGTGTAGTTGCCGAGGCCGAACTGCGAGCGCGCAAGACCTAGCAGTAGCGCGGGATCGTTCGCAAAGGGACCATTCGCCGCGGCCTGGAAATGTTCGAGTGCTTCGCGCGGATTGCCGGCCGCGAGCAAGGCCTCGCCGAGCCGCATCCGATGCTGTACGGTCGGCGCGCGCTCGAAAGCGGCGCGCGCTTCACGCAGCGCGCGATTCGGATCGACGAATTGCGTGATCGCCTGCGTGGCCACTCGCGCGCCGCGCGTATGGCGCAGACCCGGCAGATAGATCGCGAAGAAGTACACGACGCTGCCGAGCAGCGGAAAGGCAAACAGAATGAACAGCCAGTAGATGCCCTGGTTATTGCGCATCGCGTGGATGGCGAAAAAGATCGCAATGAAAACGTGAAGACCAATTCCAAAGAAGTAGGGCATATCGATTCAACCTTCGAGCATGAGGAAAAGCGACGAAACCGTAGCGCTCGGAATGGTAGCGGATGCGCGGCACCTTCAGTTCGCCGAGCGTCAACGAGTCCCAGGTCTTGCCGCCAAACAGTAGCACGAGCGGGCTGCGTCGGTGCTTGTCCATGCCGGGGTGCGGCGGCCGCCCTCGCGCTCAGTGCACGTTCAGACGCAGGTGGTGAGCAGCAGAGCGGGCCCGAACGTGATCACGGTCGCGACCAGCGCCGCGATCAGGGTCCAGACGACGACGGTATGCACGAACGAGCTGATACGTTCGGGCCCAGGGTCGCGGGTCGCGGCGCGATAGCGCCATAGCCAGCCGATTGCGATCAAATGCAGCAGCAGAATGATCGCGAGACTCGCGCGCAGCGGGCCGGCCGGCCACGCGAACGCGCAGCCAATTGCATGCAGCGCATACAGGATCACGAACGCGAGACACCAGATCGTGAAGCCGACGGCGAGCCACCACAACCGACGCGGCGAAAGCGGACGCGCGCTCATGGTCTGGCTCCCAGCATGGCGACGAGGCTCGGCAACGCGAGCACGAGTCCGAGCGCGATGACGCCCGTCGCCAGCGTGTAATCGATCCACAAGCGCGTAAGGCGCAGATCGGTCAGGCGTCGCGCGGAAACGAAGCCCGCGCCGACACGCAGCACGTTGCTGATCAGGAACAGCAGCCCGACGCCCCCGTGAACCGCGATATACGTGAGCAGCGCCGCCGCGGTCGCGCCGAGCGCATGCTCGCGCGGATTCGGTGTCACGCCGTCGATCAGCATCACGCAGGCGACCAGCGCGACGATCAGCGCGATCGCGCAGAGCCCGATCGTGCCGTGCGGTTTGCGCTCGGCGGCGGCCGCGCGCAACGAGCCACGCGTGGCGGCTGCGGCCACCGCGAGCGCGACGGCCGCGACGAGCGCGAGCAGACGGTTCGGATGCGGCGCGACCGCGGCCGGCCAGTTCGGCGCGGCGATCCACAGATAGAACGTGCCGAAGACCAGCGACGTGAACAGCGTGCCGTCCGCGACCAGCGCGCAGATCATCGAAAGCCATGACGGCGCACCGGCCACTTCGGTATGCGGCGGGACGCTGACGCCGCGGCCGACCGGCAGCGCGCCGTAATCGCGCGCGTGCCCCGCGCTCTGGCCCGCGTAGATGAAGAGACCAAACGTCGCGAACGCGAATGCGACCGACAGCAGATAGAACTTGAACAGCATCGCGAGCACCGCCGCGGCCGTCACGAGTGCAGTGACGAGCGGCAGATACGTCGAATTCGGCAGCACGATCAGCTGTTCGGCCTCGCCCGAAGTCATATGCACGCCTAGCGCCTCCTGCCAGCCGTTGCGCGTGAAACCGAGGTAGCCGTCGCCGCGTGCGAGCGAGGTCGCCAGCTGGCCCGGGGACACCTTTTCGGTTTCGGCGTCGATGTGCGGGATCGACGCGAATGCGTACGGTACGGGCGGAATCGGCATTGCCCATTCGAGGGTGGTCGCTTGCCACGGATTGCGCCGCACGCGTTGGCCGAAACGCAATTGCACGATGATGTCGATCACGAAGAGCGCGAAGCCGATCGTCATCACGAAGCTGCCCACCGACGACAGCAGATTGAGCCCGTTCCAGCCTTCGTCGCCGGTATACGTGAAGACGCGTCGCGGCATGCCGAGCAGGCCGGTCAGGTGCATCATGAAGAACGTCATGTTGAAGCCGATGAACACGAGCCAGAATGCCGGCACGGAAAGCTTATGCACGGCGGTGCGCCCGGTCAGCAGCGGCAGCCAGTAATAGAACGCGGCGAGCATCGGAAACGCCAGCGCGCCGGCCACCACGTAGTGCATGTGCGCGACGACGAAGTAGGTGTCGTGCGCTTGCCAGTCGAACGGCACGATCGCGAGCATCACGCCTGTGAGCCCGCCGCATGTGAACACGAAGAAGAAGCCGAAGATGTACAGCATCGGCACATCCCAGCGCGGGCGGCCGTGCGACAGCGTGGCGAGCCACGCGAAGAACTGGATCGCGGTGGGCACCGCGACGATCGCCGAGCCCGCCGAGAAGAACGCGAGCGCCAGATGCGGAATGCCCACCGTGAACATATGGTGCACCCAGATGCCGAAGCTCAGGAACGCGAGCGCGATGATCGCGACGACGATCGCGCGATACCCCATCAGGCGGCGTCGCGCGAACACGGGAATCATCGTCGACAGCACGCCGGCCATCGGCAGGAAGATGATGTAGACGTCCGGGTGGCCGAATAGCCAGAACAGGTGCTGCCATAGCAGCGGATCGCCGCCACGCGTCGGATCGAAGAACGGCAGGTTGAACGCGCGCTCCACCTCGAGCAGGATCGAGCCGAGGATCAGCGGCGGAAACGCGACGATCATCATCATCGCCGTGACGAGGATGTACCAGGCGAAGATCGGCATGCGATCGAGCGACATGCCCGGCGCGCGCATCTTCAGGATCGACACGACGATTTCCATCGCGAGCGACAGCGCCGAAATCTCGACGAACGTGATGCCGAGCAGCCACACGTCGGCGTTCAACCCGGGCGTGTATACGTTGGAGCTGAGCGGCGTGTACATGAACCAGCCGCCGTCGGGCGCGCTGCGCAGAATCAGCGCCACGGTCAGAATCGTGCCGCCGAACAGATAGCACCAGTAGCCGTAAGCCGTCAGGCGCGGAAACGCGAAGTCGCGCGTGCCGAGAATCTTCGGCGTCAGATAGACCGCGAAGCTTTCGACCATCGGGATCGCGAACAGGAACAGCATCATCGATCCATGCATCGTGAAGACCTGGTTGTAGGTCTCGACGTCCATGAAGGCCGCATGCGGTGTCGCGAGTTGCACGCGCGTAAGCATGCCGAGAATCCCGGCGATCGCGAAGAACACGAACGACGTGATCATCATGCGCATGCCGAGAACTGTATGGTTGACCGCGGCGAGCTTCTGCACGCCCGGCCCGGTGGCCCAGATTGCGGCAAGCTGACGATGCAGCCGCAGCGCGGTGATGCCCTGTGATGGCGGCTCGACGGGCACACTCATTTCTTCACCTCCCCGTTGGCGGCGGCGTTTTTGACAGCAGCCGGAAAATCTTCCGGACGATCGACGATCACGGTGAAGTGCATCCCCGCGTGACCGATGCCGCAAAACTCGTTGCATTGTCCGGCGTACCGGCCGGGCTCGTCGGCCTCGATGCGCAGCAGGTTGTGGTGGCCCGGCACGGCGTCGATCTTGCCCGCGAAGCGCGGAATCCAGAACGCGTGCACGACGTCCATGCTGGTCACGACGATGTCGACCGGCGTGCGCGCGGGCAGATGCAGCACGCTGTCGGTTTCGACGTTGCCCAGTTCCGGGTACCGGAAGGTCCAGCGCCATTGCTGCGCGATCGCCTCGATGCGCGCGGGCGCGTGCGCGCGCAACGGCAACAGCAACTCGCCCGCGTACAGCGCATAGCAGATCAACGGGATCAGGATCACCGCGGGCAGCAGGAGACCGCCGAGCACGATCCAGCGCGCGGGCGACACATGCGAGCCCCAGCCGGGCCGGAACACCGTCAGCAGAAACAGTACGAGCACCATCGCGAACAGGATCGCGGCGCCGGCCAGCATCACCCACCATAGCCCGGCGATCGATGCGGCGGCCGGACCCGACGGCTCGAGCGTCGACAGCGGCCCGCTGCAGCCGGACAACGCGGCGAGCGATCCGGCTTGGACCGTCAGACGCAAACAGCTATGATGGTTTGCAGCACCAGGCATTCGATGCGAGGGCACACCACGATGGCAAACAAACGTAATCCTGGAAACGAGACGCGAAGCGAAGTGATGCTCGAGCTGTTGCGGCTCGACAAGGGCTCGGCGGTGGCGCTCGTCGGTCATCCGATTCACGTGATGATGGTGCATTTCCCGATCGCGTTCGTCGTCGCGACGTTGGGCGTCGACGTGATCTACTGGTGGACCGGCGACCCGTTCTGGGTTCGCGCCGGTTTGTGGGCCGCCGGCTTCGCGTTCTGGAGCGGCGTGGCCGCGAGCGTGGTCGGTACCGCCGAGCTGCTGCTGGTGCGCGGCATCCGCCTGAAGGAAGCGAGCTGGTCGCATGCGGTCGCCGCGATGACGCTCGTCGCGCTCGCGGGAGCGAACTGGGGTGTGCGTCTTTACTACCCCGATGAGATCCTGCCGCATGGGCTCGTGCTGTCGGTGCTCAGCTCGGTGATGACGGGCTTCGCCGGCTGGCATGGGGGCAAGCTCGTGTTCGATCATGGCGTGGGGATTCTCGTTTCGCCAAAGGAGTGATGCAGCCACCGGCCAAGTCCGCCGGGCTCGAACAGATGCGGGGCCAGCAGGTTCGAGTCGATGTGGGGCTTGGCCAGCACGATCCAGATGATCGCGACAATCACAACCAGATAAGCGATGGTCAGCGCGATCGCCGAGGCACGGCTGAAGCGGCCGTCGGGCAGATACAGATCGTGCAGTACGAGGCCGGCCAGCACGTGCAGCATCGCCATGATGCCGACGAACACCATTTTCGCGGTGAACCATTCGACGAAGGTGGCCTGCAGAAAAATCAGCACGGTGCCGCTCGCAATCGCGACGAAAGCGGCGGGCGAGGTCAGTTCCACGAACACGAGACGCGTGATGCGGTGCAGCCGGTCGAGCTCGCTGCCGGCCGCGAGCCCGCGACGCTGCCAGAACAGATACGGCAGCACGAGCAAACCACCCGACCAGATCGCGATCGCGGCCAGATGAACGAACTTCAGAAGGGTCGTCACAGCGCGGGCTCTCTGACGCGCAGGCTTGACCAGACGAGCGAAAGTCCTGCCGCGAGATAAGGGATCATCGCCAGTACCCACATCAACAGTCCGGCGAGTTGCTGGTCGGCGAGCGGCGTGAGTCCCCACGCGGCGGTGGTCGCGAAGTGCGCGACGTAGAGCGGTACCGGCGCGAACACGATCAACGCGCCGAGCAAACCCATATGGCCGATCGTCGCGACCAGCGCCATCAGCGCGGGGCCGGTCGGCAGCGACGGCGAGAAGATGCTGCGCCACATGAGCCATGCACTGCCAAGCAAAGTGATCTGCATCAGCCAGTAGCCGGGTACGCTCGACAGTCCCCACGCATAGGGCCCCGGTGCATGCCACAGCCAGATGATCACGGCATGCGCTGCGACCACGAGTACAAGCGGCGGATACGCGAGGCGCGGCAACGGAAACGCAAGGGCGAGCAGTGGAGCTACTGCAGCGATCAACATGACGTGATGAGTGACGCGCGCGGAGAACAATGCCGACGACAACGCGCAAAGCGGCGACACGAACACGAGGGCCATCAGCGCGACGGCGCCCCATCCCGCCCGTGCATTCGCCGAGCGGCCGCTCGCCACGACCCATGCGAGCGCCGCGAGCGCGACCAGCAATGGCGGATCGGTATTCCAGCGCAACCACAAGCTCTCGGGGACAGCCGCGGGACCACAGTAGGCGACAGGAAAATATGGCATGGCGCGATGTCTTCAACGAGTCCAGGTGCTTCTTTAGTACACGCAAGCAAAAGCGTGACAGATAACACCTTTGAAATGTCGGGACGGCTCACGATCCAACTGAGCGCTTGTGTACTCTAGCGCAAATAATCTGTTTAGGGACGGCTATCTGATTCGTGTAAGTTGTTGCGTGACAGAATGTTTTCAATTTGTCACTCGCACTCTTTTTTGCCAGCGGGATAAACGCTGATGGATTGGCGGCGGTAAGATTGCAATGGTGCGCCGCAATACTTCAGGCGCGGCCCTCCCCGCATACTATGATGAAATCATGTGACGGAGGCCCGCCATGTTTCATGATCCCATTCGAATTCCCGCAATCATCGAATTGTCATTGCTTGCGATCGTGCTGATTGTTGTCAGCATCCTGCGGGTGAGGCAGCAAAGGGAGCGGGCGCGAAATCGGGCAATGGCGGAGCAGCGACGGTCTGATAAAACGCGAATGTAATGTTCGCTTTTACTGCATCTTTTAATGTTTCTCTATTCAGATATGTTGCTGGTCTTTGCCACTTCTATTGACGGTTTTTCGGCGTGGCATGCAGCCACGCCGATCGAGTTATAGCGCTGGACGCTCCAGTTGGACCCACTGCTGCACGCTAGCGCGCTGCCATTGTTGTGCGGCGTAGTCCTTGAGCTTGTGCGGAACGGGATCCCCATTCAGCACGAGGCGATTGAGCATCAATGCGAGGTCCATATCGGCGATGCACCACTCGCCGAACAGATTTGGCGAATTGGCTGGAAGCAATGCATCGGCGGCGGCGAAGAGTTTTTGAGCCGCTTCCTGTGCGCGCGACGAAAGCGGGCCGCCGCGCGATCCGTAGAAAATGACTTCGGTGGAACGCTCTTCGCGAATCGGCAGCAGATCGCTGCGCAGCCAGGCTTGCACCTGGCGCGCTCGTGCGCGCAGACGCCGATCTTCCGGATAGACCGGAGTGTCCGGGAAAGTCTCGTCGAGGTACTCGGTGATCGCCGAGGACTCGGAAAGCGCGAAGTCTTCGTGTATCAGAGTCGGCACGCGCCGCGTCATTGAAAGGGCCGCGTAGTCGGCGGCGAGATTTGCTTTGCTCGCCAGATCGATGGTCGAAAGGTCGAACGGCAAGCGCTTCTCGCGCAGCGTCACGAAGACGGACATCGCGTAGGGGCTCGCGAATTGGGTGTCGGTGTAGAGGTGGAGGCGGTCTTGTGGCATACGGGCTCCGTTTTGTTAGTCAACGATGTCGAGATTGGAATACTAACCGCCCGTTGCATGCCGTGCGGCCTTTCACCAGTGCGGATTGGCCATATCGCAGGCCAGCAGGCAGCCTAACGCCGACACGGTGCCGACTGCGCCGAGACCAAAGCCTACAGCAACATTTTCCGCCGTCGTTGCGCAACCCTGCAGCATGGATAGCGACGTCAGCAGCGACGCGAGAAGAAGACGATACCGAAGTCGCGAAGAATGTGTGCGTCGTGGTGACATGGCGTGTTGGCAGTGGAGGGCGCTCTTTCAGCGCATCAGCGTGCGAGCATAGCGGCCCACCATTTGCCGCATTCGCCGGAGTAGCGGCCCACAAACGTCAAACCTTACTAGCTGTTGCGAGGCTGCGGGCAGAGCTTGAATCGGACGCCGGGCAGCGTAACTGCGTGAAGACCACATCGGTTTTCGACCGGTATCGCAGCCGTCGAACAAAATCACGCGAGGGGCTTCAAAAAAAATTTTTAGCTGATACAATGGCGCCCCTCTGCCCAGGTGGCGAAATTGGTAGACGCACTATCTTGAGGGGGTAGCGCCGAAAGGCGTGTGGGTTCAAATCCCGCCCTGGGCACCATTTCGAATCGTTGGTTCGAATCTTCAAGCGCTTCGCGCTTTCTTCAGACAACGGCGGCCCATACCAGACCATCGCGTTGTCTCCGCTTCTTCTGCGACTCACTTTCGTGGCGCTTCATCGCTCAGAACTCGTTCCGATAGGCAAATAGCCCGGGAAGTCCGCCGCTCATCACGAATAGAATTTTCTGTCCGGCAGGATACTTGCCGGCACTCACGTTTTCGACGAGACCCGCAAATGCTTTGCCGCTATACACGGGATCGAGCAGCAGACCTTCCGTCGATGCCATCAGCCGAACGGCAGCGCGCATGTTATCGGTTGGAATGCCGTAGCCGGGTCCAAGCTGCGCTTCGTCGATCGAGATCGCGTCATCATTCACGCTTAGGCTTGGGTCGATCAATCGAACCGTCTGATTCGCTTTATCCAGGGTAATCGTGCGCGCATGCCCGGCATTCCCATACACCGTGAATGCCGCAATACGTGACGGGTCCAAGCCCAGCGCAACCAAACCCGCAACCAGTCCCGCATGCATGCCGCCGCTTCCGTTCGGCACCACGATGCGATCGAAAGCCACGTTTTGCGCTTGCGATTGCGCGATGATTTCAGCGGCGCAGTCCGCATAGCCGAGGCAACCGGCCGGGCTCGAACCGCCCAACGGACACACATACACGTTACGACCCTGCGTCTGCAACTCGTTCGCGCGTTCCTCGGCGAATTGCAGTGCGTTGGCCGTGCCGGGAAGATCGTGCACGCGAGCATCGAATAGAGCATCGAGCAGCACGTTGCCGTTCTCCATGTAGTCGTGATCGGAACGGGGCACGGTTCTCGTCAGCACCAGCTCGCATTGAAGTCCGACGCGAGCCGCCGCGGCCGCCGTCAGGCGCGCATGGTTCGATTGGCGTGCGCCGACGGTAATGATGGTGTCCGCGCCACGCGCGAGCGCTTCGCCAATCAGGAATTCGAGCTTGCGCAGCTTGTTGCCGCCGCCACCCAATCCCGTCAGATCTTCTCTTTTGACGTAGATGTCCGCGCCGCCGAGGCGAGCGCTCAGACGCGCAAGGTGCTGAATTGGCGTCGGGCCTTCGAGAAGCGCGTGCCGCGGAAACCTTGATAAATCGAGGCGGTGCGATAAGGCGGAGTTCATGGTCGTGGGCCGGCGAGAGAGTTGAAAGAGACGCTTCTATTCATTTGATTGACGCAAAACTCGCTCTGAGTACTTAATGCGCCAACGTCCGTATTCCAGCCAGCAATTTATCAACTTCGGCGTCAGTGGTTAGATAGCTGACCGATGCGCGCGCGATCTGCGTCAGCCCTCTGATCGTCATATCGAACGGCGTGTACCCGACGCCATTCGAGCCGATCGTGATGCCCTGTGCCGCCAATGCGCGTCGCACCGACATGGCGTCGAGTCCGGCGACGTTGAACGACACCAGACCGGATCGTTCGACACCCTGGTCGAGTACGGACACGCCCGGCATCGCGGCCAACCGCTCGCGTAATAGCTGCGCGGTCCGATCGATCTGCGCGCGGATATTGTCGATGCCGATTTCCAGCGCTTCGTCCAATGCATTCGCCAATCCGCAATGCAGTGCAATCGATGCTTCCGATGATTCGAGACGCGCGGCATCGTCGCGCAGTACCGGCTCGCCGTTGGCGTCGAGCGGCGCGGAATGGGTGTCGACGAAGGCTGGCATCAAGCGGGGCAGAAAATCCCGCCGCACGAATAACAGCCCGGTGCCGCGCGGTCCCCGCAGTGCCTTGCGGCCCACGCCCGCCAGCACGTCGCAGCCGAGTTCGACGACGTCGATCGGCAGTTGTCCGATGGCCTGCGCCGCATCGATGAAATACGTAATCCCGTGACGGCGCGCTATCTGCCCAACCGCGGCAGCCGGATTGATCAGTCCGCCATTGGCCGGTAGCCACGTGAGTGCAATCAGTCGGACTCTGTCGTCGAGCATGGCTTCGAGTGCGCCAGGATCGACCCTGCCGCTCGCATCGGAAGGAATCGTCTCTATCGATGCACCCGCGCGCTGCGCCAGAAGACGCATCGTCGCGAGATTGCCGCCCCATTCGTGCCGCGCAACGAGGATGCGTTGCCCCTCGCGCCACGGACCCAACGCCGCGAAAGCTGCGCCCCAGCCCGGCGAGTTGCCGGTCGTCAGCGCGATCTCGGCGGGCTGAGCGTTCAGCAGTCGCGCGGCGAGCGTGCGGGCCCGCTCGGTTTGATCGCTAGCAGCCGCGCCCGCTTCCATGGGTCCCATCGACGCTTCGCGCAACAGATGCGCGTGAATCGCTTCGAGCGTGGCGGCCGACGGCAGCGACGCGCCCGCATGATTGAAATGCGTGGTACTGAGAACACCGGGTGTGCGGGCACGTAATGCATCGATGACTGCGGGCGACAGCGGAGAAGACATTGGCGGCTCCGAGTGTATGAGTGGAATTCAGGCGTTTTTCAATGCGACAACCGCTTCGACTTCGACGGCGACTCCCGCCGGAAGCGACGCGACACCAACCGCGCTGCGCGCGTGACGGCCGGCGTCGCCGAAGATTTGCACCATCACGTCCGACGCGCCATTGGCAACCGTGCTCTGCGCACTGAACGCCGGCGTGCTCGCGATGAACACGTTCAGGCGCACGACGCGCGCCACGCGCTCGAGCCGGTCGCCTGTCGCCGCGACGATCTGCGCGACGACACCGAGCGCCGACAGCCGCGCGGCCTGAGCGCCTTCGGCGTCGCTGATATTGTCGCCGAGACGCCCGAGATATGCAGGCTGTCCGTTGTTGCGCGAAATCTGACCAGAAATGTGAAGCAGATTGCCTTCTTGCACGAATGGTACGTAATTGGCAGCGGGTGCGGACGCGGATTCAAGCGTCAGGCCGAGGCTGGCGGCGCGGGAGGTAATCGAGGAGGTCATCGGAAGGGTACCGTTTTAGTGACGGGAAAGCTTCGATGCTATTGATTCGCGCTGCACGCGACCAACGATTTTTCGTGCCTGACGCATGAGCCAAACTAATGCGTTCAGCCGAGCCGGTCCTTCTGCGCCGTTTGTATGATCCAGGAGCGGAATGCGGTCGCGGCGGCGTCGAGCTTGCCCTTGCGGGTGACGAGCCACCAGCCGATGCGGGGATCGTCGAGCACCGCGTCGGGCAATGCCGGTACCAGCGAGCCTTGCGCGAGCTGCTGCGCGATCAGCCGATGGCGGCCCATTGCGATGCCCTGTCCGGCCAGCGCCGCTTCGACGACGATGTTGTAGTCGTGCAATTGCACGCGTTGCGCGTCGCCGAGATCGAGGCCGGCATGACGCGACCATGCTTCCCATTCGAACGAATGCGTCGAGTAAGAAATCAGCAATGGGAAACGCAGCAGGTCCAGTGCTTTGCGCGGACGCTTTCTGCCCGCAAGCAGCGACGGACTGCACACCGGCGAAAGACGCTCGGACATGAGCCTTTGCGAAGCGACACCCGGCCAGCCGCCGCGTCCATAGCGAATCGCCACGTCGACTTCGCCGCCCGGCACATCGGCGAGTGCGATGTCGGGCCGCAATTGCAGTTCGATATCCGGATGCGCGAGCGGGAACGTATGCAGACGCGATGCGAGCCAGCGACTCGCGAATGAAGACAGCAGGCCCACGTTCAGCGTTTTGCGTTCGGTGGAGAATGCTCGCACTTCGCTGGTGCCGAGCCGCAGCAGTTCGAAAGCGGCGTGGACTTTCGCATAGTACGCGCGGCCTGTCCCGGTGAGTTCAATCGCTCGCGTTTGGCGCTCGAATAGCGCGATACCCAGATCGGCTTCGAGCTTCTGGATATGGTGGCTGACCGCGCTTTGCGTGACGAACAGTTCTTGCGCCGCGCGGCTGAAACTCAGGTGGCGCGCGGCGGCTTCGAAGGCGCGCAGCGAAAGCAGAGGCGGTAAGGGGCGGGCGGTGCGCATCGAATCGGGCGATAACAGCGTGAGCGAAGTCTGCCGTTATACGCCTGAAGGGACGCAAATGAAACCCTTACCGTCCGGCTTCATTCCTGCCACGCCGCTCCTTCCGGATACCAGTACTTGTCCAATGTCCCTTCCAGCATTTCGATGCTATAGCCCGGCCGTTGTGGCGGCATGTAGTGCCCGTTGCGGATCACCACGGGGTCCACGAAATGCTCGTGCAGATGATCGACATATTCGAGCACGCGATTTTCGAGCGACGCCGACACGCAGATATAGTCGAACAGCGAAATATGCTGCACGTACTCGCACAAGCCGACGCCACCCGCATGCGGGCACACCGGCACACCGAACTTCGCGGCCATCAGCAGAACGACGATCACTTCGTTGAGTCCACCGAGCCGACAACTGTCGATCTGGCAAAAGTCGACGGCTTGCGCCTGCAGCAGTTGCTTGAACATCACGCGATTGTGGCAATGCTCGCCGGTTGCGACGCCAATCGAACCGAGCCGCCGGCGAATCGCCGCATGACCGAGGATGTCGTCGGGACTGGTTGGCTCCTCGATCCACCACGGGTCGAACTCGGCGAGACGACGCATGTTCGCGATCGCCTCATCGACGTCCCACACCTGGTTGGCGTCCATCATCAGCTTCAGGTTCTCGCCGATCTCCTCGCGCAGAATGCGCGCACGCCGCACGTCTTCTTCCAGGTCGCCACCGACCTTCTGCTTGAAATGCGTCCATCCCTGCGCGACGCCTTCGCGCGCGAGCCGGCGAATCTTGTTGTCGTCGTAACCGAGCCATCCTGCGGATGTCGTATAGGCCGGATAGCCGTGCGCGAGCATTTCCTTTTCTCGCTCGCCTTTGGTCTTCGCATGACGATGCAGCATCGCGAGTGCTTCGTGCGGCGTGATAGCATCGGTCACGTAACGAAAGTCGAGGCAGCGCACGAGTTCTTCCGGACTCATGTCGACCAGCAGCTTCCAGACCGGCTTGCCGCCGGATTTCGCCCACAGGTCCCACACAGCGTTGACGACCGCCGCGGTGGCAAGATGAATCGCGCCCTTGTCCGGACCGATCCAGCGTAGTTGGCTATCCGAAGTGAATGCGCGCCAGAAAGCACCCATATTCGCGGCGATATCTTCGAGCTTCTTGCCGACGATCAGTGGCGTGAGTGCATTCACGGCAGTCACGCAGATTTCATTGCCGCGGCCAATCGTGAACGTGAGACCGTGGCCGATCAGGTTCGGCGTGTCGGTTTCGAGCGTGACGTAGGTGGCGGAGTAATCCGGCGCGGTATTCATCGCGTCGGAGCCGTCCAGTGAACGTGAGGTGGGAAACCGGATGTCCCGAACGGACAGCCTTGTGATCGTCGTCATCTGCGCACCCTCCGGGGCTATGGCTATCGGCTTGTCGTCTGCGGACGCAGACGGGATCGGCTACATGCGCACGTTCTCCATGTGCGCGTTCCTGCCGCGTGTACGGGTAAGCCCTTGGTTCCCAGATACCAGGCATCCCTAGGTATTCCCCAGGCATTTGTACGCGTTGACAACACGGCATTCCCTTTCTAGCATGCTAGCATGTTCTCTCGAAATCAAGGCCTCCGTGAACTCGTCAGCCGAACTGGAGAATGCCGCTGGCAATCCTTATGTCGCACTGCAAAAAGTTGGCGGTGGCGAGCGCGGCAGTTTGACCGACGCGGTCGAGGCGGCGTTGCGAGAAGCGATCGTTACGTTGGCGTTGGAACCCGGCATGATGATCGACAAGATGGCCGTGTGCGAACGGATGGGGGTGTCGCGCTTTCCGGTGTCGTCCGCGTTGGCAAGGCTTGCGCATGCGGGTCTCGTCGAGGTATTGCCGCAGCGCGGCACGCGCGTCAAACCGATCGCGCTCGACGACATCCGCCAGCATCTATTCATCCGCAGCGCACTTGAGGTCGAGACGGTGCGCGGCGTGGCGCGAATGCACGACCGGGCCACGCTCGACGCATTGGCCAGCAATCTCGACCAGCAGCGCGCTCTGGCTGGAAGTGGCGAACGTCTGGCGTTTCATGCGCTCGATCTGGCTTTCCATGAAATCCTGCTCGACGCGGTCAACCTGCCGCGCGTGAAGGAAATCGTCGCGGTGTCGCGCAATGCGCTGGACCGCGCGCGGCAATTGCTCGCAAGTCCGGAACGGGTCGTGCATACGCTGGAAGAGCACGAGAGCATCTTCAAGGCTCTTTGCGCCGGCGACGGCGATGCGGCCGCGAAAGCGATGCACGATCATCTCGACCAGGTCGTCGCCGAATTGCACCGGTCCGCAAAAGAGCGGCCCGACCTGTTCGCGCCTTGAATGAAAGCTGCAATGAAAGCCGTTGTCGAGTCGTAAAAAGCTCCACCGTAAAAGCGTTGGTGATATAGACAACCGTCGACAGATCAGTACATGAACCCACTCATTTCCGTCAACAAGCTTTGCAAGAGCTTTCCGGGCGTTAGAGCACTTCATGACGTCCGCTTCGAACTCATGGCCGGCGAGGTCCACGCGCTGATGGGCGAGAACGGCGCCGGCAAGTCGACGCTGATGAAGATTCTTGCCGGCGTCTATACGCGCGATTCCGGCGAAATTCTGTTCGACGGCAAACCCGTCGACTTTCAAGGCCCGCGCGACGCGCAAGCCGTCGGCATCGGCATCATTCATCAGGAACTGCAACTGATGAATCATCTGAGCATCGCGCAGAACATCTTTATCGGCCGAGAGCCGCGCAAGGGTCTGGGTCTGTTCCTCGACGAAGACAAGCTGAATGCGCAGGCACGCGAGATCTTGGCCCGCATGCACGTGAAGCTCGATCCGCGCAAGATAGTCGGCACGTTGACCGTCGCGAGTCAGCAGATGGTCGAGATCGCGAAAGCCCTGTCTTTCGATTCGCGCGTGCTAATCATGGACGAGCCCACCTCCGCGCTCAACGATGCCGAGATTGCCGAGTTGTTCCGGATCATCCGTCAATTGAAAGAGCGCGGCGTCGGCGTCGTCTATATCTCGCACAAGATGGACGAGTTGAAGCAGATCACCGATCGCGTCACGGTGATGCGCGACGGCGAGTATGTGGCCACCGTTCCGACCGAGGGCACCAGCGTCCAGACGATCATCGGCATGATGGTCGGGCGCACGCTCAGCGACATCGCGCCGGTGGAGAGCGCGCCGGCGAAAGGCGAACTCGCGCTCGAAGTCAAAAATCTCGTCGCGGGTCCGCTCGTGCGCGACGTCAGTTTCGAATTGCGCAAGGGCGAAATACTCGGCTTCGCCGGCTTGATGGGCGCGGGCCGCACGGAGCTCGCGCGTGCGGTGTTCGGTGCCGATCCGGTCGAATCGGGCGAGATTTTTGTGAAGGGCGTGAAGGCGTCGATCAAAAGGCCCAGTGATGCGGTCAAGCGCGGCATCGGCTATCTGTCGGAAGATCGCAAGCGCTTCGGTCTGGCCACCGGAATGGATGTCGAATCGAACATCGTGATGTCCGATCTCGGCAAGTTCCTGTCGCTCAATATGTTCCTGCGCAGCGGGCAGATTCGCAAAAGAGCGCAGCACTTCATCAAGCTGCTTGCGATTCGCACGCCTTCGGCGACGCAGCAGGTTCGGCTCCTGTCGGGCGGCAATCAGCAAAAGATCGTGATTGCGAAATGGCTCGAGCGCGATTGCGATGTCCTGTTCTTCGACGAACCGACGCGCGGTATCGACGTCGGCGCGAAAAGCGAAATCTACAAGCTGCTGCGCTCGCTGGCGGCGCAAGGCAAGGCGATCGTGATGATCTCCTCCGAGCTGCCCGAAGTTCTGCGCATGAGCGACCGCATCGTCGTGATGTGCGAGGGCCGCATTACCGGCGAGCTGTCCGCCGGCGAAGCGACGCAGGAGCGCATCATGCATCTCGCGACGCAGCGCGAATCCCTGAAAACGGCACAAGCCTGAAGAGGTCTATGACATGACAATGCAAACGGATACCGCGGCGCTGGACAACGAACGGCGCACTTCCGGGCTGAAAGCGCGAATTTTTGCGCCGACCGCCGTGCAAAAGATGCTCGCGTTCGCGAGCCTCATTCTGCTGCTGGTGTTCTTCAGCTTCGCGTCACCGGCCTTCATGCAGATGGACAACATCCTCGGCATTTTGCAGGCGACCGCTGTGAACGGCGTGCTGGCGATCGCGGCCACGTTCGTGATCATCACTGGGGGTATCGATCTGTCGGTTGGTACGTTGATGACGTTCACCGCCGTGATTTGCGGTGTATTTCTCACTTACTGGCATCTGCCGATGTGGATGGGCGTACTCGCGGCACTGGCGACTGGCGCGGTATGCGGCACGATATCGGGCACCTTGACCGCGAAAATGAAGATTCCGCCATTCATCGCGACGCTCGGCATGATGATGCTGCTCAAAGGGCTTTCGCTCGTCGTGTCGGCCGACAAGCCGATCTATTTCACCGATACCGAGAACTTCTACCGTATTTCCCAGGACTCGCTGATCGGCTATTTCCTGCCGAGCGTGCCGATTCCGAATGCGGTACTTATTTTGTTCTTTCTCGCGATCGTCAGTTCCATTACGCTCAATCGCACTGCGCTCGGCCGCTACACATTCGCACTCGGCAGCAATGAAGAAGCGGTACGGCTTTCGGGCGTCAATGTCGATCGCTGGAAGATCGCGATTTACGGCGTGGGCGGCGCGATCTGCGGCATCGCGGGTCTCCTGATCGCGTCGCGGCTCAATTCCGCGCAGCCGGCGCTCGGTCAGGGCTACGAGCTCGATGCGATCGCGGCGGTCGTGATCGGCGGCACGTCGTTGAGCGGCGGTTCGGGCACGATCCTCGGCACCATCATCGGCGCTTTCATCATGAGCGTGCTGACCAACGGGCTGCGCATCATGTCGGTCGCGCAGGAGTGGCAGATCGTCGTGACGGGTTTGATCATCATTCTGGCGGTGTATGCGGACATTCTGCGGCGCAGCCGGGGAAGTTGATGTAGGAGCAAGGAAGCAGCAAATAAGCAGGGAACGCAGGAGCAGCAGAGAGAGGGCACGTGAAGGCTCCCTCGAAAGCTCGATAGCGGCTTGATAGCCCAACCATTGGAGGAGGCCCCATGTTGAAGAGAAGACTAATCGGTATCGTGGTCGGTGTCGGTGCGCTCGTTGGCGGAAGCAGTCTCGCGTATGCGGATGAACCGTATATTCCGCTTATTTCGAAAGGCTTCCAGCATCAGTTCTGGCAAGCCGTCAAATCGGGTGCCGAGCAGTCCGCGAAAGCGAACAACGTCAGGATCACGTTCGAGGGACCGGAAACCGAAGCGATGGTCGACAAGCAGATCGATATGCTGTCGGCCGCGCTCGCGAAGAAACCGCAGGCGATCGGTATTGCGGCACTCGACAGCAAGGCGGCCATCCCCTTGCTCAAGCGCGCGCAGAACGACAAGATTCAGGTGATCGCATTCGACTCTGGCGTCGACAGCGATATTCCGTTGACGACCTGCGCAACGGACAACCTCGCCGCCGCCGCGCTCGCCGCCGACAAGATGGCCGAGTTCATCGGCAATTCCGGCGAAGTCGGCGTCATCGTGCACGACCAGACCAGCCGCACCGGTGTCGATCGTCGCGACGGTTTCGTCAATCAGATCAAGTCGAAGCATCCGAACATCAAGATCGTGTCCGTGCAATACGGCGCCGGCGACCACCTGAAGTCGGCGGAAATCGCCAAGGCCATGATCCAGGCGAATCCGAACCTGAAGGGCATCTTCGGCGCGAACGAAGGTTCCGCGGATGGCGCAGCGATTGGCATCAAGGAGTCGGGCAAGAAACTCGTGCTGATCGGCTTCGACTCCGGCAAGGAGCAGAAGGACAACATCATGTCGGGCTTGATGGCCGGCGCGATTACGCAGAACCCGGTCGGTATCGGCAAGTGCACGGTCGACTCGGCGGTCAAGGCGCTGCATGGCGAGAAGCTGCCGAAGAAGATCGATACCGGTTTCTACTGGTACGACAAGACCAACATCAACGATCCGAAGATCGTAGCCGTGCTGTACGACTAAAGCAAGGCCGGCGATCGCGACTCGGGAAGCCGGGCACGCGGAAATCGTCAAGGAGGAAGAGCCACGCTCTTCCTCTTTTTTATTGCCTTTGCGCAACATCGGAATGACGCCAACCGAGCGGGGCGCTGCGCCGCAACAACGTGCGCTCCGAAACGCTCGCACCGGGTCGAGTCACTGGGGATTAGCGGCGGTCAGTGCTTATAAAAGCGCGGCTAATAGTCATTTCACGCCATTGCCCGCATTAATCTGATATTTTATGTTTATGTAATCGTTGCACGAGCCGTCCATTCGCATGCCGATTCGGACCCACCAACCGTCGAATGCGCAGGTCATGGCTTTTACCGAACCAAGGTCTCCATTTTTCAAGTGGCTCGTGTCTTCGGCTCAGAACCTGAGTCCGGACAACCGGCAGATTCTGCTCGCCAACCTGTTTACACGAACCGCTTCTATCATATTCGCATCGATTTGCGAAATTAGCGTTTGCGCGACTGCGTATTATCTTTATCCGATTCCGCTGTATGCCGCGTGGGGCATTGCGGTCGTCGCATTGCTGATCGTGCGGCTCCTGTTGATCTGGCTATGCCGCACGCGCGCCGCGAAAGGGCTGCCCACACCGACTTCCGCGTTTCTTTTCGCGAGTCTGTTGTGGAGCGCGCTATTCGGCTTCGGCACATTTCTGTGCAATATCAGCGGGAGTCCCACGCTTTTTCTGCTTGGAAACGTTTGCGCGGTCGGTGTAATCGGCGGGTTGGCCGGACGTAATGCGAGCACGCCGCGGCTTGCGTTATTGCAGATCGTATTTATTCTGAGCTTTCTGAGTATCGGCGCGGCGATGTCGCCAGGCAATGGCAAGCTCGTGTTGCTATTTCAGGCACCGTTTTGCGCGGCCGGCTTTTTCACGGTTGCGCTGCGCAGCAATCGCGACACCGTCGCGTTGCTGCTCGCGCGCGAAAACAGTCATCGCCTCGCGCGCCAGGACAGCTTGACCGGTTTGCCGAATCGCGCGCGCATCAGCGAGCTGCTGCTCGAGCGCACCGGCGAGAGTTCGACTGGGCAGGGCGGGGCGTTCGCGGTGCTGCTGATCGACCTCGATGGCTTCAAGGCGATCAACGACAGTCTCGGCCATGCCGCCGGCGACCGGATTCTGCAGGAAGCGGCGACGCGTTTGCGCGACGTGCTGCCAAGCGGCGACCAGGTTGGCCGCCTCGCGGGCGACGAGTTCGTGGCGATTGCGGACGGCGCCGGGCAGCTTCGCGACGTGCGCGTGCTGGCTGATCGCATCGTCAGAACGCTGGCGCGGCCGTTCGTGCTGAGCGAAGCGCTCGTGCATATCGGCGCGAGCGTCGGCATCGCGCTGTACCCCGAACATGCGAATACCGGTCCGCAATTGCTGATCTGCGCCGACCGCGCGCTGTATGGCGTCAAGCGCAGCGGCAAAAGCGCGTTTGCGATTTTCGATGCCGAGAAGCACGTATCCGACGAAAGCCTGAGCCTGCTGCGCAGCGACCTCGAAGGCGCGCTGAAGTCGTTCGATGGTTTGCGCATGGAGTATCAGCCGATCATCGATCTTCACACCGGCGCGGTAGCGGGTCGCGAGGCGCTGATTCGCTGGGCTCATCCGACGCGCGGCGAGTTGTCGCCGTCGGCGTTCATTCCGACCGCCGAGCGCACCGGCCTGATTCTCCTGTTGGGCGAATGGGTGCTGCTGCAATCGTGCATGGCGGCGTCGACGTGGCGCGACAAGGTGATCGTCGCGGTCAACGTATCGCCGGTGCAGTTGCGCGAGGAATCGTTCGCATCGACGGTGACGGCCATACTTCGGAAAACCAGGCTGCCGCCGACGCGGCTCAATCTAGAGGTCACTGAAACGGCACTGCTGAACGACGATGAAGTGACCCGCCGCAATATCACCCGGTTGCGCGCCTTGGGCATCGGGCTGGCGCTCGACGACTTCGGCACCGGCTTTTCGACGATGTCGACGCTGGTGCGCTTCTCGTTCGACAAGCTGAAGATCGACAGCTCGTTCGTGCGCGAGGCCGTGCATGGGCGCGAATCCGCGGCCGTGGTGCGCGGCATCGTCGCACTTGCGCGCGAGATCGGCATGCCGACCACGGCAGAGGGCATCGAAACCCAGGAGCAGCTCAATTTCGTGCGCGTCTGCGGTTGCACGCATGCGCAGGGTTATCTGCTGGGCAAGCCGATGAGCAGCGAAGAAATCGAGCAGTGCGAAGCCGCGCTCGACGCGCGTGTCGCCGACAAGGCCGCGCCCGCGGACTTTTGATAACCGTTACCGACGCGATCGAGGTCGTGATGTCATCTCCGCTGCAATTCCAATTGCGGATCACCGCGTCGGCGGAACTCGCCAACTCGCTGCGCGCGGACCCTTCGTGCGCCGCGCATCCAGCACTTCGCGCCCTTTTGCAAACGCATCACGCAACGCTCAAATGCCAGTTCGATGCATTCGCCGACTACGTGAGCGAAGCGGAAAGAATGGGCGCCGAGAACTACCCGCTTTATCAATGGACGCGGCAGACCATCGAGAACCCGGAGAAGAAAGCGAAATACCTTCAGTCGTTCACGCTCTACGTGAATGGCGACGAGGTGTATAGCAAGGACGTCGCCGATGCGCTCGAAGTCGGCTTGTCGAACCTGATCGACGCGAATGGCATCGTTCGTGTGTCGAGGTTCGACACGAATCCCGCAAACAATCCACAGCCGCCCGCCCGCATGTGAGGCGGCCAAATAAATTTCACTCTGAAAGCTTCACGGTCAAGCGGCTTAACATTTGACGACACGCGACGAAGTTCGTGAGACGATGCAATTTCACTTATTTTTGTGGGAGTGCGACATGGGACTTCTGGACGAAGTGGGCAAGATCGCCGGCGCGGTCGCCGCCGTTGAAGCCGCGGAGAAAGTCGATCCGCAAGCGGGTCTGCTGACCAAAGGCATCGCCGCTATCGCCGGATTCGAAGGCGCCGGCAAGCTCGAAGAGCTGGTGGAAAAGAAAGAAGAAGAGAAGCAGGACGACGCCGACAACGCTCAAGCCGCGGACGATACGAGTTCGCAAACCTAAGCGGCGCTCACGCGGATTGCCGGATGCATGCGCGTGATCGAATTGCGCGCTGCACCGGCAATTCGTTTTTATGAGCGTTTCGATCTCAATCCCCACCTTCCGCTGTTCTCCCGATGTTTTCATCGGGCTGTCATCGCCGTCCGGCTACGATCGTCCGTCACTTTCCGTCCGCGCTCGCCCGCGGGGCGTTGTTTTGCGCCGGCGTTCTTCCACCCGAACAACCATACCGGACATGTCGAACACAAAAATCGTCAAGACAACGCCTGCCGATGAACACGGCGCATCGATCGTCTCGCGTCGCGGCTTTCTGAAGTTCGCCGGCGTATCGAGTCTCGCGACGGCGGCGGGCGCGCTCGCATCGACCGCGCGCGGCGCCAATAGCGGCACGCCCGACGGCACGCCCGAGCAGATCCACCTGACCTGGGGCAGCGACCCGACGAGCGAAGTTACCGTGTCGTGGTCGTCGCTCGCGCCGGCGGTCAATCCGCAGGTGCGCATCAGCGGCACCCGTCACGGCGACCACGCGAAACATACGGTGCACGCGGTGCAAAGCACTTACACCGACGGCCTCAACGGCGAGGTCGTGTTCAACTATCACGCGCGCGTGCGCGAGCTGAAGGCCGACACGACCTATCAGTACGAAGTGACGGCCGATAACGACAGCAACGCATCGCAACCCTTCGCCGCGAGTTTTCGCACCGCGCCGCGCGGCCGCGCGCCGTTTCGCTTCACGAGCTACGGCGATCTCGCGACGCCCAATACGAACTGGGTGCTGTCGTCGCCGCAAAGCCGCTTCGCGGTGGCAGCCGTCGAGAGCTTCCAGCCGCTGTTCCATCTGCTGAACGGCGACCTCTGCTATGCGAATCTGAACCCGATGCAGCAACCCGAGGTGTGGCGCGACTTCGGCAACAACGCGCAGACCTCGGCGTCGAACCGGCCGTGGATGCCGTGTCCCGGCAATCACGAGCTCGAATTCAACAACGGCGAGCAGGGGCTTGCGTCGTATCTGTCGCGCTACATGCTGCCGGACAATCACACGCGTTTTCCGGGCCGCTGGTACAGCTTCCGGGTCGGCTCGGTGCTGTTCGTTTCGCTCGATGCGGACGACGTCGTCTATCAGGATGCCGCCGCGTTCGTCGCCGGGCCCGCGCCGTTGACGCCGGTCGCGAGTACCGGCAATCCGCCGATTCCAGCGGGCACGTCGCTGTACGTGCGCGGCTATAGCAATGGCGAGCAGACGCGCTGGCTAGAGAAAGTGCTGCAGCATGCGTCGCACGATAACGACGTGGACTGGATCATCGTGCAGATGCATCAGGACGCGCTCAGTTCGTCGAAGACCGGCAACGGTTCCGACAAGGGCATTCGCGAAGCGTGGCTGCCGCTGTTCGATCGCTATGGCGTGGACCTCGTGCTGTGCGGTCACGATCACGACTACGAGCGCAGCTATCCGGTGCGCGGTTGCAATCACAACCGGGGCACCGACATCGCGACGGGGCGCCCGGTCGATACGTTGCAGCCCAAGCCGATCATGTCGGCGGTATCGGCGGGTGCATCGACGTTCGATACGAGTCACGGCACGATTCACCTGATTCTCGGCGGCGGCGGCACGAGCGCGCCGCTCGACGTGTATGGCGTCGATGCCGGCACGGGCCTGCCGCAGGCGCGCATCTTCACGAAGCCAAATCGCCCGGTGCCGGCGACGACCGCGGGCGCGTTCGTGCGCGCGAGCGCCGACGCGGTCGAAGTCGCGATCTGGTCCGCGCAACGCGACACTGGCACCGGCTACGGCATCGCGGTGTTCGACTGCGATCCGGGACAGCCCGGCGGCGACACGACGATCACGATGAACTACTACCATGCGCCTGGCGCGGATCAGACGCCGACACCGGAATATGCGCTGTTCGAGACGATCGAATTGAAGAAGAAGCGGCGCGGGTAGAAGAGTAGATTCAGACCGCTAACCGGCATTCGCGCCAGGGGCCGCTCACCACGAGCGGCCCTTGTTTTTCGCGGTTACCGCAAAAAACAATACCCCATTCATTTTGTTACACGTCTTACCGGGATGGACTGTCGCAGTTACAAAGGCCTTTCGCAAGCCCCGCTATACTCGGCGCCGTCTCACTAAAACAAAGACCCGATATGTCCAAGAAGATCACCCAGATGGTTGCCGTGGCTGCATTGAGCGCCGCGGCGTCGTTGCCGGCCCTCGCCGGTGATATGAACAACATGCTCGGCGGCGCGCTCGGTGGCGTGGCCGGCGCGGCAGTCGGCGGCGCGGTGGGTGGCAGCACCGGCGCAGTGATCGGTGGCGCGGTGGGCGGTGGTGCGGGCGGCGCGGTCACCTCGAATCGTCGCGAACGTACCGGCGCGATCATTGGCGGCGCGCTCGGTGGCGGCGCGGGCACCGCGGCCGGCAACGCGATGGGCGGCCGCGCTGGCGGCCTCGTCGGCGCGGCGCTGGGCGGCGGCGCAGGTTCGGCGCTCGGCGGCAACATCTCGCGCTCGAACTCGTACGCCGACGACTACTCGCGCGACTACCATTCGGGCAAACGCCATCACAAGCATCGTCACTACGACTGAGATGGCTTGACATAGACGGGGCTGGTCCGCGTGCGCATCACAGGCGAACGCGGCGGCCCTCGTCCATCACGCATGCAAGACCAGTTTCTGAATGCGCCAGTTCAGCAACTCGGCAACGAATAAGACGTTTTCCGAAGGACACGCCATCTCGTGAATCCAGCCGAACTGTTTCGGCTGTTTGCCCGCTTTGCCGAGTACGCCGAGCACTTTGCCGTCGAGCGTCATCTTGTAGATGCGGCCCGGAAACGCGTCGGCGCTATAGAGCACCTGATTCGGTCCCGGCGAAATGCAGATCGCCCAGGGTGAGCCGGGCGCGAACGTGCCCGCGGCGAGTTCCGCTTCGCTCGGCATGTTGCCGATCGCGGGACGCGCGTCCGGCGGCACCGGTACGTCGATCGTGAACTGCCGCAGGAACGTGCCTTCGGTATCGAACACCTGGATGCGCCGGTTGCTGCGATCGGCCACGTATACGTGGTCGTGCGCATCGACTGCGATGCTATGGGGTGTATGGAACTGCCCCGGTCCTGTGCCGCGGTCGCCCCATGATTTCAGCCAGTTGCCGTCGCGATCGACCTTCGCGACGCGCGAGTTGATGTATCCGTCGCTGATATAGGTGTTGCCCGCCTTGTCCCACGCGACGTCGGTCACCTGGCGAAAGCGTCCGGGTTCGGACGGCAGCGGCGGATTGGGATGCTTGAGCGGCGCGGTCTCTTCGTCCGATGCTTCCTGCTTGCGGCCGAACACCATCGCGACGCGTCCTTCCGGCGTGAACTTGATCACCATGTCCGAGCCCTTGTCGGTGACCCAGACGTTGTCATGCCGGTCCACCTTCACTGTGTGCGCGAACGACCACGCATACAGGTTGTGGCCGATCTCACGCACGAAGCGTCCATCGGGCGCGAACTCGAGCAGTTGCGCGGCCGCCGCGCCATACGCGGGGCCGGTGGTGTTGCCGCGCGACAGCACGAAGATATGGCCACGCGAATTGAGCGCGACGCCCGAGCATTCGCCGAAGTACGTGTCGTTCGGCAAACGTACGGGGTTGGCAATCGAGTCATAAGCAATCGTGCGCACGTCGGGTGCGTCCGCGGCGAACGCGGACGGCATCGCGAGTCCGGCGGCGCTGCCCGCAAGCAGGCTCATGAAAGTCCGGCGGCTCATCGCCCGATGGTCGGGACTGCCGCAGCATGCACAAAACGACTCGTATCGCTCGATCATTCGTTGTCTCCTTTGATCCATCGCTTGAAGTGTGCAAAGGCAAGCCTAGTGCACAAAACGCTTGATAGCTAAGTCGTTTTGCGATGCTGGAAGAGACATTTCCCGTTATGCGCGTCACATGCTCTTTCGCGACCGGCTGACAGTCAGATGGAATGTGCGGTGACGGCAGGGCATCGCGAGCCGGCCCGCTTTGCTACCATGCAAGACAGCGACCGCCATGGTCCGCTTTCATCCGCGTTGGTCCATCACACAAGGAGATTCGAATGAGCAAAGGTTATTGGGTGACGTCGTACCGCAAGACGAACGATCCGCAGAAACTGGCCGCGTACGCGCAACTCGCCCCGGCCGCGGTGGCGGCGGCAGGCGGCAAGTTCATCGTGCGAGGCGTGGCGGACGAGGCGCGCGAGCAGGGCCTCAAGGAGCGCACGGTCGTGATCGAATTCCCGACCTACGAGGCGGCCGTCGCCGCTTACGAAAGCGACGAGTACAAGAAGGCGCTGGCCGCATTGGGCGATGGCGTGGAGCGCGATCTGCGCATCGTGCGCGGCGCCGACTAACGCGAGCGGCATGCCTACACTGCGCGGCGCTCGCCGCGCAGCCGCTTACTTCACCGCGCCGAGCGCGAGCCCCTTCACCATATAACGCTGCAACCACGCAAACACGATCGAAACCGGCAGCGTCGCGCCCAAGGTCGCGGCCATCACCAGATGCCATTCGACCACGTACTTGCCCGCCACCATATCGGTCACCTGGACGGTCAGCGTCTTGTTTTCCGGCGAACGGATCAACGTATAGACCACCGCGAACTCGTTCCACGCATTGATGAACGTGAAGATCGCAGTTACGACGATCGCCGGCACCGCGAGCGGCAGAAACACCTTGAACACCGCGCGCGTACGGCTGCAGCCTTCGAGCCACGCGGATTCCTCGAGATCCTGCGGCACGGTCTGAAAGTACGACGACAGCATCCACACCGCGAACGCGATATTGAACGCCGCGTATGACACGATTACGCCGATCCTCGAATCGACCAGGTTGCCGTCGCCCCACGGAATCATCGCCGCGAGCCGGAACAGGCCGACCACCAGCAGGATCGGCGACAGCATCTGCGTGACGAGCAGGAACTGCCTGTACAGACCGCGTCCGCGAAACGGAAAGCGCGCGAGCGCGTAAGCGGCGGGCAGGCTCACCGCGAGTGCGAGCGCGGTGGACAGGCAACTGATGATCGCGCTGTTGCGCAGCGCGACGCCGAAGTTGGCCGCGTCCCACATGTCGACGAAATTGCGCCACTGCCACTGCACCGGCAGCCAGCGCGCCGGATAGACGAAGATCTCCGACGCGGGCTTTACCGAAGTGAAGAACATCACCGCGAACGGAAACAGTATGACGATCACGAGCGGCGTCAGCGCGATCCAGCACCACAGCGAGCGTTTGGTCTTCGCGCTCAGACTCATGACGGCACTCCTTCTTTCGTGCGTTGCAGACGCAGATAAGCGATCGAGAACGCGAACAGCATCACGAGCATGATCAGCGAAACGGCGGCCGCCTCGCCGGGGCGTCCAAGCCGGAAGCCGAGTTCGTACAGATAGGTGACGAGGATGTGCGTGCTGTTGTCGGGGCCGCCTTGCGTCATCACCCAGATGATCGGAAACGAGTTGAACACGTAGATCACGTTCAGCAGGATCGCCATGTTGATGAACGGGCGCAGCAGCGGCATCGTCAATTGACGGAACTGCTGCCACGCGCTCGCGCCGTCGATCCGCGCAGCTTCGTAGATATCGCTCGGCACCGAAGACAGGCCGCCAAGAAAAATCGTCACCGTGAACGGAATCGACACCAGAATGCCGACCGCGATTTCGACGGGGAACGCGAACTCGGGCGTCGCGAGCCAGTGAATCGGGCCGCTGATCAGGCCGAGCCGCTGCAGCGTCACGTTGACCATGCCGTAGTCGTCGTTGAAGGCCCAGCGCCAGACGACGGCGGTCATCGTCAGCGATACGGACCACGGCAGCATCACGATCGTGCGCGCGACACCGCGGCCGTGGAAGTCCTGATTCAGAATCAGTGCGACAGGTACCGAGATCAGCACCGTGCCACCCACCACGCACACGGTCCAGATGATCGTGCGGCGTACCGAAGCGAGAAACACCGGGTCCTGGAATACGTTGATGAAATTCTGCGCGCCGGTGAAGTCGCGAATCGCGCCGAAGCGCGACACCTCATGCAGCGATTGCCACACGATGTTGAAAATGGGATAGCTGATGATGAACAGCGCCAGCACGAGGCTAGGCGCAATCAGCAACCAGGGCGCGTGCGCGCGCGGAGAAACGGAGCGGCTCATGCGTGCTCGATCGTAAGACGCGCCCGCTTTCTGGCGGCGGGCGCGACGGAATGGGCCGGTGGGTGCGTCGTGCTGCATAGGCTCGAATATTGGGGGTGTGCGCAACGCGCGGCGCTTCAGCTACGGCGCCGCGCGTCCCCTGTTCGTCTCGTTACTGCCAGAAGCCGTGTATCAGTGACCGAGCGACTTGTTTGCCTGCGTGGCCGCCGAATTCAACGCGTCAGCCGGCTGCGCCTTGGCCAGGTAAATCGCTTGCATCGAATCGGTCACGGCCTTCGCGGTGTCTTCCCAGCCGGTCACGGTCGGCGCGAAGTGAGCCGTGGGCAGCAACGCGATGAATGCCTTGATGTCCGGATCGTTGAACGCGGGGTCCGCCGCTTCGGCCTTGGTGGTCGGCAGGAAGCCTTCGGTCGTCGTGAACTCGACGCGCGGTTCCTTCGTGAACAGATAGTCGAGGAACTTCCACGCGGTCTTCTTCGCCTTCGAGTTCTTGAACATCACGATCGAGTCGGTGACCGCGTAGGTGGCGTGCGTCGTGCCCATCGGCACCGGATCGATGCCGTACTTCAGGTTCGGCGCTTCCTTCTTGATCTGCTTCGCGAGGAACGGCGCGGAGATCACCATCGCGACGCGGCCCTGCTTGAACAGGTTCTGCACGTCTTCGCGGCTATAGCCGGTGACGCCCGGTTGCGTGAGACCCTGGTCGATCATCTGCTTGTACATCGTCGCGGCCTTCACGCCCGCCGGCGAATTGAACGCGGCCTTGCCGTCCTTGCCCACCACGTCGCCGCCCATCGTCCACAGCGCGTAGTAATAGTAGACGTCGGTTTCGATTTCCTTGCCTTGCAGACCGAAGCCGGCGATGCCTTGCGCCTTCAGCTTCTTCGATGCATCGATCACGTCGTTCCAGGTCTTCGGGCCGTCGGGGTAGCCGACCTTCGCGAGCATGTCCTTGTTGTAGTACAGCGCGCGTGCGGAAGCGGCGATCGGCAGCCCGTAGGTCTTGCCGTTGATCTGGCCGGGCGCGAGGAACGGACCGATGAAGCGGGCCTTGAAGTTCGCGTCCATATAGCCGTCGAGCGGCTCGGCGACGTCGTCCTTCACGAAGTCGAGCAGCCACCGCGTGCCGACGATCGCGAGGTCCGCGTTGGCGCCGCCGGAGATGTCCGTTTGCAGCTTCTGTTGCAGCGTGTCCCAGTTCACGTCTTCGATCTTGATGGTCGTGCCCGGGTTGGCCTTCTCGAAGTTGCGGGCCATTTTCTCGAAGTACGGCGCGGTCGCGTCGCTGTAGTGCGCGACCGTCACGCGGACCGTTTCGGCGTGGGCCGACACGGCGATACCTGCAAACGCGAGCGCCACGGCGACTTTGCCTAGCGCGAGGGAAGCACGGGCATGCAACGACATTTTTCTCTCTCCTGTGGGTGGTTTGCTGCCGTCGCCGGCCGCCTTGGGTAGATTGTTTGAAAAAATCCTACATGACGCAAAATAGCTTGTCACGTAGGGTCTGCGATATTTTTTCCTCGGTGATTTTGTGCATAAGATGCTGGAAAGCATGGGGTATTCTGCACTGCGCGATGCTACGGAAACCCACTCTTCGGGATGACCGGGCAGTCCTCGCAAACGCTTTTTGTAGGAAATTTACAGCGAGGCGCGCGGCGCGGACCGGGTGGCGGAAGGCGACGGCAAGACGGCCGAATCGGCCGGGCGAACGAGCGAGGAACACATGGATCGTGTCGTATTGGTAACCGGCGCATGCGGCGGTATCGGCAGCGTGTTATGCGAGCGCTTCGTCGAGGCGGGCGACACCGTGCTCGCGCTCGACATCGACGCGGCCTCGCTGCAAGCGCTGAGCGCGCGACTCGGCGCAAGCAGGATCGTGCCGGTCGCGGTCGATCTCGGCGACGCCGCCGCGGTGCAGCAAGCGGTGGCCGCGGCGGTCGCGCAGCGCGGACCGGTCGACGTGCTGGTCGCGAACGCGGGCGCTGCGCTCGGCGCGTCGCTCGCGACTACCGACGCCGCAAGCTGGCAGCGCGATATCCATCTGAATCTGAACGGCACGTATCACACGGTCGAGGCGGTGCGCGCGTCGATGATCGAACGGCAGCGCGGCGCGCTCGTGCTGATCGGCTCCGTGAACGGTTTTGCGGCGCTCGGTCATCCAGCATATAGCGCCGCGAAGGCCGGCCTGATCAGCTATACGAAGGCGCTCGCGATCGAGCTGGGCCGCTATGGCATTCGCGCGAACATCGTGTGTCCCGGCACAGTGAAGACGCAGGCGTGGCAGGCCCGCGTCGACAAGAATCCGCAGGTGTTCGAGGAGCTGAAGAAGTGGTACCCGTTGCGCGACTTCGCGACGCCCGACGACATCGCCGACGCGGTGCTGTTTCTCGCGTCGCCGCAAGCGCGCGTGATCACCGGAGTCGCGTTGCCGGTCGACGGCGGCTTGATGGCGGGCAACCGGCTAATGGCGCAGGAGCTGACGCTCGAGTCGTTCTGAACCGCGCACGGCGCGCGCATTACGACACCCGCAATACAACACGCAGCAAGACGATGAGGACAGCATGGCAGCAGTGCAACTGAGCGGCATCTTCAAACGCTATGGCGACACCCAGGTCGTGCACGGCATCGATCTCGACATCGACGACGGCGAGTTCGTCGTGCTGGTCGGTCCGTCAGGCTGCGGCAAGAGCACGCTGATGCGGATGGTGGCCGGGCTCGAGGAAATCAGCGGCGGCGATCTGATGATCGGCGGCACGCGCGCGAATACGCTCGCGCCGCAGCAGCGCAATATCTCGATGGTGTTCCAGAGCTACGCGCTGTATCCGCATCTGTCGGTGTATGAAAACATCGCGTTCGGTCCGAGAATCCGCAAAGAATCGTCGGAGAAATACAAGCCGCGCATCGATGCGGCCGCGAAGATGCTGAACCTCAGCGGCTATCTGGACCGTTTGCCGCGCGCGCTGTCGGGCGGTCAGCGGCAACGTGTCGCGATGGGCCGCGCGGTGGTGCGCGAGCCGTCGCTGTTCCTGTTCGACGAGCCGCTGTCGAATCTCGACGCAAAGCTGCGCGTGCAGATGCGCACCGAAATCAAGGCGCTGCATCAGCGCTTGAAGAACACGGTGATCTACGTCACGCACGATCAGATCGAAGCAATGACGATGGCCGATCGCATCGTCGTGATGAACGCGGGACGGATCGAGCAGATCGGCCGTCCGCTCGAACTCTATGACCGGCCGGCGAATCTGTTCGTCGCGAGCTTCCTCGGCTCGCCGTCGATGAATTTCGTCGAGGGCGTGATCGTCACTCGCACCCAGGGTGCGGGCCTCGCATTGAAGCTCGCGGACGGCAGCGAGGTCGCGCTCGAAAGCACGCCTGCGTCGGCCGTGGTCGGTGCGCAGGCCACGCTCGGCGTGCGGCCCGAGCACATCGAGATCACGGCGCAGATACCGGATGCCGCGCTCGACGTCGAAGTGATCGAGCCAACTGGCGCCGAGACGCACTTGTACGGGAAAATAGGCGGCTCCGCCTGGTGCGTGACCACGCGCGAACGCTCGAAGATCGAGCCCGGTCAGCGTGTTGCGCTGCGTCTGCCGGCCGAACACATTCATCTGTTCGATACGGAGAGTGGACGCAGGCTGGTTTGATCAGGCCGATTGAAGCCGAAGAAGCTGCGAGCGACGCGGAACCATATGAAACAGCCCCTGAGGAACACCGGGTGTCCGCACCGAACTTGATTCCCCATATCCGCAACGCACTCGCGAGTCTGCGGCCCGCCGAGCGCAAGGTCGCCGACATGGTGCTCGCCGACGTCGACTTCGCGATGCGCGCGAGCATCACCGATCTCGCGCAGCGCGCCGACGTGTCCGAGCCTTCCGTCACGCGTTTTTGCCGCGCGATCGGTGCGCACGGTCTGCGCGACTTCAAGATGCAGCTCGCGCAAAGCGTGGCGGGCGGATTGCCGTATGCGTCGACCGCGGTCGCGCGCGACGACGACGTGCAGACCTTGATGGACAAGGTCGGGGAAGCGGCGATCGACGGCATCACGCATGCGCGCGGCGCGCTCGATCCTGCGGTGGTCGAAAGCGCGATCGCGGCGCTCGTGAGCGCCCGGCGCGTGTTTTTCTTCGGCGTGGGTTCAGGTTCCGGGCTCGTCGCGCAGGATGCGGCGCTGCGGTTCTTGCGCATCGACATCGCGGCGGCCGCGTTCACCGATGGTCATTTGCAGCGTCTTTACGCGGGCCTGATGGAGCCGGGCGACGTCGCGTTTGCGATCTCGCATTCGGGGCGCAGCGTCGAAGTCAACGAAAGCATCCAGATCGCGAAGGAGCGCGGCGCGACGACGATCGCGCTGACCAACGTCGGCTCACGGCTCGCATGGCTCGTCGATATTCCGCTGCTGCTGCGCGTGGCGAGTCCGATCGATCCGAATACGCCGGGCGTATCGCGGCTCGTGCATCTGTGCATCATGGACGCGCTCGCGATCGGCGTCGCGTTGAAGGCGGGACCCGAGACGCTGGAAAAGATGCGCCACGCGAAAGCTCGGCTCGTGCCGCATGAGCCGGAAGGGGCGGGCGGGTAGAGCGCTCGAAGCGCTGACGCGCCGTCCTCTTCGGCCAGCCGATCATCGACACCTTGTTCACCGGCTGCGCGACCGTTGCCGCCGCGCGCACTTTGCCGCCCATCGGCAGATCGAACAACTGCCACTTGCCATGCCTCGCGAGTTCTAGCGAGAAGCTCGCGGCTTCATCCGACCACAGCAACCGCTCATTGAGATCGACCGACGTATCGCGCAACGCAACGCGCAACGCAGGCGCTTGCGCAGCGTCGTGTTCGGATGCAGCCGCGCGCGCTCGCGCTCGACCACAACTGCAACTCGCGTTGCTCTGCAACTAACCGTCAAGCCGAAACGTCTCTCCCGGCTATCATGGCAATCTGCGGCACACGTCCGACTCATCATCCAATCAGAACCGGCTCGCAGCATTCTCGTTCAGGTCCGTCCGCCCATGTCCTCCCGTTCCGCCGATACCGCATCGCACGCTCCGACCACGATCACCGCCCGCCGTCTGCCGACACTGCTGCTGGCCGCCGCGCTATCGCTCGGCAGCGCAACAGCGCTCGGCCTCGGGCGCTTCGCCTACGCGCTGCTGTTGCCGTCGATGAAGCTCGACCTCGGCTGGAGCTTCGCGCAGGCCGGCGCGATGAACACCGCGAACGCGCTCGGCTATCTGCTCGGCGCGCTGGTGTTTCCGCGCCTCGCGCGCCGCTGGTCGGCGGGCGCGCTGTTCGCGGGCGGTTGCGTGCTGACCACGCTGTTGATGGCCGGCAGCGGCGTCACCGCCAGCACGGATGCGCTGCTGACACTGCGCGTAATCACCGGCGCGAGCAGCGCGGCGATCTTCATCGGCGGCGGCGTGCTCGCGGCGCGGCTCGCGTCGGCGCGCCCGCGCGACGCGGGGCTCGTGCTCGGTCTGTATTACGGGGGCACCGGCTGGGGGATCGTCGCGTCGTCGTTGCTGGTGCCGGTGACGATCCTTGACGCCGCCCACGGCTGGCAGTTCGCGTGGTTCGCGCTCGCGGCGGCCTGCGCGCTGTTCGCCGCGGTCGCGATCGGCGCGTCGCGCAGAATCGAGCGCGCGCATACGAGCGCGGCGGCTGCCGCGCATGCAGCCGGCGCCACGTCCGCGCCGGGTTGGCCGCACTTCGCAGCCGCGCTCGCGGGCTACGGACTGTTCGGCGTCGGCTATATCGGCTACATGACGTTCATCGTCGCGCTGTTGCGCAACGCCGGCATGAGCGCGGCGGTCGTCACCGGCTTCTATCTGCTGCTCGGCGCCGCGACCGTGGTGTCGGCGCGGATCTGGTCGACGCTGCTCGATCGCATGCGCGGCGGCCAGGCGCTCGCCGTGCTCAACGCGCTGCTGGCGATCGCGACGCTGCTGCCCGCGCTGTTCACGCAGCCGTGGGTCGCGTTCGTTTCGGGCACGCTGTTCGGCGCGACGTTCCTGTCGGCGGTCGCATCGACGACCGCGTTCGTGCGCCACAATCTGCCCGCGAGCCACTGGGCGAAGGGCATCAGCGCCTTCACGATCGTGTTCGCATTCGGGCAGATCGTCGGGCCGGTGGTGATCGGCTGGGTGTCGGATGGCGCCGGGCTCGCGCGCGGGCTCGTGTATTCGGCGCTGCTGCTGGCGGGCGGCGCGGTACTCGCGGCGTGTCAGAGGGCGTTGCGCGCGGCGTGAGCGCGTTACGTGTGCCTCGCGTTCAGCGATAGGTCCAGCACCGATGCGCGATGAACGTGAGCGGCGGCACCACGCACACGACGAGCCCGATACCGAGCGCGGGCGGGCCGCCCGCGAGCTGCGTCAGGCGCGATACGAGCGCGGTCAACGTCAGGCCGCCCAGCGATACGAGCACGAACCGCCCAGCGTTCATCAACGCGGGCAGCGCCGAAAAACTCCAGAACGTGTTCAACAGATACGAGGCCGCCGTCGCCCACGTGAACGCGATCGCGTTGGCCCACGGCGGTGACATGCCGGCGTCCGCGATCAGCGTCAGCGCAATGCACACATGCAGGCCGGTCGCGATGACGCCGCTCGCGCCAAAGCGCATCAGCTTGACTCGATCGAGCAGCATCATCGCGGCGCTCCTTCGCGCTTGCGCAGGACCGCGAGCAGCGACACGCCATAAGGCAGCGGCGCATGCGCGAGCCAGTGGCGCTCGGCGCTGAAAATGCGGTACAACGCCGCGTTGAGCGGCCACGGCGGAATCGCGTCGCCGCTCGAATGCTGGCGATGCAGCAGCCGATCGGCCCAACGCGCGACCACCGCGACCGGATAGAGCAGCGTGTTGAAATAGCTGACGCGTTCGACTTCGTAGCCGGCCACGGCCGCGCAGCGCATCAGCGAAGTGCGGCTATAGCGGCGGTAGTGATGCAGGAAAACATCGTGCGCGCTCCACAGATGTTGTCCGGCCGGCACCGTCACGACAATGCGGCCTCCCGGTGTCAGCAGATCGCGCATGCCTGCGAGCGAGCCGGCGTCGTCGGCGATATGTTCGAGGCAGTCGAAGAAGCAGATCAGGTCGAAGCGTTCGCCGTCGAACGGCACGTCGTCGGGGCAGTGGCCCGCGCGGATGTCGAACTGCTTGCCGGTCTTGCGCGCGCTCAGCGCCCGAGCGGTCCGGTCCATCTCGAGGCCGCTGACGGTGCCGAAACCGGCCAGCATGTCGAGGTTGCCGCCGGTGCCGGAGCCCACTTCGAGCACGCGCGCGCAGTGCGGTAACGCGAGCCGTTCGAGCAGCGTGCGCAGCACGTCGCGCCGCGCGCGAAACCACCAGTGCCCGGCTTCGGTCTCGGCCATTTCGAGGTAGGCATCGGGAGACATGGTCAACTCCTCGGCTTTCAGTGTCCGACTACGCGAAACCGCGGCGCGGCCCGCCTGCGTGTCGGTTCGACACGCCCCACATGCGCCGCGCGCGCATCCTCGCGCACGTCCGGCAACGTGCTGACCTTGCTCTTCGCTTGATAGCGACGCCGCACCAGATAAACGGGCCGTTCCTTCGACTCGTAGTAAATGCGGCCGACGTATTCGCCGATCACGCCGATGCCGATCAGCTCGATGCCGCCCATGAACAGCATCACCGAGATCGTCGACGCGTAACCGGGCACCGGATTGCCCGACCACAGCGTGCGGCCGATGACGAACCCGCCGTAGACGAACGCGAGCGTCGCGATGGACAGTCCGATATAAGTCCAGCTGCGCAACGGCACCGTGCTGAAGCTCGTGATGCCTTCGAGCGCGAAGTTCCACAGCCGCCAGCCGGAGAATTTCGAGTGACCGGCGCTGCGCGGCTCGCGTTCGTATTCGACGATCACGGTGCGGTAGCCGACCCACGCGAACAGGCCCTTCATGAAGCGACGGCGCTCCGGCAGGCTGCGCAGCGCGTTGACCACCTGGCGATCGATCAGCCGGAAGTCGCCGACATTCTCCGGCAGCTTCACTTCGGACAGCGCATTGTGCACGCGATAGTAGAGTGCGGCCGCCGTGCGTTTGGCGAGCGTATCGCACAGGCGGTTCGTGCGTTTGGCCGCGACTACTTCGGCGCCCGCGCGCCAATGCTCGACCATCACCGGGATCAGGCTCGGCGGGTCCTGCAGGTCCGCGTCGATCGGAATCACCGCATCGCCGAATGCTTCGTCGATGCCGGCGGTCAGCGCCGCTTCCTTGCCGAAGTTGCGCGTCAGCTCGATCACCCGAATGCGCCGGTCGCGGCTGCTCTGCGCGATCAGCCGATCGAGCGTCGCGTCGCTGCTGCCGTCGTTGATGCAGACGATCTCGAAGTGCGTGCCGTCGATCGATTCGAGCACCGGCACGACTGCCGCGAAGAAGCGTTCCACCGCGTCCTGCTCGTTGTAGAACGGCACGACGAGTGAGATCAGTGGCGTGGTTGTATGAGTTGGCATGACGCTTCCCCGTTTATCGAATGATTCGAGCCGCGTGCGAATAGGCGAGGGCGGCGCGCTCGTCGCGTTCTTCGTCCATTACGCGCACGCGGCGCATGACGAGCAGCAGCACCAGCAGCAGAACGATCGGGCCGATCTGCGGCAACTCGGCCGTGCGGTTGAAGAGTTCATAGGCCGGCAGCAGCCACGCAAGCGCAATCACACTCTGCTCGCCGGGCAGCCAGCCTTTGTCGAGGCCGAGCGCGGTCAGGCTGGCCGTCGCGATGCCGAGCCACGCCAGTTCGTAGTGCCACACGTATGGGTTCGTCAGCAGCGTGGCGACGACGAGGCTCGCCGCGCGCAGCCGCGTGTCGCGCGTGGTTCGCCACACGTGCCATGCGGCTGCCGCGGCGATCAGCGCAACGCAGGCCTGCGCCGCAAAGGCCGCGACGATCGGCGTGCCGCCTTCGCGCAGCACGGCGAACACGGTCGGCGACGCGAGCCAGTAGCCGCGGCATTGTTCGAGCAGCGTCTCGCGCGCAATGCCGGTGTTGACGAAGAAGAGCCGCACCGATTGCACGCCGCAGACCAGCACGCTGACCACGCCTAACAGCGCCGCGCTGAACGCGGCGGCCGCCAGCGTGCGCCATGCGCGCGCGGCAATCAGCACGAGCGGAAACAGCACGGCCATTTGCGGCTTGATCGCGAGCAGGCCGAGGCACAGTCCCGCGCGTACCGGATGCCGGCGCAGCCAATGCAGCGTCAGCGCGGCGATGCCGGCGGTCAGCAGCGAGTTCTGACCGAACAGGGCTGTCACGAACACGCACGGCGAGGCCGCGACCACGAACCATGCGAAGCGCGATCCCCTGAAGCTGTCGACAAGGCCCGACACGCGCAACGTGCCCGCGCTGAGCAGCGCGATGCCGCCGCCGACGAATACGAAGTACATGACGAGCCGCGGCAAGAGCGCGAGCGGCGAGATCAACACGAGGAACGTCGGCGGATAGAGCCAGGGCATCACGCTGTCGTGGCTGACGTTCGTGAAGAGCAGCCGCTGGAGCTTGTCGAACGACGCATGGTCGTAGACCTGCATCGCCGAACCGTGCAGCAGTCCATACGAGGCCGACCAGAAAATCGAAAAGTCCTCACCGGGACGCGTGAGGCGCTGGTCGGTGAAGCCGTGGCTCGCATAGGCCCACAGCCCGATTATCACCACGTACAGTACGCACATCCCGCTGCAGTAGAAGACGATGCGCTCGTGCGTGAGCCAGCCGCGAATCTCGCTGTCGCCGCTGCGCATGCGTAGCTGTGATGCGTACATGATCCCCGCCCCCGTGTGATCCGGATCAGGTCTGTCGACCCTCCGTTCGTTCTGTTTATTGATTCCGTTTTGTATGTGTCTGCGCGTGACATCGAATCAAAACCCGTGTCTTTGCGCTGAACCGGTCAGATCATTGTTGGCGGAAATTCATGCGACTTTCAAGCTCGCGTTTTCCTGGCCGCGAGTCGTGCCCTGCCGATTCAGCCAAATACCGGGCCAAACGGTCAGCGTTGTGTGCGCCAACGCACCAAGCCGTCTCATCGATGAGACGCTTTGGACCGGCGCGCCATTCGGGAAGGCCGATTTCCCAGCGATATTCCGTTTTTACCGCCCTAGGGAAAGTCCTGGACAAAAAATGCCGAGCCTTGCCCGGCGGCGCTTTACGCGTTCCGCGAAGTGTTCGGCGGCTCATGCAAAACGTTGCGGATTCGGACATTCCGGACGCGAATCGGGCGCGAGGCGGGAGGCCAGTCCGCTCGAACCCGCGTCGTTACGCTGTTTTCGCAAAGCTGGTCCCGTCCTTGCAATGGGGAGTGCTCGGAAGTCGACGACACGATGCTGCGGACCTGAACAGACAGCACACCATGGCGCGATAGAGAGCCAACGTCGATTGACCAGCTGGTGCTGGCCTCGAGCCGGCGCCAAGAAAAAATCACGAAAGACGGGGGATGTATGCACAACAAGTTCACGCGCCTGCGCGGCGATAACAAGCCCATGAGCCGCGCACACCGCGCGGCCATGCTGCGTCAGCGGCACACGGCCGCAATGCTGCGGCTTGCCCGGCAGCTGTCGCTTCACTTCCCCCGTTTCCTCCAGTTCGTGTCGCCCAGCGTTACGCCCATGCGGATCAAACACCGCGCGACGCTGACCGGGCGGCGAGACTAGCCCGCAGTCTTCCGCAGTTCCCAGCAGTGCCCGTAGTGCCATCGCCCACGCCAATCCTGGTAACGGGTTCCATTAGTTAGTCCTCCACAGGAGTCGAATCATGAAGAACATCATTGCTACCGCGGCCCGTTTCGTTCGTGACGAAGACGGCGTGACCGCCATCGAATATGGGCTGCTCGCCGGCCTGATCGCGCTGTTGATTATCGGCGGCGTGACCCTGCTCGGCCAGCATCTGCAGACGATTTTCAACAACCTCGCGGACTCGGTTTAAGTCATCTTGCCGACGGACGAACCTCACGATTCGTCCGTCACTTTCCAACTGAATACGGGGGGCTGTCATGAATTACCTGATTGCGCGCGCGGTACGTTTCGCACACGACGAAGACGGCGTGACCGCCATCGAATACGGTCTGCTCGCCGGCCTGATCGCACTGCTGATCATCGGCGGTGTGACCACGCTCGGCACCAACCTCAGCGCGATCTTCAACAATCTCGCCGACTCGATCTGACGCGGCGCGATCATCCATCACGAGGTCATCATGACGCTGCCACTTCTGCCGCCACATCCTGTACCGCTGTGCGTGATCGTACTGGCGATCGTGGCAGCGAGCACGGATCTCACCGCGCGGCGCATTCCGAATCGCCTGATCGTACCCGGGCTCGCCGTCGCGCTTGCCGTGCAGATGTCGATTCACGGGCCGCTCGCCGGCGCGCTCGACTGGCTGAGCGGCGCCGCATGCGGCCTCGCTTTGCTTTTGCCGTTCTATCTGCTGCGCGGCATGGCCGCCGGCGACGTGAAGCTGCTGATGACGATCGGCGCATGGGTCGGACCCGCGCTGACCTGGCGGATCGCGCTCGCCACTTTTCTGATCGGCGGACTCTGGTCGCTGCTGATCGTGCTGTGCCGCGGCAGATTCGCGCGCTTGCTCGCGAATCTGCGGCAACTGATCGGCGGGCTCGTCGTCGCGCCGCTCACACGACCGAGCCTGATCGATGCGCGGACCGGATCGGTCGGGTCGATTCCCTACGGCGTTGCGATCGCGGCCGGAACCCTCGGAATGCTGCTCGCGGCCGCGCTGTAGCCGGACGTTTCCACTGAACGATGCGGGAGTGTTGCCATGAAAAACAGTCGGGCTCTAGTGATGCTGACGATCGCCGTGCTGGCGGGCCTCGCGGCCGTGAGTTTTGCGTCGCGCTGGTTGCTGCAGACCTCGTCGGCCGCGGTGACGTCGGTTGCGGTGGCGTCGTCGGACATCAGTCTCGGCCAGCCGCTGAACCAGAACCTGATTCACATGGTCAGCTGGCCGACTTCGAGCGTGCCGCCCGGTGCGTTCGCCGACGGCAAGGCGCTCGAAGGGCGCGTGCTGCTGACGAGTCTCGCGCCCGGCGAGCCGGTGCTCGAATCGAAGCTCGCGCCGCAGGGCACGAAGGGTGGCCTGTCCGCGGTGATCGGCGAAGGCCATCGCGCGATCACGGTGCGGGTGAACGACGTGGTCGGCGTCGCCGGCTTCGCGCTGCCGGGCAACTACGTCGACGTGATCGTCAACACGCAGCAGGCGAACAAGACCGACGCGTCGCAAAGCATCTCGAAGATCGTGCTCGAAAAGATCCTCGTGCTCGCGGTCGCGCAGCAGGTGAGCCGCGACGACACCGCGCCGAAAGTGGTCAACGCGGTGACGCTCGAGGTGACCCCCGAGCAGGCCGAGAAGCTCGACCTCGCACGCAGCGTCGGCACGCTGTCGCTGGTGCTGCGCAACCAGGTCGACAAGCAGACCCCGAGCACCGGCGGCGCGACCAAGCTGACCTTGCTCGACGTGCCGGTGCCGGCTTCGGCGCCGGCCGCACCCGAAGTGCATCCGGTGCGCACGCACTATGCGGCACGTCCGGCGCCAAGGCGCGATTGCGTCGGCGTGCTGTCGGGGGTGACGGGCAGCGTCGAATGTTTCTAGCGCGGTCGCAGCGCGCCGGTTTTTGACAGACGCCGCGATCTGAATCAGAAGGCAATCAAGAGACGTCTCGGTTCACCTATCGAGCGACGGGGGCAGCAACATGAAAACACAACAACGGTACTCATCCGGTGGCGGCAAGCATTGCCGCTCGCTCGGCGGTACGGTGCTCGCCGCCGCGCTATGCGCCGGGCTAACGGCTGCGCACGACAGCGCGGCACAAACGATGGCCGCCGCGCAAATGCCGCCGGGCTGGGGCGCGCAGGCCGCGCCGCTGCCAGTCGGCCGGGGCGCCGTGCCGATGCTGGTCAGCAACACGCCGATGCCGACCGGCGCGACGAGCGGCCGGATGGTCGCCCCCGCGCAGCTGAGCGGGCCGAACTGCACCGGCGAGATTCGCGACGAATCGAGCGTGTCGGTGGCGGTCGGCAAGTCGATCCTGGTTCCGCTCGTCGAGCCCGCGCGCAATCGCACGCTCGGCAATCCGGTCGTCGCGCAGGCGACGCTCGTGTCGCAGCGCACGCTGTACGTGGTCGGCATGAGCGTCGGCACCACGAACATGATCGTGCAGGGCCGCAGCGGCGCATGTCAGATCATCGACGTGAGCGTCGGTGTCGATGCCGATGGGCTGCAACGCACACTCGCGCAACTGCTGCCGAACGAGCGTGGCATCCGCGTGTCGAGCGCGGCCGGCAACCTCGTGCTCGCGGGCCGCGTATCGAGCGCGCAGGCCGCGCAGCAGGCGATGAGCATCGCCGGCGCTTACGCGGGTGCGCAACCCACTCAGCAAGACCAGTCGAGCACCGCGAGCTTTGGTAACGGCGGCTCGATCTCGCAGCAGAGTTCGAGCGTTAGCAAGGGCTCCGAAGTCATCAACATGATGACGGTCGATTCGCCGCAACAGGTGATGCTCGAAGTGAAGGTCGCCGAGGTGTCGAAGACGCTGCTCAATCAGTTGGGCGCGGCGGTCAACATCCAGGGCGGCTTCGGTTCGTGGACCGGCGCGCTGGTGAGCAGCCTGCTCGCCGGTGTCAGCAGCGGTGTCGCGGTGAGCAAGGCGAACAACAGGCCCTTCAACATCGCCGTCGACGCACAGAAGAGCGACAGCCTCGGCAAGATTCTCGCGGAGCCGAACCTCGTCACGCTGAGCGGCCAGGAGGCGTCGTTCCTTGCCGGCGGCCGGGTCTTCATTCCAGTGCCGCAAAGCAACGGCACGGGCGGCTCGACGATCACGCTGCAGGAAGAAGAGTTCGGCGTCGGCCTCAAGTTCACGCCGACCGTGCTGGCCGGCAGCCGCGTGAATCTGAAGGTCGCGCCGGAAGTGTCGGAACTGTCGCCGACCGGCGTCACCGTAACGGCGAGCGGCACGAGCAACACGTCGATCCTGCCGCTGATCACGACACGGCGCGCGTCGACGACGGTGCAGATGAACGACGGCGAGAGCTTCGCGATCGGCGGGCTGATTCAGAACAACATCACCGGCGCGTTGAAGGCGCTGCCCGGCATCGGCGAAGTGCCGGTGCTCGGCGCGCTGTTTCGCAGCACGTCGTTCCAGCAGGATCGCACTGAGCTGATCTTCATCGTCACGGTGCATCTGGTGAAGCCGCTGCCGCCGGGCGACTACCCGCTGCCGACCGATAGCTTCACCGGCGTGTCGGACGGCACGGTCTACGCGACCGGCAACATGGAAGGCCGCCGGCCCGCCGCACAGCCGAACGCGCCGCAGATGCCTGCGCAACCGCAACCGCAACCCGCGGCGCCCGCACCGGTTCCGACGCCGGCACCGACGCCGGCACCGACCGAAGGCTCGGCCGCACCCGCCGCGCTGCTGCCACGCGACACCCAGGCGGACCGGCCAGCACCGTCGGCGGCGATGCCGCCGGCCGGTAAGACGGCAACCACGACAGCGTCGGCAGCAACGCTAGCTCTAGCGCAAACCAGCGCCGAACCCGCGCTCGCCAAAGCCGACGCCGCGAGCCCAGGCAACCCGACGCTCAAGGCCACCCAGCCCAACCCGTAACGCGCCGCGAAGGAGACTCTCATGAAACTCGAACATCTTCTGATCACGCGCCGCGCGGCGTTGCTGCTGACGATGTGCGCCACGCTGAGCGGTTCGTTGAGCGGCTGCATGTCGAGCTCGCCGATCTGGGACGCGCACGTCGGCGACGCCGTGCGCACCGTAACGCAGATGCAGATCATCGATCCGCATGCGGGCGAGCACACGCCGTCGACACCAGGGGTCGACGGCAAGGCCGCGGTCGCCGCGCAGCAGCAGTACGACAAGTCGTTCCAGACGCCGGCCACGACGTTCAATCCGTTCGTGATCGGGATCGGCAGCAGCGGCGGCAGTCAGTGATGGCGGACGCGGGGGAACATCATGATCAACATCCTGGCTCTCTCTGAAGACGGCGCACGACTCGCTCAGATCGCGCATCTGAGCGGCGAAGCCGGCGACTACCGGATCACGCGCGCGATGGGCACGCCGTCGCTGCTCGGCGAGCGCGGCGACACGCTCGATGCGTTCGACGTGCTGATCGTCGACGCCGCGTCGCTGAAGGATGCGGAGCTCGCGGTGGTGGAGCGGCTGCATCGCGAGCACGGGCGGCTCACCTGCATCCTGCTGATTCCCGACGCGTCGCCGCAGACGCTGATCGCCGCGATGCGCGCGGGCTTTCGCGACGTGCTGAATTGGCCGCTCGATTCGCGCCAGTTCGGCGACGCGTTGCAGCGCGCGCAGGCGCAGAGCCTGCAAGGCGGCACGCGCGACACGCGGATTCTGTCGTTCGTGTCGTGCAAAGGCGGCGCGGGCACCAGCTTCATCGCCGCGAACGTCGCACATGCGATCGCGAGTCTGCCGCAGAAAAAGCGCGTGCTGCTGATCGATCTGAACCAGCAGTTCGCCGATGCCGCGTTCCTGGTCTCCGACCAGACGCCGCCGTCGACGTTGCCGCAAATCTGCGCGCAGATCGAGCGCATGGATGCGGCGTTCTTCGACACGAGCGTCGTGCATGTGAGCGACAGCTTCCATATCCTCGCCGGCGCGGGCGACCCGGTGAAGGCGGCCGAGGTCAAGGAAGACCGTCTCGAGTGGCTGCTCGGTGTCGCCGCACCGCATTACGACTTCGTGCTGTTCGATCTCGGTCAGACGCTGAACCGGCTGTCGATGCTCGCGCTGGATCGCAGCGACCAGATTCATCTCGTGCTGCAGGCGAGCATGCCGCACGTGCGCGCCGGCCGCCGGCTGCAGGAGATTCTGTGCTCGCTCGGCTACGCGCGGGAGCAGATGCGGCTGATCCTGAACCGCTATACGCGGCACGGCGAGCGGCCGCGCGGGGCGCTCGAATCCGTGCTCGGCATGAGCGCGTATCAGGTGATCCCCGAGGATGCCGAAACGGTGACCGACGCGATGAACCAGGGACTGCCGGTGTCGAAGACCGCGCGCGGCAGCGGGGTTGCGCGCAGCCTGCAGACGCTCGCCGAAAACATCGCGGCACGCGCGACCAAACCGGGGCGCTCGCGCGCGAAGGGTGAGTCGCTGTTCGGGCGGCTGCTCGGGCGTCCGCCGGCGCCGAAACTCGAAACGCTTTAAGCGTGCTCGTACGTCACACGATCAGAACAGGGGAACGTCATGTCGCTTCGTGAGCAGATTTCCGCGCAACGCGTGCAGCCGCTGGGCGAACGCGAGGACCCGGCGGCTGCCGGCATGTTGCGCGGCGCATACCAGAAACTGAAGCGCGAGATTCATCAGGCGGTGCTCGAACGCGTCGAGCTCGAACGGCTGTCGAGGTTGCCGCCCGAGCAGGTCCGCCAGGAGATCGCGACGCTGATCGTCCGCATTCTCGAAGACCAGAAGGCGCCCGCCAACGATCTCGAACGCCGGCAACTCGTCGGCGACGTGCACGACGAAATGTTCGGCTTCGGTCCGCTCGAAGTGCTGCTGCGCGACCCGACCGTGTCCGACATTCTGGTGAACACGCATCGTCATACCTACGTCGAGCGCCGTGGCCGGCTGGAGGCGACCGAGGTGACCTTCTACGACGACGCGCATCTGATGAAGGTCATCGAGAAGATCGTCTCCGGCGTCGGCCGCCATATCGACGAATCGAGCCCGATGGTCGACGCGCGCCTGCCGGACGGCTCGCGCGTGAACGCAATCATCCGGCCCTGCGCGATCGACGGTCCGTTGCTGTCGATTCGCCGTTTCGCCGCGAATCCGTTGCAGGTTGCCGACCTGATCGAATTGCAGAGCTTGACGCCGCCGATGGCTGAAGTGCTCGACGCGCTGGCGCGCGCGAAGGTGAACATCCTCGTGTCGGGCGGCACGGGCAGCGGCAAGACCACTCTGCTGAACGTGCTGTCGGGATTCATTCCGGGCGACGAGCGCATCGTCACGATCGAGGATGCGGCCGAGCTGCAACTGCGCCAGCAACACGTGCTGCGGCTGGAGACGCGTTCGCCGAACATCGAGGGACGCGGCGAGATAACGCAGCGCACGCTGGTGCGCAACGCGCTGCGGATGCGCCCCGACCGCATCATTCTCGGCGAGGTGCGCGGCGCCGAAGCGCTCGACATGCTGAACGCGATGAACACCGGCCACGAAGGTTCGCTGTCGACGATCCACGCGAACACGCCGCGCGATGCGCTGACGCGCCTCGAAAACATGATGACGCTCGGCGGCCTGTCGCTGCCGACACGCACGATGCGCCAGCAGATTTCGTCGGCGATTTCGGTGGTCGTGCAAGCCACGCGTCTGACCGACGGCCGCCGCAAGATCGTCAGCATTTCGGAGCTGACCGGCATGGAGGGCGACATGATCAACATGCAGGAGATCTTCGTGTTCCGCCGCTCCGGCGTCGATACGAAGGGCAACGTGCGCGGCCATTTCTGCGCGACCGGCGTGCGGCCGAAATTCGCCGAGCGCTTGCAGGCATTCGGCGTGGCGCCGTCGGAGCAGATCTACGATCCGGCGCGGCGCTTCGAAACGACATGACGTGCACGGGCAACGCGCACAGACCGCTTGCCCGGTGTTTCAGGAGACTGGCATGAGCCCGATTTTCTACGCGTCGATCATTCTGCTGTTCGCGGCCGTGGTGCTTGCGACGGGTGGCGTCTACGAGTATTGGAACAGCCGGCACGGCCCGGTCGCGCGCCGCGTCGATTCGCGGATTCGCGCGGTATCGGCCGGCGGCCCGATGAGCCGGCAGCGTCTGTCGATTCTGAAGACACGCACGATGGCCGAGTCGGCGGTGCTCGCGCGACTGCTGCTGCGTATTCCGCGCGTGCATGCGCTCGATCTGTTTCTGCAGCAGTCGGGGCTGTCCTGGTCGGTCGGCCGATTCTTCGGCACCTGCGCGGTGCTGCCGCCTTTCGTGCTGATCGTGGGCGCGAGCCTCAGGGTGCCGTGGGTCTTCACGGCCGGCGCCGCCGCTCTATGCGCGTTGCTGCCGATCGTCTACGTGCAGCGGCACCGCCACCGGCGCATTCGTCAGCTCGAACGGCAATTGCCGGACGTTTGCGACATGCTCTCGCGAGCATTGCGCTCGGGCCATGCGTTCACCGGCGCGATCGATATGGTCGGCGCCGAGTTCGCCGAGCCGATGAGCGGCGAGTTCCGCATCGTGTTCGATGAGATCAACTACGGCGTGTCGATCAGCGAGGCGCTGACGAATCTCGCGACCCGTGTGCCGATTCGCGATCTGCGCTACTTCGTGATCGCCGTCGTGATCCAGCGCGAGACCGGCGGCAATCTCGCCGAAGTGCTCGACGGCATCACCGCGCTGATCCGCGACCGCTTCAAGCTGTTCGACAAGGTTCGCGTGCTCTCCGCCGAAGGCAGGATGTCCGCGTGGGTGCTCGGCCTGCTGCCGTTCGGCGTCGGCGGCGCGATGATGGCGATCAACCCCGGGTTCCTCAACGTGCTGTGGTGGGACCCGGCGGGCGTCAGGATGATCGCGGTGGCGAGCGTCGCCATGCTGTTCGGGATTCTGTGGATGCGGCACATCGTGAAGATTCGCGTTTGAGCGGGCTCGAGGTCATCGGAGAAGGACCATGCAAACACTGAACATCACGCAGATTCTGTTACTCGCCGGCGTGTTCGCGATCGTTTTCGCGGCCGTGTTCGGCGCGATGCATCTGAGCACGCCGCGCGACATGAGCCGCCGCATCGAGCAGGCGGGCGGTGCGAATGCCGTGCCGGCGCCGGAACAGCTCGACGCCGCCGCGCAGACGCCGTGGTACGAAAAGCTCGTCGAGATCTCGCAGCCGATCTCGAAGCTGTCGGTGCCGAAGGACGGCTGGGAGCAATCCGCGCTGCGCGTGCAGTTGATGAACGCCGGCTGGCGCTCGGCCAACGCCGTGCCGATCTATCTGGCCGCGAAGACCGCGCTCGCGCTGACGTTGCCGCTCCTGGCGATGCTCGCGCTGTACGGCTCGTCGTTCGCGAGCTCGCTGCTCGAACGCGCGATCGTGCTCGTCGTGCTGGCCGCGCTCGGCTACTACCTGCCGAACGTCGTGCTGTCGCGCCGCACGGCAACGCGCCAGCGCAGCATCGTCGAGGACTTTCCCGATGCGCTCGACCTGCTGACCGTGTGTGTGGAAGCGGGGCTGGGCCTCGATGCGTCGCTGATGAAAGTCGGCGAGGAAATCCGCCTGCGCAGTGCGGTGGTCGCGAGCGAGCTCGAACTGATGCTGCTCGAAATGCGCTCGGGTTTCTCGAAGGAAAAGGCACTGCGCAATTTTTCGCTGCGCACCGGTGTGGAAGACATCGACTCGTTCAGTGCAATGCTGATCCAGGCCGAGCGCTTCGGCACCAGCATCGGCGCGTCGTTGCGCGTGCTGTCCGATACGCTGCGCACGCGCCGCCGGATGCGCGCCGAGGAGCGGGCCGCCAAGATTGCGCTGAAGCTGCTGTTTCCGCTGATGTTCTGCATTTTTCCGGCGCTGCTGGTCGTGCTGATGGGGCCCGCGATGATTCATATCTATCGCGATCTGCTGCCGAGCATGGCGGGCGGCGCATGACCAGAGGCCGCTATGAATTGTCGCGCGTCTCGGCCGCGCGTCTGCCCTGGAAGACCGGGAGCCGCCAGCCGTAGCGCAGCGACGCGAGCCGCACCAACATGCAAGCCAACGTCGCGAACCACGGCGTCCACCAGTCCGTCCAGCCCGCATACGAAAAGCCGACCTGCACCGCCGCGCCGAACAGCGCGGCAGACGCATAGATCTCGCGCTCGAGAATCGCGGGCACGCGCGAGAGCACGACGTCGCGCATCACACCGCCGCCCACCGCGCTGACGACGCCGAGCAGGATCGCGAGCTCGGCATTGTGGCCATACGTGAGCGCTTTTTGCGCGCCCGACACCGCGAACAGGCCGAGCCCGATCGCATCGAAGAACAGCACGGGCTGACGCAACCGGCGCACCTGCGGATACGCGAGAATCGTCACCGCGGACGCGGCGAGCGCGGTGGCCAGATAGCGCCAGTTCGACAGCCCCGCCGGTGGGATCGCGCCGATGCACACGTCGCGCACGATGCCGCCGCCGCACGCGACCATGAAGGCGATCACGACGATGCCGAACAGGTCCAGCCGTCGTTGACGCGCGGCGACCGCGCCGCTGATCGCGAATGCGAAGGTGCCGATCAGATCGAGAATGGTGTAGACGGCGTGTGAATTCACTGAGTGGTTTCGTGTTGGGCGAGCGCAGGGAGGGCGCGGCGAAAGGCGGATCGTGGCTCAGGATCTCGCGGGCGGCTCGCTGGCGGACCCGCTTTCGAGCAGGCTATGCGAAAGCTTGCTGAGCAGACGTTCGAGCGTCTTACGTTCGTTCGCGCTCAGCGCCTTCGCGAGTTCGACTTCGAGCTCGGTGCCGACCGCTTCGGACGCCTGCGCAACTTCGAGGCCGTGATCTGTGGCGCGTAATGCGATGCTTCGACGGTCCGATGCATGCATGTTGCGTGTGATCAGGCCGCGCGTTTCGAGTTCGGCGAGGACTTTGGAAAGCAGCGTTTTTTCGATCAGCGCGCGCTGCGAAACGGCCTTGGGCGTGATATCGGGTTCCGCGCAGATGAGGCGCAGCACGCGCAGCGCACGCACGTCGAGATCCCAGCGCTCGCGATAGACGATGTTCGCGCGGTTGATCAGCAGCGCGCTGGTCAGATCGAGCCTGAAAGTCAGGAAGTCCGAGTACAAGAATTTGCTCCGCCGTCGACCGTCATGCGCAGTGCTCGCATTATAGGCAAGTAGTTGAAATTTTCAAATACTTGCGCGGAACGGACTGCATGCGCAGTCAAAGCTGTTTGCAATAGAACGTGGTGGCGCAGAACGCGCCGTCGGGCATCACCGCGTAGTTCGGCACGCTGCCGACGCGTTGCCAGCCGGCGCGCTGATAGAGTCGCTCGGCATCGCCGCCAGTTACGGTGTCGAGCACGAGAACCGATTTTTTCTCTTCCCGCGCGACGCGATCGAGTTCGTTCATCAGAGCGTGCGCGACGCCGCGGCGGCGTGCTTTTCTATGCACCAGCATCTTCGCGACGTCGGCGCGATGCGGCTGATTTTCGGGTTGCGCGGTGATCAACTGCACAGTGCCGACGATGCCTCCGTCTCGGTCTTCAGCGATCAACAATGCGCGTTCTCCACGCGCGACGCCCTCCGCGACGTTGCGCCAGAACGCGAGCGCCGTGTTGCGCGAAATCGGCAGCATGAAGCTGACCGATGCTCCGCCCTCCACGCAGTCGATCAGCACGTCGGCGAGCGCTTCGACGCAGGCCGCCGCTTCGTTCGCGCGGACGCGCCGAATGGTCACGTTATCGATCATCCGATTCTCCGATCGTTGACTGGCATAGTGCTCAGCGCGACAAGATAGCGCGCGCGTTTGCGAGTGGGGTTACGGAACACGATCGGGCTGTCGAGCCGCATCGCCAGGCAGTCGCCTGTCTTGAGCCGCCAACTGGTGTCGCCGATCGTGATTTCCATCGACCCGTCGAGCATCCATACCTGTTGATGGATGTCTGCGTCGCGTGCGCCAGTTTCGTAACTGACGCGCTGACCCGCGGGGAAGTTGACCTCGACTAACTGGATCGCCGAGCGCGCGGTCGGCGACAGATGACGCCGGACATAACCGGAGCTCGGGTCGGTCCATACCGGCTGTTCGGCCGCGCGACTGACTGGCGACGGCTCTGCCGCGGGTGCGCCTTCCTGCTCGAATAGCGACGCGAGCGGCACGTTCAACGCGGTTGCCAGTTTGTCGAGCACGGTTGCGGTGGGGCTGCTCTGCCCGCGCTCGATTAGCGAGATATTCGAGCGGCTGACCTTGCTGCGTTCGGCAAGTGCGTCGAGCGACCAGTTCTGAGCGTCGCGTAGCGCTTTGACTCGCCGCGCGATCAGGGCGTTGATGTCCATGTCTTCCAGTTTAAGGGATCAAGTATCCAGTAAACTAGAGAATGGTCTTTTTGTTGTCAATACCAGGCCATTGCCTCGTGCTTCAAGTCAACGAGCTTTGCTGCTTTTCAGGAGTGTTCGGCGTGCTTTCGGCATTCGACGCCATCCTGCCCGCTGGTCTATCTAGCAGGCTGTTGAAAAGCGCCCCGTCATGACGACCGAAGCTACGTTCAGGAGACTTGCGCGTGCAATTTCCCGCTGAATTACCGGTTTGCCGCGCGATCCGCGCGGGGCATGCGCACGCATGCAGCCCCGCT